>DATFHM010000157.1:0-5521 GCA_035248385.1 Nocardioides sp. | reverse complement strand
GGGTGAGGACCTCCGACTCGCGGCCCTGCTCCCCTGTCTCGAACTCGATCTTGCCGCCCAGCACGTCGACCGCCGTCGTCAGGTCGACCGTGCGGGCGACGGCGTCGTGCTCGCCGCGTGCCGTCGAGCGGTGCAGTGCTGCCGCGGCGATGGTCTCGGCGCCGGCGATCGCGAACCGGGCGCTGACGCCGCTGCGCTGGTCGACCGAGCTGGACTCGCGCAGGTTGCGGGTGAAGCGGGCGATGATCTCGACCAGGTAGTCGGGGACGTCGGCGACGAGGTGGGCCTCCTGCCGGACCACGGCCATCTCGTCGTCGAGCTCGGTCGGGTAGTGGGTGCGGATCTCGGCGCCGAACCGGTCCTTGAGCGGGGTGATGATGCGCCCGCGGTTGGTGTAGTCCTCCGGGTTCGCGCTGGCCACCACCAGGACGTCGAGCGGCAGCCGCAGGACGTAGCCGCGGATCTGGATGTCGCGCTCCTCCATCACGTTGAGCATCGCGACCTGGATCCGCTCGGCCAGGTCGGGCAGCTCGTTGATGGCGACGATGCCCCGGTGCGACCGCGGGATCAGGCCGAAGTGGATCGTCTCCGGGTCGCCCAGCGACCGGCCCTCCGCGACCTTCATCGGGTCGACGTCACCGATCAGGTCGGCGACCGAGGTGTCGGGGGTGGCCAGCTTCTCGGCGTACCTCTCGCTGCGATGGCGCCACGAGATCCGCAGCGCGTCGCCGTGCTCCGCAACGGCCGCGAGGGACTGGACCGTGATCGGGTCGAACGGGTGCTCCCCGAGCTCGCTGCCGGAGATCACCGGGGACCACTCGTCGAGCAGCCCCATCAGGGTGCGCAGGATGCGGGTCTTGCCCTGCCCGCGCTCGCCCAGCAGCACCACGTCGTGGCCCGCGATGAGCGCACGCTCCAGCTGCGGCACGACGGTGCCGTCGAGGCCGTGCAGGCCGGGCCAGGGGTTCTCGCCGGCGGCCAGCTTCGCGAGCAGGTTGTCGCGGATCTCCTGGCGCAGGGACTTCAGCACGTGGCCGGAGGCGCTCAGCTCTCCGACGGTCGCGATCGTGGGGGCCGGGTTCGGGGAGACGGTCACAGCACCACGCTACGACGGTGCGCAATATCTTTGTCGCGTGTTCGAGGAGTGCCCCTGCGGGTCGGGGACGGCGTACGACGCCTGCTGCGGACCCCTGCACCGGGGCGCGCGGGACGCGGCGACGGCCGAGGAGCTGATGCGGTCGCGCTACTCGGCGTACGCCATCAAGGACGTGGACTACGTGTTCCGGACCTGGCACCCGCGGACCCGGCCGGCCGTCATCGCCCCTGACACGCTGACCTGGACGGGGCTGGTGATCGACGGCTCGGGTGAGGACTGGGTGGAGTTCACCGCGTCGTACGAGGGATCCGTGACGGGCTCGATGCACGAGCGGAGCCGGTTCGAGCGGCGCCGCGGGCGTTGGGTGTACGTCGACGGCGACGTGACCTGAACAACGTGCGGAACCCCGGCGCCGGCCACGCGAAACGCCCTAGGCTGCGGCCGTGACGGTGCTGCTGGGACTCGGGTGCGCGGTGCTGCTCGTCGCCTGCGTGGCGCTCGGCTGGGCGCTCGCGTTCGTCCGTCGCCAGCTGGCGCTGGCCCGGATGCACATCGACACCCTCGAGCGCGACCTCGACGCCGCTCTGCGCCCGGGACCGCCGACCAGCTCGGCGGAGCGCGCCGTGCGCCGGGTGATCCGGACGGCCACGCGGGTGCGCGAGCAGGGCATCGCCGGTCTGATCCAGTCCACCATCGAGGACATCACCACCTGGGCCGGGACGGAGCGGGCCGACATCCTCAACATGGCCGCCGCCGATGGCACGGTCACCCTGTTCTTCTCCGACGTCGAGGACTCCACCGCCCTCAACGACCAGCTGGGCGACAAGACTTTTGTGAAGGTGCTGGCCGCGCACGACCGGATCGTGCGGACCCGCATCGAGCAGCACCAGGGCCAGGTCGTGAAGACCGCCGGCGACGGGTTCATGGTGGCCTTCCGCGACACCGAGGCTGCCTGCCGCGCCGCCATCGCGATCCAGCGCGACCTGGGCCGCCCGAGCGACTCGATCCTGCGCCGGCACCCGATCCAGGTCCGGATCGGGATCCACACCGGCCAGGTGGTCGCCCGCGACGGCGACTACTTCGGCACCAACGTGGCCATGGCCGCCCGGGTCGCGAGCGTCGCGGCCGGCGGCGAGATCTTCGTGAGCGAGGCGGTCACCGAGGCCCTCGCCGACAGCAGCATCACGCCGGTCCCGGTGGGGGTCTACGAGCTCAAGGGGCTGTCCGGGGAGCACCCGATCTCGCAGCTGCTGGCGGGCGAGACGCGGTAGCAGGCGAGGTAGTCCCCGGTCAGCGGGCCAGGATCACCGAGGACCCGTGCCCGAAGAGGCCCTGGTTGGCGGTGATGCCGACCCGGGCGCCCTCGACCTGGCGGCCGGTGGCCTGGCCGCGCAGCTGCCAGGTGAGCTCGCAGACCTGGGCGATGGCCTGGGCGGGAACGGCCTCGCCGAAGCAGGCCAGACCGCCGGAGGGGTTGACCGGGATCCGGCCCCCGATCGCGGTGTCGCCGGCGCGCAGGAGCACCTCGGCCTCACCGGGCTTGCAGAGCCCGAGGTCCTCGATCCAGTCGAGCTCGAGCGCGGTGGAGAGGTCGTAGACCTCGGCGACGTCGACGTCCTCGGGCGAGATGCCCGCCTCGTCGTACGCCGCCAGGCCGATCGACTCCTTGAACGTGTGCTCCGGCAGGCCGGCCACGGCCGAGCAGTCGGTGGAGAGCAGCGGCATGTCGATGACCGTGTTCGGGAAGGTCGGCGTGACCGTCGAGACCGCCTCGACCCGCACCGGGTCGGCGATCCCGTGCTTCTTGGCGTAGTCGACCGAGCACAGCACGAGCGCGGCAGCCCCGTCGGAGGTGGCGCAGATGTCGAGCAGGTGCAGCGGGTCGGAGACCACCGGCGAGGCCAGCACCTCGGCCACCGACGACTCCTTGCGGAAGCGCGCGTAGGGGTTCTCCAGGCCGTGCCGGGCGTTCTTCACCTTGACCGCGGCGAAGTCCTCGGAGGTGGCGCCGTACAGGTCCATCCGGCGGCGCGCGTAGAGCGCGAAGTACGCCGGGTTGGTCATGCCGAAGAGCCGGAACCGCAGCCAGTCCGGGTCGTTCCAGCGCTCGCCCGCGTTCGGCGCGAGGAAGCCCTTCGGGGTGGTGTCGGCGCCGACGACCAGCGCGACCTCCGACATGCCCGCGAGGATCCGGGCGCGGGCGGTGTCGATGGCCTGGGCGCCCGTCGCACAGGCGGCGTACGACGTCGCGATCCGGGCGCCGTTCCAGCCGAGCGCCGAGGCGAAGGTGGAGCCGGCGACGTACCCGGCGTAGCCGTTGCGGACGGTCTCACCGCCGACGACCAGGTCGACGTCGGACCACTCGATCCCGGCGTCGGCGAGGGCCGCGCGGGCGGCGTGGACGCCGTACTCGACGAAGTTCCGGCCCCACTTGCCCCAGGGGTGCATGCCCACCCCGGCGATGGCGATCGCGTTGCTCATGCGGTGGCTCCCGTCGGCTTCCAGCGGTAGATGGTGCGGTCACCGGTCTCGTCGGTGTTGAGGGTCTCGATGACGAGCTCGACCTCGTCGCCGACCTTCAGGTCGGCCACGCCGAAGCCGTCGGCGACCTGGCCGAGCACGACGAGGCCCTCGGGCAGCTCGACCGCGGCCAGGGCGAAGGGCTCGTAGGTCTCGCCGCGCGGGACGTACGGCGCCGGCGGCTGGTATTGCGCATCGGTGTAGGACCAGATCCGGCCACGGCGCGAGAGCTCGGCGGGCTCGGTGGCCTCGCCGGAGCACCGCGGGTTGCGGCAGTACGTCGCCGCGTCGGCCGGCGGGGGCGGGAAGACCAGGTTGCCGCAGGCGGTGCAGCGGGCAGCCAGCAGCCGCGGGTCGTCACCCGTGGTGAACCAGCCGTCGACGACGGGTGTGGCAGACATGGATCATCCCCTAGAAACTAGAACGTGTTCTCATTCTAGGGCATGGTCGTCAGCAGGCGGGGCGGAAGTCTTTCCCAGCGGGACCGGGGTGCCGCAAGGCGTTGAGCGTGACCGCGATGGTGACCTTGTTGTTCGGGATCAGCAGGTGGTCGGTGAAGAGGCCCGGGCA
This sequence comes from Nocardioides sp., assembly GCA_035248385.1. GTDB lineage: Bacteria > Actinomycetota > Actinomycetes > Propionibacteriales > Nocardioidaceae > Nocardioides. Next base: position 1,335 of record DATFHM010000157.1, on the reverse strand, counting down.
CAGGTTCTGCAGGGTCACGTTGGTGGTCCGCGGGCCGGGCGTGAGGAAGGCCGAGGTGTACGGCAGCACGATCTCGTCGTTCTTGCTCTCGATCTGGGTGTAGCTCACGCCGCCGGGCGTCTCGTCGCCCGCGTTGAGGTGCTGCAGGAAGGTCGAGCCCCACGCCTGCTGGTTGCAGGCGACGCAGATCAGGCCGGGGACGAGCGCGGCGAGCGGGTTCTCGGACGGGACGAGCCTGGTGCCGTGGTTGGAGGGCGCGATGCCGACCAGGTCGTCGACGTACCGCGCGCCGCCGAGGAACTTGATGTAGTAGCGCGGCATCATGCCGCCCTGGCTGTGACCGATCATCGACACCTTCGACGCGCCCGTCGCGGCGAGCACCTTCGCGACGTACGCCTTGAGCTCGCGCGCCGAGGTGGGGATGTCGCCGGTGCCGCGGTTGCCGTAGTCGAGCGCGAAGACGCAGTAGTGATGGGCCACCAGCGCCGTCTCCATCGGCTCCAGCAGGTGCCGCCGGTCGCCGAAGGTGCCATGCACCATCACCACGGGCTCCGGGTGGGTCGCGGTAGGCCGGCACGACCAGTTGTTGACGCCCGCGATGTCCCCCTCCGGCACCGTCGGGAGCGGCGGCAGGATCGTGGTGTCGGCGTGCGCGGTCGCGGCGGCCGAGAGCCCCACGGTGAGCAGGAGGCCGGCGACGAGGGCCGAGAGGTACGTCGAGAGGGACCGCATGACCTGATTCAACGACAGGTTGTGCGATGAGTCACAGGCCGTCCACCGGTCGGGTGAGGTGGCCGAGCGTCGTGACGGCGGCGATGACCACACCCGCGACCACCAGGCCGAGCCCCACCTCGGCCTTGATCAGCAGCGCGCCGACCAGGGCGCCGAGCAGGATCAGCGCCACCGCGCCGAACCTGCGCGCCGCGCGGGATCGGTGCTCGCCGCGGAACGGGTCGGCGGCGAGGCCGGTCAGGGTCGAGGTGACGACGACGGTCGTGATGTCGGCGACGGCGACGTGCCGGGCCGTGGTGGCCTGGATGCCCATCGCGACCGCGGCACAGGTGGTCACGGCGACCATGACGCCGTGGGTCGGGTCGTCGACGAGCAGCAGCACCGCGCCGAGCACGAGCATGATCGCGGCGACCACGCCGAGGGCGGCCGTGACGGGGCGGGTCCAGCCGGTGCCGGCGTACCTCATCGCGCGGCCGCCGCCGGCCGCACCGGCCATGTAGCCGATCAGGGCGAGCGCGGGGCCGAGGACCGGCAGGCCGGATCCGCCTGCGAGCGCCATGCCGAGGACGACCACGTTGCCGGTCATGTTGCCGGTGAAGACCT
>DATFHM010000156.1:0-4444 GCA_035248385.1 Nocardioides sp. | reverse complement strand
GCCTCAGGCCTTGGTGAAGCTCGCCATCGTCCGATCGGGCTCCCAGAACGCCTTCATCGACTTCACCCGGCCGTCGTCGTCGACGACGTAGACCATGATCAGGTCGGTCGTGGTGTGCGAGCCGTCCGGGAACGAGGTCTTGATCCGGCCGATGTTCGCGCAGGTGTTGGAGCCGGGGTTCGCGAACGAGTCGTTGATCTGGAACTCGAAGGTCGCGATCGGGGCGATCGCCTGCTCCCAGAAGGCGCTGATGCCGGCGTGGCCGTGGTGGCCCTTGCCCTCGGGGTCGAACATCGAGGGGCCGACCGGGTCCTCGAGGACCGCGTCCTCGGCGTACACCGTGAGCCACTCGGCCAGGTCGCCCTTGGCGACGGCGGAGTAGGACCGCTGCGACGCCGCGCGGGCGGGGTGCGGGTCGTTGGGCGCGTTCCAGGTGATGGCGTCGGAGGTGATCACGCCGCCATCGTACGGCGAATCTAGAACCTGTTCTAGTTGTTCCTGGTCATCTCGTCTTCACCGGCCGCTCACCCTCGTCCGCGAGGCTGGGCCCATGCCGAAGAAGCGCGCGGCCTGGATCCACGTCGGGGTGCCCGGAGCGGGTGACGTCCTCGAGCCCGCGCTCGTCCACCACCGCCGTGCGCTGCGCGAGCTCGGCTTCGCCTCCGTCGCCCACACGACCGACGAGTCGTTCCGCGCGGCCGTCGGGGTGCTCGACAGCAGTCCGGAGTGGGGGCTCGACGTCCCTGCCGGGGAGCTCGCCGAGCTCGTCCACCGCGGCACCAAGGCCAAGGCGCACCTGATCTTCAGCCAGCCGATGCTCGCCGGGGCCACCGCGCCCCAGATCGACCGGCTCGTCGACGCCTTCGCCGACCACCAGGTCAATGTCGTCGTGACCGCCGGTGGCGACGACGACGGCGAGGTGGCCGACCGCTGGCTGCGCGCCGTACGCCGCCCCGAGCGCCTGCACGTGCTCGAGGTCGACGGCGCCAGCCCGCGCTGCACCTGGCAGGCCTTCGGCCGCGTCGCCGGTTTCGGTACGGCGTCCCTGCCGGTCGACGGCGTGCCGCCGGTCGTGCCGCGGTGCGAGTCGCTGGCCCACGCCCAGCGGGAGCTGGAGCGGCTCGCCCGCCGCAACGCCGCGCTCGAGGCCCAGGTCGCCGAGCTCGAGAAGAAGCGCCGCAAGCTCAAGCGCCGCCTGCGGGCTGCCGTCTAGTTCACCGCGATCGGCAGCGGGGTGGCCGAGGACCCGGCGTACCCCGCCACGTCGAGGACCCGCACCGTCCAGGTCCCGCTCGACCTCGGCGCGACCCGGACGGTGTAGGTCCCGGCCGCCGCCGTGGTCGTCGAGGTCATCAGGGTCGGGGTCGTCGCGCCGGTCGCGGTGAAGTAGACCGACACCCGGACCCCGCCCGCGGGCTGCGTCGCGCCGGCGTACGTCTTCGTCACCGAGCCTGTGAACGCCACCGTCCCGCCCAGGACCACCGAGCTCGCCGAGGACGTGGCGCTCGTGCTGGTCGTCCAGGTGCCGGCCGTGACCGTGCCGACCACGGCCGAGGCGGCGGGCTGGCCCGGCACCGCGGTGAACCCGACCGACAGCGTGCCCGAGACCCTCAGGGCCGGTGCCACGGCGTAGGTACCGGACGACGTCGTCGTCGCGGTGCCGATCTTCACCGGCGCGCCGCCGGCCGGCGTCACGTAGATCCCGACCAGCTTGCTCGCCAGCGGTGTGCTGGACGTGGCGGTCACCCGCCGGAGCGTGCCGCTCACGTGGATCGTGCCTCCGTAGCCCACGTCGGTGACGTCGACCGACCCGGTGATCGCGGTGTCGGGGAGCGTGACGGTCACGGACCCCGCGGTCGCGGTGGCGGCGACGTACCCGGCCGAGGCCGCGAGGCCGACCGAGATCGTGCCCGACGCGGTCGGCTTGGTGACGATCGACCAGCTGCCGTCCGCGCCGGTCGTCGCGGTGCCGAGGGTGATCGCGGAGCCGGTCGCGGGCGTCAGCTTCACGGCCAGCTTCACGCCGGCCGCGGCGACGGGCGTCCCGGCCGCGGCCGCGGTCAGGCGCCCGGACACCGTCACCGGGTCGGCGTAGTAGGTCGCCGTGTCGTCGATGCCCGCCGTGAGCGCGGTGGCGCACGTGGTCGGTACGGCGACGACCGTGGCCGGCCCTGCGGCGGCGTACACCGTGCCCGCGGCCGTCCGCGCTCGGTACGTCGTCGCGACCGTGGCGGTCTGGTTGCTCGCCGCGACCCCCGCGGCGGTCGACGTCGCGCTGCCGGCCGCGCCGGCCGTCGTGGTGGCCGTCTGCTTGGTGAACGAGGCCGTCAGGCCCTTGATCGGCGCGCCGCTCGCGGTGTCGACGACCGTCGCCCGCAACGCGAACGCGGCTCCGGTGCAGACCGAGGCGTCGCCGCCGTCGGCCGGCTGCTGGCCCGCCGCGCCGAGCGCCAGCGTCACCGGACGCGCGGTGCCGGACGCGAACGTCAGCGGGCTCGTCACGCTCTTGGTGGCACCGGTCGAGTCGGTCAGCGTCACCGTCACGGTCGTCGCGGACGTGATCGAGGCGTTGCAGGTGACGTCCGTCTGCAGCCCGGTCGGGTCGCTGAAGGAGCAGTCGGTGCGCGGCGACTTCCACTGCACCGCGGTGATCGTGCGGCCGGTCGGGAGGCTCGGGGCCACGCTGGCCTGGGTCGCGAGCCCCGGTACGGCGGGGTTGTTGACCGCGATCGTCGCGCCCAGGATCGTCGGGGCCCCGGCCGTGCCGCCGCCGGTGCCGTCGCCGCCGCCGATGAGGAAGCGCGAGTCGGCCGCGTCCCAGTGCCCGTCGAGGTAGCTGCCCGGATCGGCGTACGTCGTGAAGTAGTCGTCGCTGTTGCAGTCGTAGAAGTACTCGTGCTCCGGCGTGCAGACCTGCACCATCGCGTGGTTGCCGCCGTCGGCGTAGCACATGGTGTCCGACTCGTCCCAGCAGTGACCGGCGTGCGTGGAGTGCGGGGCGGTGTTCTGCACCCCGCCCAGCATGTGCATCAGCTCGTGCGCCTCGACCGAGTGCTGCGTGGCCCCGTCGCCGAAGCCCCAGCAGCCCGAGTCGATCCGCGCGTACTGCGGGTAGTAGCCGTTGTTCGGGTTGTCCTGGCCGGACCCGTCGCCCGGGTAGAGCGTCGCGATCCCGCACTGCGAGGTGGCGTCGGTCCACATCAGGTACTTGCGGGTCGGGTCGGTGTAGCCGAGCGCCTGGATCGCCGAGATCGTCGCGTTGAACGACGCCAGCGCGCCGCTCGGCACGGTCACGTTGAGGACCTTCGCCACGCAGCCGCCGGATCCCGGCTGGGTCACGTAGCGGAGGTGGCGTACGCCGCCGGTGAGTGCCGCCGACCGGTTCATCACGTCGTCGACGCCCGCGGCCCACAGCTGGAAGCTCGACTGCAGGACCGAGAACCGGTTCGCCGAGCCCGCTTCGACGACGTACATGGCCTGGATGCGGTAGCCCGACGTACCGTCGCCGTCGCAGGGGACGAGCGGGCTGCTGGCCGCCACCGAGGCGGGCGCGGCGACGCCCAGGTCCTGTGCCACGGCGTACGCCGTCGGGCCGGCGCCCTCGCGGTCGCGCAGCTCGCTGGTGCTGACCGGGACGCTCGGGTCGACCCCCGGCGGCGGCTCGTCCTCGTGGGCGCAGGCGCCCGCGAGGTCCAGGGCGTAGTGGCCGCCGTCGCCGCAGGCCGCGGCCGCGGACACCGGTGCGTGACCGGGGAGCGAGGCGAGGCCACCGCCCGCCAGCAGGAGTCCGAGAACGGTCGGGACGAGCAGCCGGCGAACCTTCACGGCGCCACCTTCCTGGCGGGGCCGACCGGTCGCATCCGTGCCACCGGCGCGTCACGCAGGGACGCATGGCCGATGGGTCACCCGTCGGCAGGCCTCAGGCGGACCTGAGGAGTCAGCCGCGACGGGCTCGCGCCAGTGTCAGTGCGGGGCCCAGGCGTCGTCGTCGAGGGTGCGTGCCTTGACGTCCTCGGGGAGCGACCCGTCGGCCAGCGCCTGGATGGAGACGTGCTCGAAGACCTCGCGCAGGGAGCTGCGTGCCGCGATCCAGACGTGCTGCAGCACCTCGGCGGACTCGTTGTAGCTGACCGCCTCGGGCCGCAGGCCGTAGACCGACACGAGCGGACCGTCGACGGCACGGATGACGTCGGCCACCGACACGTCGGACGCGGCCCGCGCCATCCGCCAGCCGCCGGACTGGCCGCGCTGGGAGATGACGACGCCGGCCCGGCGCAGGTCGGCGAGGATCGCCTGGAGGAATCCGTGCGGGATCTCCTGGAGGCGCCCCAGCTCCTCGGCACTGACGGCGCGGCCGTCCTTGCGGGTCGCCATCTCGATCAGGGCGCGCAGCGCGTAGTCGGACTTGGCGGAGACTCGCATGGGACCAGTCTGTCAGATTTCT
>DATFHM010000155.1:0-6938 GCA_035248385.1 Nocardioides sp. | reverse complement strand
AGCTCCTCGACGAGCTCGGGGGCCAGGCCCTGCTCGAGCTCCTTGATCGACGAGCGGTGGATCTCGGCGAGGCGCTGCCGGCTCGCCTCGTCCAGCGGAGCCGACTTCACCTCCTCGAGGAGCTGGCGGATCATGCTGCCGATCCGCATCACCTTCGCGGGCTGCTCGACCAGGTCGGTCAGCGGGCCCTCGCCCTCGCGCTCCTCCTGCTCGGCCTCGGGCGCCTGCTGCGCCACGGGCTGGCCGTCGGGCCCGATCACGACGATCTGCTGCTCCTCGCTCATGCCTCCGACCCTACCCACCCCGCGAGTTCTGGCTCCGGGTCAGCCGAAGGAAGGGTTTCGGTCGACCAGAAGCCAGAACTCGCGCTCAGGTGGTGAGGAGGATCTTCCCGACGACCTCGCCCGCGTCGATGCGGCGGTGGGCCTCGGCGGCCTCGGCCAGCGGCAGCGTCGCGCCGACGATCGGCTTGAGCCGGCCGTCCTCGACCAGCGGCCACACGTTCTCGACCACCGAGGCGCAGATCCGCGCCTTGTCCTCGAGCGTGCGCCCGCGCAGCGAGGTGGCGATGACCGAGCCGCGCTTGTTGAGCAGCGTCGCGATGTTGAGCTCGCCCTTGACCCCGCCCTGCATGCCGATGATGACGAGGCGGCCCTGGTCGGCGAGGACGTCCACGTTCCGCTGCAGGTACGCCGCCCCCATGTTGTCGAGCACGACATCGGCGCCCGCGCCGTCGGTGTGCCGGCGGACCACCTCGACGAAGTCCTCGTCGCGGTAATTGATCGTGACCTCCGCACCGAGCGCGCGGCACTCGGCCGCCTTCTCCTCGCTGCCGACGGTCGTGAACACCCGGGCCTCGCGGGCCGTGGCGAGCTGGATCGCGCAGGTGCCGATGCCGCCCCCACCGCCGTGTACCAGGAACGCGTCGCCGGCCTGCAGGCCGCCGATCATGAAGACGTTGGACCACACCGTGCACGCGACCTCCGGGATCGCCGCCGCGGTGACCAGGTCGACACCGGCCGGGACCGGCATCAGCTGTCCGGCGGGGACGACCACCTGCTCGGCGTACCCGCCCCCGGCGAGAAGGGCGCACACCTCGTCGCCCACGTTCCAGCCGTCCACTCCGGGGCCGAGCGCGGCGATCGTGCCGCTGCACTCCAGGCCGATGATGTCCGAGGCGCCGGGCGGCGGCGGGTAGAAGCCCATCCGCTGCAGCAGGTCGGCCCGGTTGACCGCGGTGGCGGCGACCCGGACCAGGACCTCGCCGGGCCCGGCGACGGGGTCGGGCACCTCCTGCAGGCTCAGGACCTCGGGTCCGCCGGGCTCGCTGGCGATGATGGCGCGCATAGCGCCCAACCTAGCGAGGCCAGGATCAGGCGGGCTCGTACTCCTCGTCGAGGTCGACGTCCTCGACCTCCACGTCGTCGTCCACGTCGTCATCCGCGGCGGAGGACGGCCGGTCCCAGCTCTCGGCCAGCTGCTGGGCGCGCGCGGCGAGCTTCTCCACCTCGTCAGGATCGGCGTCGCGGGTGGCCGCGGCCCAGCCCAGCAGGAACGCGGTGACCGGGCCGGCCGCCGCGCACACGTTGTCGGAAGCGGCCACTGACAGGTCGCCGAGCAGGCCCTCGTCTGCTTCGGCATCGATGTCGAGCAGGTCGCACAGCTCATCGATCCAGTCGTGCAGATTCACCTACCCAGGCTCTGACAATCCGAGGGCTCTGGCAAGGGGTCACCCGGGGTCATTCGGTGAAGAGTCGGCGTCCGGATCGGCGAGGTCGCGCAGGTCCGTCCAGGTGTCGACGTCCCTCCACTCCGCGCCGATCGACGTCACCTCGGCCAGGTCCAGCGGGGCGAGCAGCGTGCGCAGGGCTGCGCCGTACCGCTCCTCCAGCGGGGGCGCCACGGCGTCCAGCCGCGCCAGGTCGAGGAGCATCGCCAGCTGCCGGCGGCCGTCGGGGCCGACGAGCACCGCGCCGTCGTGACCGGGGGCGGCCTCGGACAGCCGGCGGAAGGTGGCCGACGTCAGCCGCGGCATGTCCACCGCCAGGACGACGATGCGCGGGAACCGCCGCAGCAGCAGGTCGCGCCCGGTCAGCAGCGCGGCGACCGGGCCACCGTGCCGCGGATCCTCCCGCACGAAGGTCACCGGGCGCTCGGTCGGCACCAGGTCGCCGACCACGACCACCTCGGAGGCGTCGACGACCGCGTCCAGCGCGTGCTCGAGCAGCGACCGGCCGTCGAGCTCGATCGAGGCCTTGTCGACGCCCCCCATCCGGGCGCCCTGGCCGCCCGCGAGGATGACGGCGGCGAAGCTGGTGAGGTCCCCGTTCACCGAGTCAGCGTTCCACAGGCGTGTTACGTGGACGTGGCAGGCTGGCACCGTGACGGAGTCCACCGCCGAACGGCCGCCGCTGCGGATCGCCCTGGTCCAGGCCGCTGCCGCGCTGGAGCCGAGCGAGAACCGCGCGGCGCTGCAGCGCCTGTACCCCGCCGACGCCGATCTCGTGGTGTTCCCCGAGGCGTTCGCCCGTGACTTCGGCGCGCCCGGCTCCGACGTCAGCCCGTACGCCGAGCCCACCGACGGCCCCTTCGCGGCCGCGCTCACCGCCGCAGCCGGCGCGACGTCCACCGCCGTGGCGGGCATGTTCGAGATCGGCACCGACCCGGTCCGGCCGTTCAACACGCTGCTCGTGCGCGGACGGGTCGCGTCGGCGTACCGGAAGATCCACCTCTACGACTCCTTCGGCTACCGCGAGTCCGATCGGCTCACCGCCGGGACGCTCGAGCCGACGCTGGTCGACGTGAACCGCTGGCGGGTGGGTCTGATGACCTGCTACGACCTGCGCTTCCCCGAGCTCGCCCGGGCCCTCGTCGACCGGGGCGCGGAGGTGCTCGTGCTGCCGGCCGCCTGGGTCGCCGGACCTGGCAAGATCGACCACTGGCGCACGCTGCTGACGGCCCGCGCCATCGAGAACACCGTGTACGTCGCCGCGGCCGGCCAGCCCGCGCCGCGCTACTGCGGCACCAGCCTCGTGATCGATCCGATGGGCCGGGTGCTGGCCGAGGCGGGGCCGGAGGAGGAGACCGTCATCCGGGCGGTCGCGGACGCGGAGGTGCTCGCGCAGGCGCGTCGTACCAATCCGTCCCTGGCCAACCGTCGGTTGTAAGGTCTCGCCCCGTGTCGTTCTCGCGCGGGCTCCTCGGTGGCTGGTTCGCCCTGGTCGCCGTCGGCGCCGGGATGCTGGTCACCGCTGTGGTGCCCGCGGGGCCGGACTGGTTCGCCCCGGCGGGCGCGGTGGTCATCGGTGCCGCCTTCACGATCGGGCTCGCCGTCCGCGACGGCGGCCGCCCGCTGATCTTCGGAGCGCTCGCGACCGCCCTCGGGCTCGTCACCGTGCTCACCGACTACGACCTGCTCCGCACCGGCGCCGCGGTCCTCGTCGCCGCGGTCGCCGCGGTGTTCGCCGTGATGGTCACGGTCCCGACGCGCGGCCTCGTCGGCTCCGCCCGCGAGGCCCTGATCGCCCTGTTCCTGGCCTCGATCGGCGGTCTCGCCGCGATCGGCTTCGAGCCGGCGCTGCACATCTACCGCTTCGAGTACGGCGTGCTCGGGCTGGCCCTGCTCGGCGCGTTCGCCGTCGTCTACCGGCTCGGCGCGGGCCTGCACGGCCTCGGCCGCCGTGGCCTGCTCGTGGTCGCCATCGGCACGATCCTGCTCGCCGTCACCCTGCTGTACGCCGAGCTGCTGCGCCGCTACGGCTCGACCAGCCTGGTCGACCAGCTGCTCGCGTGGGTGCACGACAGCCGCCGCACGCTGGGTGCCTTCCCGCGGCCGATCGTCACCCTCCTCGGCGTACCGGCCCTCGTCTACGGGTGCCACATGCGGGCACGCCGCCGCCAGGGCTGGTGGGTGTGCGCGTTCGGCGTCGCCGCGACCGCACCGGCCGCGACCGCGCTCGCCAACCCGGCGATCCTGATCCGCGAGGCCGGGCTGTCCCTCGTCTACGGGCTCGTCCTCGGCGTCCTCATCGGCTGGCTGGTCATCCGGATCGACCTCCTGATCACCAGCAAGCCGGGTCGCCGGCGTCGCGCGGCCCAGCGGCCGGACGTCGTACGTCCCGAGCCGGCGCGCTGGAGCCCGCTGCTCTGAGCTTCGGCAGACAGGGCGGGATTCGAACCCGCGGTAGGTCTCCCTACGACCGCTTTCAAGGCGGTTCCGATCGGCCACTCCGGCACCTGTCCACGTCGTACCTCGTCCCGGCGTACGACGCGGCCGAGTCTAGGCGTCGCCGCTTTGCCGCTGCCCGCCCCGGTCTTGTTCAATCGTCCGGTGAGTGTTCTGCCCCAGTCCGACTACCGGATGGCCCGTCCCGTGCTGGTGCGCCTCGTCGGCGCGTACGCCATCGTGCTGGCGCTCGTGGTCCTGGTCGTGACGGTCGCCGTCATCGCGGCCGACTGGAGCCCGGACGTCCTGGTGCTCGTCTTCGGCGCCGGTGTCCTCGGGATGATCGGCCTGGCCTGGTGGCTCACGTCGCGCCTGGTCGTCGTCCGGCTGACCACGAGCGGCTACCGGGTGCGCCTGGTCCGCGGTGTCGGCCTCGCCGAGGGCAGCTGGTCGGATGTCGAGGACGTCGTCGCCGCCTCGCCGCACGACCTCGACTGTGTCGTGATCCGGCTGCGCGACGGCCGTTCCTCCACGATCCCGATGGACCTGGTCGCCGCCGACAAGGACGACTTCGCGCGCGACGTACGCCGCCACCTCCAGGGCGCCGTCCGCTGACCCCACCCCGGGTGCGGACCGGATTCGTCGCCGGGGCGTGCGGCCGGTAACCTTGGGCCGCCGGATCCGTCCGGTCGGTAGAGGAGGCGTCGCCTAGTCCGGTCTATGGCGCCGCACTGCTAATGCGGTTTGGGTTTATCGCCCATCGAGGGTTCAAATCCCTCCGCCTCCGCCGTCTGCGAGATCCCGTCCGGGCCCCGGCCCGGGCGGGATCTCGGCGTTTCCCTTGCCCCACGGCCCCGCTCATGTTTGACTGACGCGTCAAGTTTGCGAGGAGGTCGGCATGGCAAGACCCAGCGTCGAGGCGGAGCGCAAGGAGCAGATCCTGGCGGCGACCCGTGCGGTGGTGGCCGAGAAGGGCTTCCAGGCGATGCGGGTGGCCGACGTGGCCCAGCGCAGCGGGATCAGCTCCGGCACGATCCACTACTACTTCGACACCAAGCGCGAGCTGATGCACGCGGCCTTCGAGTGGAACTTCGAGAACTCCGAGGCGCGGCGGTCGGACCTGCTGGACGACGTCGACGACCCGGCCGAGCGGCTCCGGGTCCTGGTGGCCTCCTACCTGCCGTCCGAGGAGCTCCTGGTCGAGTCGTGGCACCTGTGGTTCGCGCTCTGGCTCGAAGCGATTCACGACCCTGACCTGCAGGAACTGAACGAGAAGGTGTACGGCGAGTGGCGCCGTCGGATGGCCGCGATCATCCGCGACGGCCAGGACCGCGGCCGCATCGTGGCAGGCGACCCGGTGCTCCTCGCCAACGCCATCATCGGCATGGTCGACGGCTTGGCCATCCAGGTGCTGATGTCCTCACGGGCGATGACCCTGACCCGCATGCGCGAGGTCTGCGACGGCGTCGTGGAGCTGGTCACCGCGCGCTAGCGGTACGCCGCCCACCGCTTCCACGAGACCGCCCGGCCCCTTGGCCGGGCGGTCTCGTTCGTTCCCGAACGTCGGTGCGGGCCGACCCTTGACAGTCGAACGTGGTCCGGGTCACACTCCTCCTGAATCAACTGACGCGCCAATCAACTTAGGAGTTTCGATGCGTCCACTTCGAGCCATCGCGGCCGCGGCCGTCCTGCCCGGCCTGCTGCTGACGGGTGCCTGCAGCAGCGGCACGACGATGGCCAACGCGACCACGGACTCCCACTGCCAGCTCTACGGCACGGAGGGCTCGATCCACCTCAGCCCCGTCGAGAGCGGCGTGCTGACCGTCCAGACCAACCTGCCGTCGCCGGGCTGGTGGAAGGGCACGACCCCCGACACGATCAACGGCGGCTTCGAGTACTGCCTCGCCGCCAACATCGCCCACCTCGCCGGCCTCAAGGACGTCCGGGTCGACAGCGTCTCCTTCGACGCCCTGGTCGCCGGCAAGACGAAGAACTACGACCTCGCCATGGCGCAGATCTCGGTGACGCCCGAGCGGGAGAAGGTCGTACAGTTCTCCCAGCCCTACTTCGACTCCGACATCGGCGTGCTCGCGAAGGCCGACTCCGACATCAGCGCGGACAACATCCGGAACAAGTCGCTGGGTGTCCTGGTCGGCACGACCGCGGTCGCGTACGTCGACGACGTGATCAAGCCGACCCAGGAGGTGCGCACCTTCCGCGACCAGAACGCCATGGTCACCGCGGTGCGCAGCGGCGAGATCGACGCAGCGGTGCAGGACACCTCCATCGTGCTCGCCTTCGCGGCCAACTCAGGCGGCACCCTCGCCGTCAAGGGTCAGTTCTCCACCGGTGAGAAGTACGCCGCCATCTACCCCGAGGGCTCGGCCAACGCCTCGGCGATCGACGAGGCGCTCAAGCAGATGAGCACCGACGGCACCCTCGACAAGCTGTCCGCGACCTGGCTCGGCCCGCAGCTGGGCGGCGACCCGAACGCCGTCCCGCGCTGGAGCGTGAGCTGACCATGGGCGTGCAGGCTCTCGAGCTCGCCGACGCGCGGGTGGAACCGGCGGCGAGCCGTCCCGCAGCCGTGTTCCCCCTGGCCGCTACGGCCGTCGTGGTCACGGTCGTGGCGGCCGTGGGCGCCCACCTGGCGGTGTCGTCGGTGGCCGACCTCGGTCACCGCACGGCCACCACCACCGCCCTGGTCTGGCTGCTCAGCGCGGTCGCGCTGCTGCCGCTGGTGTCCGCGATCCGCGCGGTCGCGCGCGGCCGG
>DATFHM010000154.1:0-5699 GCA_035248385.1 Nocardioides sp. | reverse complement strand
CACCGGCAACGACCAGGAGCCCCAGCAGAACGGCGAGGTCAACGTGGCGCTGGTGCCGCTCGGCACGCCGCTGCTCGCCGGGCCGGGCGCGATCGTCGCCACCATGCTGTTCGTACGCCGGATCGACGGCGTCTCCGACGGCCTCGGGGTCGCCCTCGGGGTGATCGGCGTGCACCTGACGATCTGGCTCGCCATGCGCTTCTCGCTGCCCATCGCGCGGATCCTGCGCGACGGGGGCGTGCTGCTGGTGACGCGGATCGCCGGTCTGCTGCTCTCCGCGATCGCGGTGCAGATGGTGGCGGACTCGGTGCGGGCCTTCGTCCACCAGGCCTGAGCGCGGCTACTTGCGGCCCATGCCCTGCAGCCGCTGCAGCGCCGGGCGCGGCACCAGGCGGCTGGCGGTCACGATCGCCTTGTAGCGCTTCGAGGGGATCGACAGCGCCTTGCCGGCGTCGAAGTCCGCGAGCGCCTCGCGGACCAGCCGCTCGGGCTCGAGCCACAGCACCCGCGGGGCGCTCGCGTCGCGGTCGATGCCGAGCCGCTCGTGGAACTCGGTCTTCACGAAACCCGGGCACAGCGTCATCACGTTCACCCCGGTGCCGGCGTACTCGTTGTGCGCCCAGGCGCCGAAGCTGTTCACCCACGCCTTGGCGGCGCTGTAGGTGCCGCGCGGCAGGAAGGCGGCCACGCTCGACACGTTGATGACGCCGCCGTGGCCGCGCCGGGTCATCCCGCCCAGCGCCGCGTGCGTGAGCCGCAGGACGGCGGTCACCAGGACGCCGTGCTGGGCGACCTCGAGCTCGACCGGGTTGTCGAGGAAGCGCTCCTTGAGCCCGAATCCGGCGTTGTTGACGAGCAGGTCGATGGGCCGGGTCGCGTCGGCGAGCCGGTCGGCGACGGTCTGCACCTGCGCGGGGTCGGTGAGGTCGGCCGAGATCGTCTCCACCTGGACGCCGTACGTCGTCCGCAGCCGCTCGGCCACGTCGGCCAGCCGGGCGGCGTCGCGGGCCACCAGCACCAGGTCGTCGCCGCGGGCGGCCAGCTGGACCGCGAACTCGTGGCCGATGCCGGCGGTCGCGCCGGTGATCAGGTCGGTCGACATGCCGTCAGTCAAGCACGAGGATGCGGGCGCTCCCGGGGTGCGTCCGGCATGATGGGCCACGATGTCCACGCGCCCCAGCACCGTGCTCGCCGTCGCCAACCAGAAGGGCGGCGTCGCGAAGACCACCAGCGTCGCCTCGATCGGCGCCGCGCTGGCAGAGGCGGGGCAGCGGGTCCTCCTGGTCGACCTCGACCCGCAGGCCTGCCTGACGTTCTCGCTGGGCATCGACCCCGAGGACCTGGAGCTGTCGGTCCACCAGGTGCTCACCAAGGGCACCGCGGTCACCGACGTGATCATCACGACCGAGGACGGCGTCGACCTGCTGCCCGCCACGATCGAGCTCGCGCGGGCGGAGGCGGACCTGCTGACCCGCACCGGTCGCGAGCACGTCCTGCGCGGCGTGATCGAGGACCTCGTGGCCGCCGGCGAGCACTACGACTGGGTGCTGCTGGACTGCCCGCCGTCGCTGGGCGTGCTCACCGTCGCGGCGCTCACGGCCGCGAACGGCGTGCTCGTGCCGCTGCAGTGCGAGACCCTGTCGCACCGTGGTGTGGGCCAGCTGCTCGACACCGTGCACGACGTACGCCGCTTCACCAACCGCGACCTCGAGGTCTGGGGCGTCCTGCCGACCCTCTACGACGGTCGCACCAACCACGCCCGCGCCGTGCTCGACACGATCAGCGACACCTACAGCCTCGAGGTCATCGAGCCGCCGATCCCGAAGACCATCAAGTTCGCCGAGGCCCCGGCCGCCGGCCGGTCGATCCTCGCGACGAGCCGCACCAGCAAGGGTGCGGTCGCCTACCGCGAGGTCGCCGCCAACCTGATCAAGCGGGCAGGACGTCGTGGCCGCCGGTAAGCGCGCTGCTCGTCCCGAGCCGAAGCGGCGCGCGGCGCCGCCCAGCGGCCGGCACCGCGCGGTCAAGCCGCGCTACGGCCGCATCGTCGCCGCCTCCGTGGCCGCGGTCGTGACCGTGGTCGCGATCGTCGGTGGCTTCGGCTGGCTGCCGCACGGTGGATCACCGTCGGCCGCGGCGGCGCGTCAGGCGGCCGCCCAGCTCCAGCCGCCCGCGGCGTCCACGACCACACCGAGCAGCACGCCGACGACCACGCCGACGACCACGCCCAGCACGACCCCCCGCACGACCACCGATGCCCGCAAGGTCGTCCCGAGCACCGCCCTGCCCGCCGGCTCGGGCAGCGGCCGCCGGATCGTGTTCAGCCAGAGCGAGCAGCGGGTGTGGCTGGTGGGCCCCGACGACGCCGTACGCCGCACCTACCTGGTCTCGGGCAGCGTGACGGACAACCTGCACCCGGGCACCTACTCGGTCTACTCGCGCTCGCGCTGGGCCGTCGGCGTCGACGACTCGGGCACGATGCAGTACTTCGTGCGCTTCACCCACGGGCCGACCGGCGCGGCGATCGGGTTCCACACCATCCCGCAGAAGAGCGGGCAGCCACTGCAGACCGCCGCCCAGCTCGGCACCCCTCGCTCGCACGGCTGCATCCGCCAGGCCACGCCGGACGCGATCGCGCTGTGGGACTTCGCGCCCGACGGCACGAAGGTCGTCGTCACCGCCTGACCCCAGGAACGCAACAGGCCCCGAGGCGAACCTCGGGGCCTGTCGTCGTCGATCAGCTCGCGTCGGCGGCGGGCTTGGAGCCGCTCGAGCGGCGTCGGCGGCGTCGGTTCGCCGAGCCGGCCGGCTTCTCGCCGTCGGCCTTGGGCGCGGACGCGGCGGGCGCGCCGCCCTCGACCGGGGCGCCACTGCGGGTGCGGGTCCGGTTCCGGTTGCGGTTGCGCGGGGCCGACGTACGCTCGCCGCCGTCGCGGGGCTCACGGGACTCCCGCGGCTTGCGCTCGACGGGCGCCGGCGGCACGATGCGGCCCTTGGTGCCCTCCGGGATGCCCTGGTCGTGGAACAGGTGCGGCGACGTGGAGTAGGTCTCGATCGGCTCGTCGAACGGCAGGTCGAGCGCCTTGTTGATCATCTTCCAGCGGTGCACGTCGGTCGCGTCGACCAGCGTGATCGCGATGCCCGACGCGCCGGCGCGACCGGTGCGGCCGATCCGGTGCACGTAGGTCTTGTCGTCCTCGGGGCAGGTGTAGTTGATGACGTGCGAGACGCCCGCCACGTCGATGCCGCGGGCAGCGACGTCGGTCGCGACCAGGACCTGGACCTTGTTCTCGCGGAACTTGGTCAGGGCCTTCTCGCGGGCCACCTGGGCCATGTCGCCGTGCAGCGGGCTCGCCTTGAAGCCACGCTCGACGAGGTCGTCGGCGACGCGCTGCGACTGGCGCTTGGTGCGGGTGAAGACGACGATCTTGCCGACGTCCTCGGCCTGCAGGATGCGGCCGATGATCTCCGGCTTGTCCAGGTCGTGAGCGAGGTAGATGAACTGGGCGGTGGCGGGCACCGTCGCGTTCTCGTACGACGACTCCGCGCGGATGTTCATCGGGTGCCGCATGTGCATCCGGGCCAGCGCCACGATGGCGGACGGCATCGTCGCCGAGAACAGCATGGTCTGCCGGGTCTCCGGGGTGAGCCGCAGCAGCTTCTCGACGTCGGGCAGGAAGCCCAGGTCGAGCATCTCGTCGGCCTCGTCGAGGACGAGCGCGTGCACGTGGGACAGGTCGAGGACCTTGCGGTTGGCCAGGTCGATCAGGCGACCGGGCGTGCCGACGACGATGTCGACACCTTCCTCGAGCGCCTCGATCTGCGGCTCGTATCCGACGCCGCCGTACACGGCGAGGGTGCGCAGGCCGCGGTCAGCGGAGGCCAGGGTGATGTCGCTGAAGACCTGCAGCGCGAGCTCCCGCGTCGGCGCCACGATGAGCGCCTGCGGCTTGCCCTGCGGGATCTCGGAGTAGTCGGGGTCGGTCGGCGCGACGCTGCGCTGGATCACGGGGATGCCGAAGGCCAGCGTCTTGCCGGTGCCGGTGCGCGCCTGGCCGATCAGGTCGGTGCCCAGCAGGGCGACCGAGAGGGTCATCTCCTGGATCGCGAAGGGGTGCACGATCCCCTTGCGCTCCAGTGCGTCGCAGATCTGCGGCATGACGCCGAGGTCGCGGAAGGTCGGGGTGGTGCTCTGTTCAGTAGTCAGGGTCGTGTCGCTCTCAGGAGTGTCGTCAGCCGGTCGGCAGGCGCCAATGTTCGAAGCGGCTGACTCACACTCAGCCGCGCACATACGTGGGTCGGGTGACCCGGGCGGGCGGCCCGATCACTCTCGCGAGCGGTCCGGGCAGCGTCTCACCGGTTTCGATGGTATCGGTACCCTGCGCGCATGCCTGCATCCAGCGGCTCGGGCGACGCCACGGGGGCCCCGGAGGACCCGACGTACCGGACGGCCGTGGTGGAGCTGCTCGGCGCCGTCTCCTACGGCGAGATCTCCGCGTTCGAGCGGATGGCGGACGACTCGCGGCTCGCGCCGACCCTGGAGGACAAGGTCGCGCTCGCGACGATGGCGAGCACCGAGTTCGGCAAGGTCGCCCGGCTGCACCAGCGGATCCGGGACCTCGGCGGCGACCCGTTCGCCGCGATGGCGCCGTTCCGGTCGCCGATCGACGACTTCCACGCCCACACCGCTCCGGCCGACTGGTTCGAGGGCCTCGTCAAGGCGTACGTCGGGGACGGGCTGGCCGACGACTTCTACCGCGAGATCGCGGCGACCCTGGACCCCGAGACCCGCGAGCTCATCCTCTCCTCGATGCAGGAGGGTCCGCACGCGGCGTTCGTCGTCGCACGCGCCCGCGCCGGCATCGAGGCCGACCCGCGGCTCGGCGGGCGGCTCGCCCTGTGGTCGCGCCGGCTGATGGCCGAGGCGCTCACCCAGGCACAACGGGTCGCGGCCGAGCGGGAGGCTCTGACGGCCTTCCTGGTCGGCGGCGCTGCCGGCGTACCGGCCTGGGACCTGGTCGAGATCGGCCGGATGTTCGGCCGGCTCAGCGACCGCCACGCGGAGCGGATGCGACGACTGGGTCTGCAGCCGTAGCGGGCGGTGCCGGCGTCCACCCAGGCGGGCCGAACACGTAGCCCGCGCGCTCCCGCCAGCTCGTGGCCGACCGGACGCTGCGGATGATGTTCGCGTAGTCGCCGTACTGCAGCTTGAGCATGTTGTAGGTGTTCACCGGCTTGGTGAGCCCGTAGGTCGGCCGCTGGATCTCGGGCTGGAAGGTCCCGAACATCCGGTCCCAGATGATGAGGATGCCGGCGTAGTTCTTGTCCAGGTAGATCGGGTCCGAGCCGTGGTGCACCCGGTGGTGCGAGGGCGTGTTGAAGACGAGCTCGATGGGGCGGGGGAGCTTGTCGATCTGCTCGGTGTGGGTGAAGAACTGCCAGATCAGGTTGATCGAGAACGCCAGGTAGAGCGTCCAGGGCGCGAAGCCGAGCAGCGGCAGCGGAAGGAAGAAGACCGCGTCGAACCAGGGGTTCCACTTCTGGCGCAGGGCCGTGCCGAAGTTCATGTACTCCGAGGAGTGGTGCGCCTGGTGGGCGGCCCAGCCGAGGTTCACCCGGTGCACGAAGCGGTGCACGGTGTAGAAGCACAGGTCGAGCCCGGCGATGACGAGCACCCAGTACCACCAGGTGTCGGTCGG
>DATFHM010000153.1:0-6526 GCA_035248385.1 Nocardioides sp. | reverse complement strand
AGCAGCATGGCGCGGGTCATCGGCCCCACCCCGCCGGTCGCGCCGCTCAGCTTGCCGGCGACCTCGCCGACCTGCGGGTGGACGTCGCCGAGGATGCCCTCGACGGTGCGGGTGACACCGACCGACAGGACCGTCGCGCCGGGCATCACCCAGTCCGGCTTGACCAGGTGGGCGACCCCCGCGGCGGCGACGACGACGTCGGAGGCACGGGCGTGCGCGGCGACGTCGAGGGTCGCCTCGTGGCAGAGGGTGACGGTGGCGTGCTCGGTGGGCCGGGTGAGCATCAGGCCGAGCGGGCGGCCGACGGTCAGGCCACAGCCGATGATGCAGAACCGCTGGCCGGTGATCGGGACGTCGTGCTCGCGGAGCAGCTCGATGATGCCGCGCGGGGTGCACGGCAGCGGCCCGGGGATGCCGAGGACGAGCTTGCCGAGGTTGGCCGGGTGCAGGCCGTCGGCGTCCTTGTCCGGGTCGATCAGCTGGAGCACGCGATGGGTGTCGACGTGCGGCGGGAGCGGCAGCTGGACGATGAACCCCGTGCAGGCGGGGTCGTCGTTGAGGCGCCGTACGGCGTCCTCGATCTCGTCCTGGGTGGCGGTCGCCGGCAGCTCGGCGCGGAGGGAGGCGATGCCGACGTCGGCGCAGTCACGGTGCTTGCCCGCCACGTAGGAGTGGCTGCCGGGGTCGTCGCCCACGAGGATCGTGCCGAGCCCGGGCCGGGAACCCTGGGCGCGCAGGGCCGCGACCCGCTCGGCGAGCTGGTCCTTGAGAGCGGCCGCAACGCGCCGCCCATCGATCTTCGTCGCGGTGACCACGAGGTCGCCCTCCTGAGACATGAGTTGATGCGAATAACACAACAGGACTCGCTATGCGCAACAGTCTGGAGATGACGGCCGGATGTGTCAAGGGCCACACCGGGTTGCCCCCAACTCCCTGGAATCGCCCAGAAGCGCGGTTATGGTTGCGTCATGAGCAACGAGACGCGCGAGACGAAGGGCCGCACGGCACGGGGCACCAGCGAAGGCTCGGGAGGCGTGCAGTCGGTCGACCGCGCCATCACCGTCCTGGAGATCCTCGCCCGCGAGGGCAGCGCCGGCGTCAGCGAGGTCGCCGCCGAGATCGGGGTGCACAAGTCGACGGCCTTCCGCCTGCTCGCCGCGCTCGAGGAACGCGACCTCGTCGAGCAGAACGTGGACCGCGGGAAGTACCAGCTGGCCTTCGGCATCCTGCGCCTGGCCAGCGCGATCCCCGCCCGCATCGACATGGTGCGGCAGGCACAGCCGGTCATGGACGAGCTCGCGCTCGAGCTCGACGAGACGATCAACCTCGCCGTCGTGCGCGAGCAGTACGTGGTCAACGTCCAGCAGGCCCGCGGCTCGGCGGCGGTCTCCAGCCACAACTGGGTGGGCCAGCTGACCCCGATCCACGCCACGTCGAGCGGCAAGGTCCTGCTGGCCCACATGACCCCGGCGCAGCGCGACGAGGTGCTGGGCACCGGTGAGCTCCCGGCGTACACCGAGCACACGGTGACCTCCCGCACCGCGCTGCTCGAGGAGCTGGAGCGCATCCGGGCCGAGGACTACGCGACCACCTTCGAGGAGCTCGAGGCCGGGCTCAACGCCTCGGCGACCGCGGTGCGCGACCACACCGGCGCCGTCGTCGGAGCACTGAGCATCTCGGGTCCGGCGTTCCGCTTCGACAAGGCCCGGATCGCCGCCGTTGAGGACCGGGTCAAGGCGGCTGCCGCGCAGATCAGCCACCGCCTGGGGTGGCCCGGCTGACCCACCCTTCCCTGCTGACCACGACGGCGAGCCCCCACCCGGGCTCGCCGTCGTGGCGTTTTTCGCCGTACGTCGAGAAACCGGTGCGAACCCCTTGACCGGCCTCGCCCCGTCGGGGCATTGTGTTGCGTATCACTCAATCAGTTGTGTAATACGCAAAGGAGAAGCCGATGGCGCCCGACCCCCGCCCCGGCCAGGAGTTCGTCCTGACCCTGACCTGCCCGGAGGCCCCGGGCATCGTCTTCGCCGTCAGCCGCTTCGTCATGGAGCACGGCGGCAACATCAGCGCCAGCCACCAGTTCGACGACCGGCTGACCGACACCTTCTTCATGCGGGTCCAGTTCCGCGTGACCGAGGGCTCGGTCGAGGAGCTGCGCCGCGACTTCCTGCCGATCGCCCACCAGCTCGGCATGGCCTGGCAGCTGCACGACCTGCAGACCCCCACCCGGACGCTCCTCATGGTGTCCAAGTTCGGCCACTGCCTGAACGACCTGCTGTTCCGCACCTCGACCGGCGCGCTGAACATCGAGATCCCGCTGATCGTCTCCAACCACCGCGACTTCGAGGGCGAGGCGGCCGCGCACGGCATCCCGTTCGTGCACGTCCCGGTCACGCCGGAGACCAAGCCCGAGGCCGAGGCCCGGCTGCTCGAGCTCGTCGACGAGTACGACGTGGACCTCGTCGTGCTCGCCCGCTACATGCAGGTGCTCTCCAACGAGCTCTGCGGCAAGCTCGAGGGTCGCGCGATCAACATCCACCACTCCTTCCTACCGAGCTTCAAGGGCGCCAAGCCGTACCACCAGGCGCACGCCCGCGGCGTGAAGCTGATCGGTGCCACCGCGCACTACGTCACGTCGGACCTCGACGAGGGCCCGATCATCGAGCAGGACGTCGCCCGCGTCGACCACTCCCTCGACCCCGCCGAGATGACGGCCGCCGGTCGCGACGTGGAGGCCCAGGTGCTGGCTCGCGCGATCCGCTGGCACAGCGAGCGGCGGGTCCTGCTCGCCGGCAGCCGCACCGTCGTCTTCCGCTGACCCCTCCCTCCGCGAATCCGGACTTCTGGTCCGCCGAATCCGGACTTCTGGTCGACCGAGACTGGCGCTTCGGTCGACCAGAAGTCCGGATTCGCGCGACCAGAAGTCCGGATTCGCGGGCTGGGGCTTCCGCCGCGAAAAGACAGCTGTGGCCCTCCGAGATCGAGATCTCGGAGGGCCACAGCTGTCTTTTCGGTGGGCCGGGAGGCTTTTTTCGGCGGGGCCGGCTCAGCACTCGATGACGTTGACGGCGAGCCCGCCGCGGGCGGTCTCCTTGTACTTGTCCTTCATGTCGCGGCCGGTGTCGCGCATGGTCTTGATGGCCTTGTCGAGGCTGACCTTGTGGATGCCGGTGCCGTTGATGGCGAGGCGGGCGGCGTTGATGGCCTTGGTCGAGGCGATCGCGTTGCGCTCGATGCACGGGATCTGGACCAGGCCGCCGACGGGGTCGCAGGTCAGGCCCAGGTTGTGCTCGATGCCGACCTCGGCGGCGTTCTCGACCTGCGCGGGGCTGCCACCCAGCACCTCGGCGAGGCCGCCGGCGGCCATGGAGCAGGCCGAGCCGACCTCGCCCTGGCAGCCGACCTCGGCGCCCGAGATGGAGGCGTTGGTCTTGAACAGGATCCCGACCGCCGCGGCGGTGAGCAGGAAGCGGACGATGCCGTCCTCGTCGGCGCCGGGCACGAACCGCACGTAGTAGTGCAGCACCGCGGGGATGATCCCGGCGGCGCCGTTGGTGGGTGCGGTGACGACGCGGCCGCCGGACGCGTTCTCCTCGTTGACCGAGAGCGCGAACAGGTTGACCCAGTCCATGACGTGCAGCGGGTCGCGCTCGCCGTTGGCGGTCAGGTCGCGGAACATCTGGGGCGCGCGGCGCGGCACCCGGAGCCCGCCGGGCAGCACGCCCTCGCGGTGGAAGCCGCTCTCGACGCAGGCTGCCATGACCGACCACAGGTGCAGCATCCCGGCGCGGATCTCGTCCTCGGTGCGCCAGGCCTGCTCGTTCGCGAGCATGACGTCGCTGACCGACATGCCTTCCCGGGCGCAGATGTCGAGGAGCTCGGCGCCGGTGCTGAAGGGGAACTTCACCGGGGTCTCGTCGACCACGATCCGGTCCGCGCCGGTGGCCTCCTCGTCGACGACGAAGCCGCCGCCGACCGAGTAGTAGGTGCGGGCGTCGAGCTCGTGGCCGTTCTCGTCGTACGCCGCGAAGCGCATGCCGTTGGGATGGGCGGGCAGGCTCTTGCGCCGGTGCATCACCAAGTCGGTGTCGACGTCGAAGCGGACCGGTGTGCTGCCGGCCAGCAGCAGGATGCCCTCCTCGCGGATCTCCGCGATGCGGCCCTCGGCCCGATCCGTGTCGGTGGTGGCGGGGTCCTCCCCCTCCAGGCCGAGGACGACGGCCTTGGGCGACCCGTGGCCGTGCCCCGTGGCGCCGAGCGAACCGAACAGCTCGGCCTGGATCCGGCGTACGTCGCCGAGCCGCCCGGCGTCGGCCAGGGTGTCGACGAACCGCTTCGCGGCCCGCATCGGGCCCACCGTGTGCGAGGAGGAGGGCCCGATGCCGATCGAGTAGAGGTCGAAGGCCGACAGCGCCATCAGACAGGACCAGCGTCGCGGAAGTCCGAGCCGAACTCCTGCATCGCGTCGAGCAGCCAGGCACCGACGTACTGCGCGAACGAGGCCCGCGGCAGCAGCCGGTACGTCGTCGGCCCGACCTGCCACAGCAGCAGCGGGACCCGGGCCAGCGTGGTCGTGATCGCGGTGCCGGGACCGAACGCGCGCGGGTGCAGGTCGGTGGGGCAGCCCTTCTCCAGCACGGAGCGGGCCGCGACGCCGGAGAGCTCGATGACGGTCCGGTTCGCCGAGACGTCGACGATCGCCGGGGAGCCGTCGCCCGCCGCCACCGCGGCCGCCCGCAGCTCGGGCAGCAGCAGGTCGGCGCTCATGTCGGAGACCACCAGCCACTCGTCGGGGCCCAGCCACAGCACGCTGTGCGGGCCGTGCGCGGTGACCTCGCCGGACCGGGCCGGCAGGCCGGTGCCGAGCACGTCGCCCAGCGCTCCCGCGGCCGCGGACACCGGGGCGACGCGGACGCTGATCATGGTCGCGTACCGCGCCTCCGAGGCGCGCACGTTGCGCGGACCGGTGATCGACTTGTCCATCATCTCCCGGGCCATGGCGCCCAGCGGGCTGCGCCGCATCAGCATCAGGGAACTGGTCTGCTCAGCCATCACGCTTGGTCCCTTCGGGGTCGTAGAGCACGTGCGAGGTCACCTCGACCTCGACGAGGCGGGAGCCGACGGGCGCGATCAGCACCTCGCCGATCCGGTCGGCGCCACCCTTGATCAGGGCGAGCGCGAACGGGCGCTCCAGCGCGGCGCTGTCGTAGCTGGAGGTCACGTGGCCCAGCATCGGCACCGGGTCAGAACCCGAGTCGATCCCACCCTCGGCCACCGCCCCGGCCTCGATCACCTGGCTGCCCTCCGGGAGAACCGTACGACGGTCCACGGGCAGCAGCCCGACGAGCTGCTTGCGGTCGCTGCGCAGGTTCTCCTCACGGGTGTAGGAGCGGTTGCCGACGAAGTCCTTCGTCTTCGACACCACCCACGACATCCCCAGGTCCTGCGGGGTGATCGTGCCGTCGGTGTCCTGCCCGACGATCGGGAAGCCCTTCTCGGCCCGGAGCACGTGCATCGTCTCGGTGCCGTACGGCGTGATGCCGAGGCCGGCGCCGGCGGCGTACACCTGCTCCCAGACCGCCCGGCCGTACCAGCCGGACACGTTGATCTCGAAGGCCAGCTCGCCGGAGAACGAGATCCGGCACACCCGCGCCGGGATCCCCGACGCGAGGGTCGTCTCCTGGAAGGTCATGAACGGGAACGCGTCGTTGGAGACGTCGAGGTCGGGGGCGACCTGCGCGATGACCTCGCGCGACCGCGGGCCGACCACGGCGACCGTCGACCACTGCTCGGTCACCGACGTGCACCGCACGTCCAGCTCCGGCCACTCGGTCTGCAGCCACTCCTCCAGCCAGTCCAGCACGCCGGCCGCACCACCGGTGGTGGTGTGCAGGTAGAAGGTGTCCTCGTCGAGGCGCAGCACGACGCCGTCGTCGAGGACCATGCCGTCCGGCTTGCACATCACGCCGTAGCGCGCGGCACCGATGGCCAGCTTCTTGTAGGCGTTGGTGTAGATCCGGTTGAGGAACTCCCCGGCGTCGGGGCCCTGGACCTCGATCTTGCCCAGGGTGGAGGCGTCCATCATCGCGACGCCGGTGCGGGCGGCGCGGCACTCGCGCAGCACCGCCGCGTCCATGTCCTCGCCGCGCTGGGGGTAGTACCGCGGCCGCAGCCACTGGCCCACGATCTCGAAGACCGCGCCGTGCTCGGCGTGCCAGGAGTGGATCGGGGTGGTGCGCTCGGGGTCGAAGAGCTTGCCGCGCTCGCGCCCGGCCAGCGCCGCGAAGGAGACCGGGGAGTACGGCGCCCGGTAGGTCGTCGTACCGATCTCGCCCATGCTCTCCGCGCCACCCAACGCCGCCGCGATCACGCCGATCGCGTTCACGCCCGAGGTCTTGCCCTGGTCGGCACCGGTGCTGATCGAGGTGTAGCGCTTGACGTGCTCGACGCTGCGCATCCCCGCACCCACCGAGCGCCACACGTCGGCGACGGTCTGGTCGCGACCGAGGTCGACGAAGTGCTCGTC
>DATFHM010000152.1:0-5028 GCA_035248385.1 Nocardioides sp. | reverse complement strand
GAGGCGATCGTGAAGGCCACGACGTTCTTCGACGACCCGGACGTGATCGCGAAGGTGTCGCGGGGTCTGGGTGAGGCGATGGTCGGGATCAACGTGGACGAGATCCCGCAGCCCCACCGCCTCGCCGAGCGCGGCTGGTAGCCGAACGCTTCAACCGATCAGGGTCGCCGGCTCAGCCGGCGGCCCTGATCTGCTTCCGGCTCCGGAGCCTGTCGCGGCCGGCTCCGCAGCGCGTCCTGCCAGCGGTGGGCCAGGTCGGCGGCGTGCTCCTCGTCCGCCGCCGGTACGACGATCGCGATCGGCCCGAGCAGCTCCTCGCCGAACGCGGCGTGGTGCGGCTCGACGCCGGTCAGCAGCCCGGGCGGGAACCAGGCACCGTGCCGCTCCCCCATGCTCGTGTACGTCGCCCCCTCGGCCACGGCGTGGACGACCTGGGCCTCGAGCGCCGTCGCGGCCGACTCGGAGGCGAGCGGCGGGAGGCCGTCGGCCGCCTCGAGCAGCGCCGCGGACAGCCGGCCCACGAAGCCGTCGTACAGGTGCTCCAGGACGACGAACCGCCGGGCGGTGTTCCCGACCGGTCCGCTGCCGTCGAGAGCCGCGGCCGAGATCACCACCACCGGCTCCGGGTCGGGGCCGGCCTCGCTGTCGTCCGGAGGACGGCTCACGCCGCGCCGCCGTCGAGGTGGGTCGGCGCGAACATGCGCAGCAGGTGGCTGAGCACGACCACGGCGGGCCCGCTCCGCTCGAAGGTCGAGGCCACCACCTCGCCGATGTCCTCGATCGTCGCCGGGTACGCCGGCACGCCGAACGCCTCGCTCAGCTTCACGAAGTCGGGGCGGGCCACCTCGGTCGCGGTGGCCTGGCCGAACGCCCCCTCCATGTACTCGCGCAGGATGCCGTAGCCGCCGTCGTCGACGATCAGCCAGGTGACGTCGGCGTCGTGCTGGCGGGCCGTCGCGAGCTCGGCGATGGAGTACATCGCGCCGCCGTCGCCGCTCACCGCGAACGTCCGCCGGCCGGTGCCGATCGCCGCGGCGAGGGCGGCGGGGAACGCGAAGCCGAGGCCGCCGGCGCCCTGGGCGGAGTGGAACTCGCCCTCGCGCGGGTCCCACGCCGACCACGCCCAGTAGCCGGCGATCGTCATGTCCCAGTACGTCTGCGCGTCGTCCGGTACGGCGCTGCGCAGCGCGGCCATCAGCGCGAGCTCGTCGTCCAGCCCCTGCTCCAGCAGGCGCTTCTCGACCCGGCTGCGCAGGTCGGCGGCGACGGCCTCACCACGTTGGCGGGCCTCGTCGCTGCCGGGGGGCAGCGCTTCCGCGAGGGCCTCCAGCGCGAGGGCGGCGTCCGCGTGGATGCCGAGCACCGGGTAGTTCGAGCCCAGGGCACGCGGCTCCGCGTCGACCTGGATCACGGTGCCGCGCGGAGCGAAGGTGAAGTAGTTGCTGGTGACCTCGCCGAGCGTGGTGCCGAGCGCGAGCAGCACGTCGGCGTCCTCCAGCAGCTCGGTGGTGTAGCGGTCCTCGATCCAGCTGCCCGCCGACAGCGGGTGGTCGAAGCCGATCGCCCCCTTGCCGCCGGCCGTGGACACGACGGGGGCCCCGAGGGCCTCGGCGACACGCGTCAGGGCCGTGGCGGCACCGGCGGACCGGCGTACCCCACCACCGGCGAGGATGACCGGCCGCTCCGCGCCCGCCAGCAGACGAGCGGCCTCGGCGACGAGCTCGGCCCGGGCCGGACGCTCGGCGATGTGCGTCACCGCCGAGGTCACCGGCGGCACCGTGGTCGGGGAGAGCAGGACGTCCTGCGGGATCTCGACCCAGGTCGGGCCGGCCGGAGCCGCCTGGGCGAGCGCCCAGGCGTCGGCGATCGCGGTCGGGATGTGGGCCGCGTCGAGGACGACGGCCGTGCTCTTGGTGACGTTCTGGGCGCTGCGCTGCTGGTCGTCGATCTGGTGCAGCAGGCCGTTCTTGCGGCCCCCGATGCCGTGGCTCGGCACCTGGCTGCTGATGACGAGCAGCGGCACCCCGGTGACGTACGCCTCCTGGAGCGCGCCGAGCGAGGTCAGCGCGCCCGGCCCGGTGGACACGAACATCGCGCCGACCTTCCCGGTGGCGCGGGCGTAGCCGTCGGCGCCGAAGGCGGAGTTGTTCTCCACCCGGGAGCTCACGAACTCGAGGTCGCTGCGACGGATCGCGTCGAAGAGGCCGAGCGCGTGCTGGCCGGGGATGCCGAAGACGTGGGACACACCGAGCGCGGTGAGGGTCTCGACGACGACGTCGCCACCGTTGCGGACGTGCTCGGACGCGGGCTGTGACATGGGTGCTGCTCCAGGGAGAGAGTGGGGGCGTCAGCGGGCGGCCGCGACGCCGAGGGCGTCGGCGGCGTTCTGCGCTGCGGCGAGGACGTAGCTGCGGGCGGTCGTGGTGCTGTAGAACGCCGCGTGCGGCGTCACGATCACGCGCGGGTGGTGCAGGATCGGGTCGTCGGGCGACGGCGGCTCGGGATCCAGGACGTCGAGGAAGGCCCCGCGCAGCCGGCCGCTGTCGACGGCGGCCAGCAGGGCGACGTGGTCGACGACCTCGCCGCGGGCGACGTTGACGACGATCGCTCCGGGCGGCAGCAGCTCGATGGTGCGGGCGTCGACCGCGTGGCGCGTCTCGGGCGTGGCCGGGGTGTGCAGGCTGAGCACGTCGGCGACGGCGAAGAGCGCGGCGGGGTCGTCGACCCGGTCCACCCCGGCCGGCCACTGCTCGGCGGGCAGGTGTGGGTCGAAGCCCACGATCCGCCCGAACAGCGGACGGGCGCGCTCCACGAGGGCCTGGGCGATGCGGCCCATGCCGTAGAGGGCGAGGGTGAGCTCGCTGATCCGCGGAGGAGCCGGGATCGCGCGGAAGTCCCAACCGGCCGTCGCCTGCTGCCCGGCGCCGAGCTCGCGCAGCAGCGCGAGGATCCCGGCCAGCGCGTGCGTGGCCACCTCCTCGCTGGCCAGGTTCGGCAGGGGGCGTACGTCGATCCCGGCGTCGCGCGCGGCCGCGAGGTCGATCTGGTCGAGCCCGACCGTGGTGGTCGCGATCGCCCTCAGGTTCGGCAGCGCCGCGATCACCGTGGTGTCGATCGGCAGAAAGCTGACCAGGAGGGCGTCGGCGTCCGCGGCCTGCTCGACCACGTCGGCGCTGTCGGTGAGCTCGAGGACCGTGACCTCGTGGCCGGCGGCGCTCAGGTGGTCGACCCCGACGGTGAAGTCGAGGCCGCCCGTGTCCGTGACGTAGATGCGCGCCATCTCAGAGCACCTTCGAGAGGAAGGCCCGGGTGCGCTCGTGCTGCGGGTTGCCGAAGACCTGGCCCGGGTCGCCCTGCTCGACGATGACGCCGCCGTCCATGAAGACGACGCGGTCGCAGACTTCGCGGGCGAAGCCGATCTCGTGGGTGACCACGACCATCGTCATGCCTTCCTTCGCCAGGCCCTTCATCACGTCGAGCACCTCACCGACGAGCTCCGGGTCGAGGGCCGACGTGGGCTCGTCGAACAGCATCAGCCGGGGCTTCATGGCGAGCGCGCGGGCGATCGCCACGCGCTGCTGCTGGCCGCCGGAGAGCATGTTCGGGTAGTGGTCGGCCCGGTCGCTGAGCCCGACGCGGTCGAGCAGCGCGAGTGCCTCGCTCCTGACCGCGCCCTTCGGTCGGCCCTGGACGACGAGGGGCGCCTCCATGACGTTCTCGAGCGCGGTCTTGTGCGGGAACAGGTTGAACCGCTGGAAGACCATGCCGACGTCGCGACGGCCGCGGGCGATGTCCTTGCGGTGCAGCTCGTACTTCTTGCCCCGCGCCCGGCGGTAGCCGACCAGGTTGCCGTTGACGCTGATCTCGCCGCCGTCGATGCGCTCGAGGTGGTTGATGCAGCGCAGGAAGGTGCTCTTGCCCGAGCCCGAGGGGCCGAGCAGGGAGACGACCTCGCCGGGCTGGACCGTCATGTCGATCGACTTGAGGACCTCGTTGTGTCCGTAGACCTTGCGGACGCCGCGGGCCTCGACCATCGGCTGGCTCATCGTCGTGCTCCTCTCCGGAAGCGGCTCTGGCGTGGGGTGGGCAGCGTGGTGCCGTGGCCGCGGCTCATCCGGCGCTCGAGCCGGATCTGGACGACGGTCAGGATCGACGTCATCGCCAGGTACCAGATGCTCGCCACCAGCAGCAGCGGGATCTGCTGGAAGTTGCGGCTGTAGATGGCTTGCGCCGTGCCGGTGAGGTCGAGCATCCCGAGCACCACGACCAGCGAGGACTGCTTGAGCATCGTGATGGTCTCGTTCGACGTCGGCGGGATGATCAGCCGGGACGCCTGCGGGAGGATGATCCGCCGGTAGGACTGCAGCGGGCTCATCCCGAGAGCCTCCGCGGCCTCGGTCTGGCCGTGGTCGACGCCGCCCACGCCCGCCCGGACGATCTCGGCCATGTACGCGGCCTCGTTGAGGCCCAGCCCGAGGATGGCCGCGGAGAACTGCGAGATGACGCTGTTGGTGGACCAGCTGGCGAAGGTGGGGCCGAACGGGATCCCGAGGCTGATCGTGGGCAGCACCGAGGCGAGGAAGTACCAGCCCAGGAGCTGCACCAGGATCGGCGTACCCCGGAAGAACCAGATGTAGATGCCGGCGGTCCAGCGGAGCACCGGGTTCTCCGAGAGGCGCATGACCGCGAGGACCGTGCCCAGCACGACGCCCACCAGCATGGCGACCACGGTGAGCTTGAGGGTGGTCACGACGCCGCGCAGGATCGAGTCCTCGAGCAGGTAGCCCCGGATGAGGTCCCAGCGGAGCGCGTCGTTGGTGACGAGGAACTTCGCGAACACCGCGGCGTACACGACGATGACCGCGACGGCCACCCATCGCCAGGGGTGGCGCAGGCGGACGATCGGCTCGTCCACCTGCGCCGTTCTCTCCAGCGTCGTCATGACCGTGTCGCTCACTTGCCGGTGTTGAGGGGCGCGCCGGTGAGGGCCTGGTCGGTCAGGTTCCACTTGGCGAGCAGCTGCTGGTA
>DATFHM010000151.1:0-11875 GCA_035248385.1 Nocardioides sp. | reverse complement strand
GCGATGAACAGGCCCATCGCGAACAGCAGGGTGTCACCCGGCAGGAAGGGGAAGAGCAGACCGCACTCGACGAACAGAACCCCGATCCCGACCCAGAACAGGGCGGCTCCGAACTCCTTGAGCAGGAAGTCGGGGCTCAGCCACTTCGTGACGTCGTGGAGGCTGATGGCCAGCGAGGTCGCCTGGACCAGGAGATCGGACACGTCGAAACCCTAATCGGTGATCGTTGAGGAGAGGTGAAGACCCGTGGGTGACCAGCCTGTGGATGTGCCGGGCGAGGACGAGCGGGCGCCGTACGACCCGATGCCGTACGGGCCGGCCGAGGTCGGCGTCGGTCCGTGGGAGGGTCCGTGGCCGACCGGACCCGGCTCGGAGGTGTACGACGAGCGGCTGCTCGCCGAGGGAGATCGACGCAATGTCGTCGACCGCTACCGGTACTGGTCGATGGACGCGATCGTCGCCGACCTGGACACCCGCCGGCACCGCTTCCACGTCGCGATCGAGAACTGGCAGCACGACTTCAACATCGGCACGATCGTGCGCTCGGCCAACGCGTTCCTGGCGGCCGAGGTGCACATCGTCGGCAACCGCCGCTGGAACCGGCGCGGCGCGATGGTGACCGACCGCTACCAGCACGTCCGGCACCACCCGACCGTCGCCGACCTGCACGCCTACCTGCAGGACGAGCTCGGCGGGGTCCCGCTGCTCGGCATCGACAACCTCCCCGGCTCGGCGCACCTGGAGACGATGCGGCTGCCCGAGCGGGTCTGCTTCCTCTTCGGGCAGGAGGGTCCCGGCCTGTCCGAAGGTGCCCGGGAGGTCTGCGAGGGCACGTTCTCGATCGCCCAGTTCGGCTCGACCCGCTCCATCAACGCCAGCGCCGCCGCGGCGATCGCGATGCACTCCTGGGTGGTCCAGCACGCCGACCTGACCTCCGAGGAGGCCTGGCGCGGCTGAGCCGAGCCTCCTTCGCCGCTCTGCGGTCAGCGACGCAGGCAGGTCACCACGAAGGTGCTCATGGGCTGGACCATCTTCCAGTAGTACGCCCAGCCGCGGGGCGTGCCGAAGCGGTTCCGGCACACGGCGGCCGCCTTGGTCCCGATGTTCGCTAGGGTCGAGGTCACCTTGGTGGAGCCCGTCACCGGGTGCCACGTGTGCGTCGCGGCACAGTTGGTCGCGGAGTAGTCGCTGCGCAGACAGACCGTGAGCTCGGCTGGCGGCTTGAGCGACAGGTGCGGGTACGGCCCGGTGATGCGGCGGACCGCGTTGGTGCCCTGCTTGATGCCCAACATGCACGTCACCCAGTGCGCACCCTGGTCCTGCTGTGCCGTCGTCGGGATGAAGACATAGCCGCCGTAGGACGAGCGGCCGAAGCGCAGCGGGTAGCCGCCCGAGGCACGCAGCTCTGAGGGCAGGCAGCTCGTGATGGTGAATCGGTCGAAGGCGTCGCCGCTGAGCGTCATCGTGGCCGGCACCTGCACGACGGCCACGATCAGCACCGTGTGCGGTCCCGAGCACGGAACGGTCGGCGCCGTCGTCGAGGGCGATCCGGTCACCGTCGCACCGGACACGTTGTAGCACTGGCCCGCGGTCGGGGCGCCGTACATCGGATCGGTCAGGGCCTGCGCGGTGGGCACGGCGGCTCCGGCGAGCGGGAGCGTCGTCGCCAGGGCGAGCGCGAGGAAGGTCAGGATCCGGTTGCGCACGGGGCCTCCGAGTCGGTAGGTGCGGGAATCGGCACCCAGTGTGGGGCACGCGACGACGGAGTGGCGGGCTTTCCCGCAGATCCGAGCCGTCGTCCTCGGTGGCCCGGGCGGCTACTTCCCGCCGAGCAGCCCGCCGACGTCGCCGAGGAGGGAGCCGTTCTTGCTGCCGCTGCTCGTCGTGGAGCTGGGGCTGCTGGCGGTGCCGCCGAGCAGCTGCTTGGTGATCTGGTTGATCGTGTCCGGGATGACCGCGCCGTCGGTGGGGGCGGAGGTCGGCAGGTTGGGGGGCAGCACCGGCGGGATGACCGCGGGGCCGCTGCTCGCCTGCTGCGACGGCGTGCTGCCGTCGGCCGGCACGGTGGTGCCGGTGTGCGGGGTCGTCGTCCCTGCGGGCTTGGTGCCCTGGCTGTGCTTCTTCGTGGTCGACAGCGGCGCCTTCAGGTGCGAGCTGAGCGGCTGGGTCACGAAGGACGGCAGCTGGGTGACGAGCCCGTCGGTGCAGGTCGGGCAGACGTCGTACGCCGCCTGGTCGACCGCCTGCACGGTCTGGGCGGCCGACACGAGTGCGGGACGCGAGCCGATCGGCAGGACGTCGTCGAGCGCGCCGAGGCGGCCCATCGAGCTGCTGGCGAAGGAACGCAGCGCGGTGAGCGCGCCGCCGTCGCCGTCGCTGTTGAAGGCGTCGATCGCGGCGGCGCTCGCCTGGTTCGTCTGGTCCTTGAAGGCCTGCAGTGTGGAGTTGATCTGCGCGCTGTCGGCATCGCTGCGGGAGGTGAGCTCCTCGACCTCGGAGAGCCGGGTCGTCGCGTTGTCGAGCAGCACCGACGCCTTGGACTGCGGCGAGGACTCGAGGTTGGCGTGCGCGTTCTCGATCGCGCGCTTGATCGGGTAGAGCGTGTCGCCCGGCAGGGCGCTCTGCGACGCCACGGCCATCGAGCCGCTGGCGGCCACCACGGCGAAGCCGCCGAGCAGGGCGGCGGCGCGGCGCTCGCGGCTGCCCCGGCGCTGCTTCGGGGTCAGGCGCAGCGCGGTGGCGGCGTCGGTACGACGCTCGGGCGTGGCCGGCATCTCCGCGGCAGCGGTCATCAGCCGCGACCGCAGGTCGGCCACGAACTCGGG
Source organism: Nocardioides sp. (assembly GCA_035248385.1). Lineage (GTDB taxonomy): Bacteria > Actinomycetota > Actinomycetes > Propionibacteriales > Nocardioidaceae > Nocardioides. The sequence continues at coordinate 9,050 of DATFHM010000151.1, read as the reverse complement.
CCGTGCGGCGGGCTGCGGCACGGAACGCATGGCGGCGACCACATCGAGCAGCTCGGCGTACCGCTCCTGCGACGTGCCCTGGGCACGTCCGGAGAGGGCCGCGTCGAACTCCTCGGCGCGGCGCTGGTTCGCGTTACCGCCGATCATGACGCTCGTCCTTCGTTGTGGTGGATCGGGTACAGGTCGGGAGCGACCTGCCCGGACAACGAACGTTCGGGGACGAAGGTTACGAGGGTGACGTGCGGCGTGGTCATCGCAACCCCTCCGGCATCAGCTTCGCCAGGTTGCGGACGCCGCGCAGCTGCAGCTGCTTGATGGCGCCGTCGGTGCGGCCCAGGGCCTGGGCGGTCTCGGCGATGCTCAGGCCCTGCAGGAAGCGCATGATCAGGCAGTCGCGCTGCTCGTTCGGCAGCTTGGTGAGCGCCTCGAGCAGGATCTCGTTCGTCAGGCTCGCGAGCACGGCGGACTCGGGGCCCTCCGTCGCGTCGTCGTGCTGCCCCATGTCCTCGGTGGTCAGCTCGAGACGGGTGCGGCCGGCCTTGAAGTGGTCGGTGGCCAGGTTGCGCGCGATCGTCATCAGCCAGGCGCCGAAGTCCTTGCCCTGCCAGCGGAAGGACGACATGTTCCGCAGGGCGCGGAAGAAGGTCTCGGACGTCAGGTCCTCGGCCACGACGGCCGAGCGGGTCCGGTAGTAGAGGAAGCGGTAGACCGAGGACTGGTAGTGGTCGTAGAGCAGGCCGAACGCCTCGGAGTCGCCGCCGCGGGCGAGCTCGACGAGGCCGATGAGGCGCTCACGCTCGGCGGGGGAGTCCTCGGAGGAGGTGGCCAGCCGGGCATCGCCGTACGTGCCACCCGAGCCGGATCCGCCGTCGCCGGTCTCGGCCGGGAAGCCGTGGTCGGCCTCGCTGAGCAGCCAGCCGCCGGCCAGCGCCGGGACCGGGCTCGGGGCCAGGAGCTCGGAGAGTGCCGAGGACACGGCAGCACGCAGGGCCTCCAGGCCCCGCGCAGCGTCGTGTTCCCAGGTCATCCCCGGTCCCTCCCCTTCGACTTCCCCCTCCAGGGATCCTACGGGGGATCGGGCCGGGGTGGAACAGGAAGCGGAAGTCCGCGTCCGACCAGGCGCCGCGGCCGGGACTTCGTCCCGGGTGGTCCGGGCCCGGTCAGCGGGGCCGGGTCAGGCGGCGTACGACGGCACCGGCGAGCGCCGCCCCGGAGGCCGCGCCGCCCACGAGCACGCCGGCGCGGGCCGCGCGCCGCCCCGTCCGGTAGTCGCGGATCCGCCAGCCGTGCTCGCGGGCGTAGGCACGCAGCTTCGGGTCGGGGTTGATCGCGCAGGGGTCGCCCACCAGGCCGAGCATGGGCAGGTCGTTGGAGGAGTCGGAGTACGCCGAGCAGCGGCTCAGGTCCAGCCCCTCCCGCTCGGCCAGCGCCTGGACCGCCACGGCCTTGGCCGGGCCGTGCAGCATGTCGCCGACGAGCCGGCCGGTGTAGACGCCGTCGACGTGCTCGGCGACCGTGCCGAGCGCCCCGGTCAGGCCGAGCCGGCGGGCGATGAGCGCGGCGATCTCGATGGGTGCCGCGGTGACCAGCCAGACCCGCTGCCCTTGGTCGAGGTGCATCTGGGCGAGCGCGCGGGTGCCGGGCCAGATCCGGTGAGCCATGCCCTCGTCGAAGATCTCCTCGGCGACCTCCTCGAGCTCGGTCACCGTGTGGCCCGCGATGAAGGCGAGAGCCGAGTTGCGCGCCTCGGCGACGTGCTCGGGGTCCTCGATGCCGGCGATCCGGAAGTAGGCCTGCTTCCAGGCCGCGCCGAGGATGTCGCGGGTGCCGAAGAACTTGCGGCGGTACAGGCCCCGCGCGAGGTGGAAGATGCTCGCGCCTTGCATGACCGTGTTGTCGACGTCGAAGAAGGCGGCCGCGGTCGGGTCGCTGGGGTGGGCCAGTGCCGTCTCCACCTCGGCCGCGGCAGCGGACGCCTCGCCGGCGAGGGTCGAGCGCTGCTGGAGGTCGACGCGGGTCGGGCGCCGGCCGTTGGTTGCCGCCATGGCTCAACACTAGTGTGGAAATGTGTCGCCCCGGATAACTCTCTACGGTCGTCCCGGATGCCATCTGTGCGACGACGCCCGCGCCGTGATCGAGCGGGTCTGCGCCGACCTGGGGGAGGCGTACGTCGAGGTCTCGATCGACGACGACCCCGAGCTGCTGGCCCGCTTCGGCGAGGAGATCCCGGTGACCTTCGTCGACGGCCGCCAGCACGACTTCTGGCGGGTCAGTGAGGAGCGTCTCAGGGCCGCGCTGGCCTGACGCCGCCGTACCGGATCCGGCCGTCTAGCAGACGGTGTTCCCACCCCTCGAACGGGGTCCGCTCTGATTTGGTTCGCGCGTTCACGAACTCCTACAGTGGCCGGGCCGCTTCCACAGGGGAGCGACTGGAAAGAAGAGTTGTGACAGCACGGACTTCGCCAGAGGCCGGCCGGGCGATCCCGGAAGCCACGGTCGCCCGTCTGCCCGTCTACCTGCGGGCCCTCACGGCACTCGTGGAGACGGGGATCCGCACCTGCTCCAGCGAGGATCTCGCGACCGCTGCCGGCGTCAACTCCGCCAAGCTGCGCAAGGACCTCTCCTACCTCGGCTCGTACGGCACCCGCGGTGTCGGGTACGACGTCGACTACCTGCGCTACCAGATCGCCCGTGAGATCGGCGTGACCCACGACTGGCCCGTGGTCATCGTCGGCATCGGCAACCTCGGCCAGGCCTTGGCGAACTACTCCGGCTTCCGCAGCCGCGGCTTCAGCGTGCTCGCGCTGCTCGACGCGGACCCCGCGATCGTGGGCCGCGAGGTCGCCGGCGTGGTCGTGCGCGACTTCGCCGACCTCGAGGAGATCGTGCGCGAGCGCGCGGTCGCGATCGGCGTCATCGCGACGCCCGCCGTCGCCGCGCAGGCGGTCGCCGACCGGATGGTCGAGGTCGGCATCACCAGCATCCTCAACTTCGCGCCCGCGGTGCTGACCGTGCCCGAGGGCATCGACGTGCGCAAGGTGGACCTGTCCATCGAGCTGCAGATCCTCGCCTTCCACGAGCAGCGCAAGGCCGGGACCCACGAGTCCGACGAGCTGGAGGGTGCCTCGTGAGCGTCCTGGTGGTGGGGATCTCCCACAACTCCGCACCGGTCTCCCTGCTGGAGCGGGTCGCCCTCGACGACGAGGGCGTGCAGAAGCTGACCGCGGCCGCCGCGGCCTGCGAGCACGTCACCGAGGCCACGGTCATCGCGACCTGCAACCGCCTCGAGATCTACACCGAGGTCTCCCGCTTCCACGGCAGCATCGAGCAGCTCTCGCGACTGCTGCTCGAGCGCGCGGGCGAGTCCACCGAGACGCTGCTGCCCAACCTCTACGTGCACTACGACGACGGCGCTGTCTCGCACCTGTTCAAGGTCGCCGCGGGCATGGACTCGATGGCCCTCGGCGAGGCCCAGATCCTGGGCCAGACCCGCGACGCCCTGCGCCGCGGGCAGGAGATCGGCAGCGTCGGCCCCGCGCTCAACGGCCTGTTCCAGCAGGCGCTGCGGGTCGGCAAGCGCACCCGCGCCGAGACGGCGATCGACGTCGTCGCCCCGACGCTGGTGAGCGCCGCGCTCGACCAGGTCGCCCCGGACGACGCCTCCGTGGCCGGTCGCTCCGTGCTGGTGATCGGCGCCGGCGCGATGGCCGGCCTCGCCACCGCCACCGTCCGCCGGCTCGGCGCCGACCGGATCGCGGTCGCCAACCGCTCGCCGGAGCGCGCCCGCCGCCTCGCGGCGCAGTACGACGGTGTCGCCGTACCCCTCGAGGAGCTGCCGGCCGAGCTCGGCCGCGCCGACGTGGTCATCAGCTGCACCGGCGCGACCGGCATCGTGGTCGACGCGGCCATGGTCGTGGAGGCGCGCGCCGGCGACGACCGGCCACTCGCGCTCATCGACCTCGCGCTGCCGCACGACATCGACCCAGCGACCGCGGACCTGCCCGGCGTCACCCGGATCGACCTCGCCGCGCTGGCCGACGCCCTCGCCGACAGCCCCGCGGGCGCCGAGGTGCTCGAGGTCCGCCGGATCCTCGCCGAGGAGGTCACCGCCTTCCTGGCGGCCCGCCGGCAGGCGAGCGTCACGCCCACCGTCGTCGCGCTCCGCTCGATGGCGACCGCCGTGGTCGACGCCGAGATGACCCGCCTGGAGAGCCGCCTGCCCGGCCTCGAGCCGGCCGTCCTGGCCGAGGTCCGCTCCGCCGTGCGCCGGGTCGCGGACAAGCTGCTCCACGAGCCCACCGTCCGGGTCAAGGAGCTCGCCAACGAGCAGGGCGCCGTCTCGTACGCCGCCGCGCTGGCCGAGCTCTTCGCGCTCGACCCCGAGGCGGTCGACGCCGTCACCCGTCCGAGCGTCGTGACCGAGGAGGGCTCCGCATGACCCTGCGCATCGGCACCCGCGCCAGCCGGCTGGCCACCACCCAGTCGGGCCAGGTCGCTGCCGCGATCACCTACGTCACCGGCGTGGAGACCGCGCTGGTCGAGGTCTCCACCGACGGCGACCGCAGCCAGGCCGCCGGCACCCCGCTGGTGGGCTCCGCGAGCACCGGCGTGTTCGTGAGCGCGCTGCGCGAGGCCCTCCTGGCCGGCGAGGTCGACGTCGCCGTCCACTCGCTCAAGGACCTGCCGACCTATCCCGAGCCGGGCATCGCGCTGGCCGCGATCCCGCGCCGCGAGGACCCGCGCGACGTCATCGTCGCCCGCGACGGCCTCACCCTCGGCGAGCTCCCCGTCGGCAGCGTGGTCGGCACGGGCTCGCCCCGCCGGGTCGCGCAGCTCAAGGCGCTCGGCCTCGGCATCGACGTACGTCCGCTGCGCGGCAACGTCGACACCCGCATCGGCAAGGTCACCTCCGGCGAGTACGACGCCGTGGTGCTCGCCCGGGCCGGGCTCGCCCGCCTCGGCCGCGCGGCCGAGGCCACCGAGGTCCTCGACCCGCTCCAGATGTTGCCCGCGCCCGGCCAGGGGGCGCTGGCGATCGAGTGCCGTGCGGATGACGCCGCGACGCTCGCCCTGCTCGCCCGGCTCGACGACGCCGCCACGCGCGTCGCCGTCGCCGCCGAGCGGCAGACCCTGGCCACTCTCGAAGGGGGCTGCTCCGCCCCCATCGGTGCCCTCGCCGACGTGGTCGAGGGCGAATCCGGCCCGGAGCTCTGGCTCCGTGCCGTCGTGCTGTCCGAGGACGGCACGCTCGCGGTCCGGACCTCCGGATCGGAGCCGCTCGGCTCCGACCCGGCCACCTGGTCCGAGGTCGCGATCCGGCTCGGTGGGCGACTTGCCACCGAGATGCTCGATGACGGCGCGCGTGAGCTCTCCACGCCGCCGCCTTCCGCCGCACAACCGCAAGAGGTGCATGAGGCATGACCCGATCCAGCACGACCGCCCAGAACAAGGCGACCGTCGACGCTCCGCTCCCGACGCCGGGTGGCCTGGCGTTCGTCGGAACCGGCCCTGGTGACCCCGACCTGCTGACGGTCCGCGCCTCACAGCTCATCGCCGAGGCCGACGTCCTCATCACCGAGGACCCCGCGCACGCCGGCCTGATCGCCGCCCTGCGCGGCTTCGAGCCCGAGGACGTCGAGATCATCGACGGCGGCTTCGGCGAGGACGGCCAGCCGCTCACCCACGCCGCCCGCGCGAAGGTCGTCGTCAAGCAGGCCAAGCGCGGCGTCCGCGTCGTACGCCTCCTCGGCGGTGACCCGTTCCTCTACGCCTCCGGTCCCGAGGAGGCCCAGGCGGTCGCCAAGGCCGGCCTCGGCTTCGAGGTCGTCCCGGGCGTCAGCTCGGTGGCCGCTGTCCCGGCGTACGCCGGCATCCCGCTGACCACCAAGGACCACCGCGAGGTCACCGTGGTCACCGCGGGCGACAAGGTCGACTGGAGCCGGTACGCCGACACCCCGACCCTCGTCCTGCTCTCGGCCGTCGGCCAGATCGGTGACATCGCCAAGGCGCTGGTCGCGGCCGGTCGCCCGGAGTCGACCCCGGTCGCGATGACCCGCGTCGGCACCACCACCGAGCAGCAGACCGTCACCTCGACCCTCGAGCACATCGCCGCCGACGCGCGCGCCGCCCGGATGGCACCGCCGGCCATCACGGTCGTCGGCAAGGTCGTCGACCTGCGCTCCACGCTGTCCTGGTTCGAGACCAAGCCGCTCTTCGGCTGGCGCGTGCTGGTCCCGAGGACCAAGGAGCAGTCGGCCTCGCTCTCCAACCGGCTCCGCAGCTTCGGCGCGGTGCCGGAGGAGGTCCCGACGATCTCCGTCGAGCCGCCGCGCAACCCGCAGCAGATGGACAAGGCCGTCCGCGGTCTCGTCGAGGGTCGCTACGAGTGGGTCGCGTTCACCTCGATCAACGCGGTCAAGGCCGTGCGCGAGAAGTTCGAGGAGTACGGCCTCGACGCCCGCGCCTTCTCCGGCCTCAAGATCGCCGCGGTCGGGGAGAAGACCGCCGCGTCCCTGATGGACTGGGGCCTGCGTGCCGACCTGACGCCGTCCGGCGAGCAGTCGGCCGCCGGCCTGCTCGAGGACTGGCCCGAGTACGACGAGCAGCTCGACCCGATCAACCGGGTCTTCCTGCCGCGCGCCGACATCGCGACCGAGAACCTCGTCGCCGGCCTGATCGACCTCGGCTGGGAGTGCGACGACGTCACGGCCTACCGCACCGTCCGTGCGGCCCCGCCGCCGGCGCCGACGCGTGACGCGATCAAGACGGGCAAGTTCGACGCGGTGGTCTTCACCTCGTCGTCCACCGTGCGCAACCTCGTCGGCATCGCCGGCAAGCCGCACCCCTCGACGATCATCGCCGTCATCGGCCCCGCGACCGCCAAGACCGCCGAGGAGCACGGCCTGCGCGTCGACGTCATGTCGCCCGTGCCGGACGTCGACGTCCTCGCCGAGGCCCTCGCCGGCTTCGGTGCGTCCCGTCGTGCCGCCCTCGTCGAGGCCGGCGACCCGGTGACGAAGCCGTCGGACCGCAAGCCGTCGGGGCGTCGCCGCAAGGCTGAGTGAGTCGTCCGCGGGTGCAGGTTTCACCGGTTCACCGGTGAAACCTGCACTTCCACCCCGTTGCAACGGGGTGGAAGTGTCGGAATCACCGGTGAACCGGTGATTCCGCCCCCTGACACAATGGCCCCATGAGCGAGATCGAGCGGCCCGTCGTACGTCCCCGTCGCCTGCGGACCACCGCGGCGATGCGGGAGATGGTCGCGGAGACGGCGTTGCGGCCGGCCCAGCTGGTGCTGCCGCTGTTCGTCCGCGAGGGCGCGTCCGAGCCCAAGCCGATCTCGTCGATGCCCGGGGTCGTCCAGCACACCCGCGACACGCTGCGCAAGGCGGTCACCGAGGCGGCCGAGGCCGGGATCAAGGGCGTGATGCTCTTCGGCATCCCCGAGCACAAGGACGCGGTCGGCAGCGGCGCGACCGACCCGGACGGCATCCTCAACGTCGCGATCGCCGACGTGGTCGCGGAGGTCGGCAACGACCTGGTCGTGATGGCCGACCTCTGCCTCGACGAGTTCACCGACCACGGCCACTGCGGGGTCCTGACCCGCGACGGCCGCGTCGACAACGACGCCACCCTCAAGCTGTACGCCGAGATGGCCCGTGTGCAGGCGGCGGCCGGTGTCGACCTGGTCGGCCCCAGCGGCATGATGGACGGCCAGGTCGCGGTCATCCGGGCCGCGCTCGACGGCGCCGGTCACTCCGACACCGGCATCCTGGCCTACTCCGCGAAGTACGCCTCGGCGTTCTACGGTCCGTTCCGCGAGGCCGTCGACTCCACCCTCGAGGGCGACCGGCGCACCTACCAGCAGGACGCGCGCAACGCCCGCGAGGGCGTCGCCGAGGCGATGCTGGACGTGTCCGAGGGCGCCGACATCGTGATGGTGAAGCCGGCCCTGGCCTACCTCGACGTGCTGCGCCAGGTGCGCGACGCCGTCGACGTGCCGGTGGCGGCGTACAACATCAGCGGCGAGTACGCCATGGTCGAGGCCGCGGCCGCCAACGGCTGGATCGACCGCGAGCCGGCGATCCTGGAGACGCTCACGTCGATCCACCGGGCCGGTGCGGACGTCATCCTGACCTACTGGGCGACCGAGGCAGCCCGTCTGCTGCGCTGAGCGCGCGCCCTACTGGGGCAGCTTGATCCCGCCCAGGATCTGCGTGAGCAGGTCGGTCTGGCTCGGGCTCGGCGACGGCTGCGGCGTCGGGTGCGGGGTGCTCGGCTGGCTCGACGGCGTGTGGGTCGGCGACGGCTGGTGCGTCGGCGCGCTCGGCTGCGCCGCCGTGTGAGCCGCCTGCGGCGGTGCGGCGGCGTGAGTCGCCGTACCGGCGGCGGCGGCGGTCGCGGCCACGTCGACGACCGACGGCGTCCCCGGGGTCGCTCCGCGGTGCACGCCGTGGTGCCGGTGGCGGACCGGGACGAGGGCTGCCTGGGCCGGGGGAGCGGTGGACGTGGCGGCGGGCCGCGCGGGCTTGTCGGCCGCGTCAGCGGCGTGGTGACCCGTCCACAGGGCGCCCACGACCCACGAGGCGGCGAGTGCGACCCCGACGGCGATGCCGAAGATGTTCAGGAGCTTGGTTCTGCTCATCGTGCCTGTTCCCGAGTCCGGTTCCCCCAGATGCATCGAGGGTAGCGGCGGTGCCGGGAGCGCGCGAGAGCGGAGACGCACGAAGGGCCCGGACCTTGCGGTCCGAGCCCTTCGGGTGAAGCTGTGGATCAGAGGCCGTACGACGCCAGGCACTCGGCCTTCTTGGCCGGCTGGAGCGCGTACTTCGCGGTGCACTGCAGCTGAGCCGTGACCGGGTTGAGCGCGCCGAGCAGGCCGTTGACGATCGTCGAGACCGGGTCGCTGGTCGGGGCCGGCGTGGAGCCGCCGCCGGTCGAGCCGCCGGTGGAACCGCCGGTCGTGCCGCCGGTCAGACCCTTGAGCGCGTCGCCGACACCCTTGACCACACCGTTGACGGTGTTGGTGATCGGGTCGCCGGTCGGGCCGG
>DATFHM010000150.1:0-3291 GCA_035248385.1 Nocardioides sp. | reverse complement strand
AGGCCGTGAACCAGGCGAGGGCGCGGGTGTACGCGCGCTGCGACGTCGTCGTCGAGGTCGACGCCTCGGTCGACTGCAGGTACGTCGCCGCGTGGGCGCCGGAGCCGCTGTGGAACCGGCGTACCAGCGCAGCGGTGCCGTGCGGGTCGGCGTACCGGGCGCTCTGGCAGGGCTGGACGAGCCCGTTGCCGGTGGAGTTGTCGGTCGTGCTGTCGAGGGTCCAGCCCTTGCCGCCGAGCGACTTGGCCACCGATGCCGCGCTCAGCAGGCTGCTCGTGGGCAGGTCGACCTCGGTGCCGTGGACGCCGCCGGAGGCAGCGAGCTTGCGCGCCTCGCGGTCGAGGGTCGGTCGCAGACCGGTGCCGTCGGTGACGACCGCGCCGGCGGCCGCGAAGACGGCGACCGCGGCGGTGGCGCCGATCAGCGTGTGGGCCCGGCGGCGGGCGCCGCCGGCCCGGCGGATGATGGTGATCCGCGGCCAGGTGACGGTGCGGGTGAGCGCCTCGAGCTCGACCAGGACCTGGTGGATGCCGGTCGTCGGGATCTGCCGGTCGTGGGCGAACAGGGCGGCGCCCGCGGCGAGCTCGCGCTCCGCGGTCTCGATCGGTATGCCGATCTCGCGCGCCGCCTGCTCCATGTCGACGCCCGCGAGCTGGGTGAGGATGACCGCCTTGCGCTGGGGGAGCGAGATCTCGGCGAGCGCCTCGAGCGTCGCGCGCACCTCGTCGTCGCCGTCCTTGCGGCGCGCCCACGGCCGCGCCGAGCGCCGGCGCAGCCCGAACCGGTAGGCGTAGCTGCGGACGACGTCCTCGGGGCGCTCCTGCCGCGCGATCTTGCGCCAGTGGTGCCAGGCCACGACGTACGCGTCGCGGACCGCGCTGCGCGCCGCGGTCAGGTCGCCGGTCAGCGCCAGCGTCTGGACCAGCAGCCGGTCGCGGGAGTCGCGGTAGAAGTCGTCGAAGGCCAGCGCGCGCTCGCTGTACGCCGAGCGGGCCGCACGCACCCGTCCCTTCCGAGAGCCGGTGCCGGGGGTGCTGTCGGTGTCGCCGTCGGTGCCGCTGGGGGGAGGCGTCGCTGCGTCGGTCATGGCCGGTCCACGGTACGGCATCGACCCGCTCGCGGACGGGTCGGCGTGGCGGCACGGATCGGCGTACGGGCGCGTTCATCATGGAAGAGCCATGACGTCGCTGCCCTCGCCGCTCACCCGCGCACTGGCCCGCAAGGACCGCTCCGAGTCGGACCTGCAGGCCGACCTCGCGACCCGCCGCCCGCTGGTGCCGACCGCCGTGCTGGGCGGGGCTGTCGCCGCCCTCGCGCCGCTCCTGGTGGCGCTCGCGGCCGGCGTCGTCGCCTGGTTCCTGACCGACGCCGGTGGTGACGGCACGCCCAAGGGCGCGCTGCGCATCGGTGCCTTCGGCTGGCTGATGGCCCACGGCTCGGGCGTGGACGTCGAGGGCGCCCGGATCACCGCGATGCCGCTCGGCGTGACGCTCCTGGTCGCGTGGGCGATCTGGCGCGTCGGGCACCGGGTCGGCGAGTCGATCTCGGGCCACGGCCCCGACGCCCAGCGCATCGCCGACGGCGCGCGGGACCTCACCGTCCCGCTGGTCGGCCTGCTCTTCACCGTCGGGTACGTCGTGGCCGCGGTCCTGGTCTGCGCGATCAGCAGCACCCCCAGCAGCGCCCTGTCGACGCCCCGGGTCGTCGGCTTCTCGATCGTGCTGTGCGGCGTGGCCGGTGTGCCCGCCATCGCGCGCGGCTCCGGCCGGGCCGCGGTCTGGGTCGGCGCCGTCCCGCTCGGCGTACGGGTCGTGGGGCGGCTGGTCCGGACCCTGCTGACCTGGTGGCTCGCGCTGTCGACGCTGCTGCTCGCGATCGCCTTCGTCGTGGACTTCTCGACCGCCGCCAACATCACCTCCCAGCTGCACGTGGGCGCGGGCGACTTCGTCGTGCTGCTCGCCGTCACGCTCGCGGTGCTGCCCAACGCCGTGCTGTTCTCCAGCAGCTACCTGCTCGGCCCCGGCTTCTCCGTCGGCGGCGGCACCGCCGTGTCGCTGACCTCGGTCACGCTGGGCCCGCTTCCGCTCTTCCCGCTGCTCGCGGCGCTGCCGGACACCGGGCCCAGCCCGCTGTGGGTGCGCTGGCTGATGGCGGCTCCGGTCGTCGTCGCCTTCGTCGCGTCGGCGCGCGTCCACCGCCAGCACCCCACCGCGAGCTGGGACCAGGCCGCCATCCGTGGCTGCGCGGGCGGGCTGCTCGCCGGGCTGACGCTCGGCGTGGTGAGCGTGTTCGCAGGTGGGGCCGTCGGTCCCGGCCGGATGCGCGACGTCGGGCCGGACACCTTCGGCGTGCTGCTCAGCGCGATGGCGGCCTTCGGCATCGCGTCCCTGCTGGGTGCCGTCGCCATGTGGTGGTGGCAGGACCGGGGCGCCGAGCGGGCGGCCGGTCTCTGGGCGCGTCGCCCGTTCCGCCGCTGACGCCGCCCTCTCCTAGGATGAGCGCCTGTGAGCGCGCGCATCGTCGTCCTGGTGTCCGGTGGGGGCACGAACCTCCAGGCCCTGCTCGACGCGGCCGAGGACCCGGCGTACGGCGCGCGCATCGTGGCCGTGGGTGCCGACCGGGACGCGATCGAGGGTCTCGAACGCGCCGATCGTGCCGGCGTACCCACGTTCACGGCGAAGCTGGGCGACTACACCTCGCGTGAGCACTGGGACCGCGCGCTGACCGACAAGGTGGCGGCGTTCGAGCCCGACCTGGTCGTGCTCGCGGGCTTCATGAAGCTGGTCGGCCCCATGTTCCTCGCCGCCTTCGGTGGCCGGACGGTCAACACCCACCCCGCCCTCTCGCCGAGCTTCCCCGGGATGCGCGGGCCGGCCGACGCGCTGGAGTACGGCGTGAAGGTCACCGGCGCGACCCTCTTCGTCGTGGACCCCGGCGTCGACACCGGGCAGATCGTGGCGCAGGCCGTCGTGCCCGTCGAGGACGACGACACCGTCGACTCGCTGCACGACCGGATCAAGGTCGCGGAGCGCGCGATGCTGGTGGAGAACGTGGGCCGGATGGTGCGCGAGGGGTTCGTCGTGGAGGGTCGTCGGGTTCGCTTCGGCAGGTGATCGCTCGGTAGGATCGGGCACGCGACTGGCGAAGGTGGGGCGACCACCGGGGAGCAGAGATCGGCATCGACCGCCTGGGTGCCCTCATCGTGACCACCGACCGATGAGGAGCCCCTCGATGTCCGCCACGCCCGACAAGATCGCGATCAAGCGCGCACTCGTGTCCGTCTTCGACAAG
>DATFHM010000149.1:0-10360 GCA_035248385.1 Nocardioides sp. | reverse complement strand
GGCTCGGGCTACGCCAACGCCGCGGAGATCCTGAGCCCCGACGGCAGCAGCGTCGTCTGGTCCCACCCCGCCGACCCCGGTACGACGATCGCCGACTTCCGCACCCAGACCTACCGCGGCAAGCCGGTGCTCACCTTCTGGCAGGGCAAGGGCCTGGGCGGCCTGGCCACCGGCACCGACTACATCTACGACGACCACTACCGGAAGATCGCCGAGGTGCACGCCGGCAACGGGCTGAGCGCCGACGGCCACGAGTTCGTCATCACCCACCGCAACACCGCACTGGTGCTGGCCTACACGCGGTCGACCGCGGACCTCACCTCGATCGGCGGGCCCGCGGACCAGGCTGTCATCAACGGCGTCGTCCAGGAGATCGACATCCGCACCGGCAAGGTCCTCCTCGAGTGGAACAGCGCCGACCACGTGCCCTACTCGGAGAGCCACCAGCCGCTGCCGGCCAGCGCCAGCACCCCGTGGGACTGGTTCCACGTGAACGCCGTCAAGCTCGACAAGAGGGGCAACCTGCTCATCGACGCGCGCAACACCTGGACGGCGTACGACGTGAACCGGCGTACCGGCGCCGTCAAGTGGAAGCTCGGCGGCAAGAACAGCTCGTTCACGCTGCGGGCCGCCGACGGCACCCGGCTCAACGACGCGGGCGACATCTTCGCCTGGCAGCACGACGCCGAGGACCACGGCAACGGCGTCTTCACGGTCTTCGACAACGAGTCCGCCGGCACCGCGAACACCGGCCAGAACGCCTCGAACGAGTACGCGAGCAGCCGCGTCACCACGGTCCGGCTCGACACCCGCCACCACACCGCCACCCTGGTGAAGGAGTACGACGAGCCCACCACCTCGCTCGCATCCTCGCAGGGCAACGCCCAGGTCCTGCGCAACGGCGACGTCTTCACCGGCTGGGGCTCGCTGAACCACCTCTCCGAGTTCAGCCCGTCCGGCGCGGTCGTCTTCGACGCGTCGTACCCGGCCGGCTACGTGAGCTACCGCGCCTACCGGCTGCCCTGGCACCCGGCCGCAGACTGAGCCAGCGGGACGACCGGCACCGACTGATCAGCGACCGAGGAGGCGCAGGGCGTCCGACCAGTCATCGGTGCCGGTCGTCGGCCGTGGCGCCGCGAAGACGCCGGGCGTCCCCTCGGCGTTGCCCGCGACCACCTGGGCGCTCGCGTGCACGACGCCGACGACCTCGCCGTCGGGCCGGTACTCCTCCCCCAACGCGGTCGCCACGTCCCAGGCGTGCACGGCGTTGTCGACCAGCTGCATGGCCAGCGCGATGGCGAGAGGGACCTCGACGTCGAGCTCCGCGAGTCGCACGGCGGCGCCCGCAGGCGCCGCGCGGAAGGCGCCGCGCAGTCGCTTCGCCGACGCCCTCCAGCGCGGCGCGATCTCGTCGCGGCCCAGCGCCGGCGCGGCGTACGCCGAGGCGGGGGCGTCGCCCGCTGAGACCGCCTCGGCGAACCCCTCGTTCTGCCCGACCATGTGGCCGATCAGCGCAGCCAGGTCCCAGTCCGCGCACGGCGTGCCGACGGTGAGGTCGGCCTCCGCCGCCTGGAGCACCCACGCTCCGGCGTCGTCGAGGGCTCGCTCGAACACGGGCCGCAGCTCCTCATCGGTCATCATGTGTAGATGATAAGCATCAGTAGATAGTTTCGGAAGGACTATTGTCCACCAACATGGAGCGGCCCGACCTCGGCACCCTGACCTCGCGGCTGCTGCGCGAGATCGTCCGGCGTGAGACGCCGATCCTCGACCGCGCCGGCCTGGAGATGTGGGACTACGTGATCCTCAGCGCCCTGCTCGCCGGCGATGCGGCCACCCAGACCGAGCTGGCGACCTCGACCGGACGCGACAAGACCCGGCTGATCCGCAACCTCGACGGCCTCGAGGAACGCGGCCTCGTGACCCGCTCACCCGACCCGGCCGACCGTCGCAACAAGGTCGTCTCCCTGACCACCGCCGGCCGTCGGCTCGTAAGCTCCTGCCGCACGGCGATCCGCGCCATGGAGAAGGACCTCCTCGCCGGCCTCCCCGCCTCCGAGCGGACGGCGCTCGAGCGCTCGCTCCTCCGCCTCACCACCGACGGCTGACGGGACGCGTCAGCGTCCGACGAGCCCGAGCGGGCGCCGGAGGAGGACGAAGCCGGTGAGCACGCAGGCGGCCTCGATGCCCGCGGTGACGAACGAGCCGGACACCGTCCCGTGGTCGAGGTAGCTCCACCAGTAGGCGCCGAAAGCGCTGAGGACCATGGTGGGCGCCAGGAGCAGGTCCCACCGGGGCGTCGGCTGGGCCTCTGCCCCCTCGCGGTCCCGCTGTCGGCGGGCGAGGCGGCCGGCTCGGAGGAGGGCGGCCGAGGCGAGCACGCCGATCGCCGGCCCGGCCAGGATGCGCCAGGCGCTGGTCTGCCCGGGCACCGCCGCACCCGCGGCGAACATCGTGAGCGCCGCGAACCCGAGGGCCACGCCGTTCCGCCGGCACAGCAGGGAGACGGCGGCCGCGGACCCGGTCTCGTGGCGCATCAGCACGGCCCGCAGCACGGCCAGGAGCAGCGCGACGGCCGAGGTCTGGGCCGACGCGAAGAACACGACCGCCCAGGCGACGGGTGCCGTCAGGCCGTTGTCGGTCGCGTGCACCACCGCGAGCGTCGAGGCGCCGATGCCCGCGACCCCGGCGGCGGTGAGCCAGGTGGCTGCCTGCGCACGGCGTACGGCGACCTCGACCTCGAACCCGGCGACGACGTCGGCGACCGGCCCGAACCGGCGTACCGCCTCGTCGGGGCCGTGCACCGCGCTCGCGTCAGCCAGGTGGTCGCGGCACTCCGCGAGGATCCGGCGGCGCGCCTGCCCGCGGACGTGGAGCGCGGCCGCGAGATCGGCCACGTAGCGGTCGACGGCATTCATGCGAGATCACCGATCACCAGGTCGACGGCGGCGGAGAAGCTCCGCCACTCCCGGGCGGCCGAGGCCGCGTGCCGGCGTCCGGCGCCGGTGAGCTCGTAGACCCGGCGCCGGCGGCCGTCGACCATCGACCACGAGCTGTCCACGAGCCCGGCGCGCTCGAGACGCTGCAGCGCCGGGTAGAGCGATCCGTCGGGTACGACGAGCTCGCCGCCGCTGCGCGCCACGAGCCGCTCGCTCAGCGCGTACCCGTGGCCCGGGCTCCCCCGTAGCACCGCCAGCAGGAGTCCTTCGAGATGACCGCGGATGAGGTTCGCACCCATGCCCGCCACTATACCCAGACAATCTAGGTATGGGGGTCGCCTATCCTGAGCGCGTGGCTGACCTCACCCTGGTGTGCCCCCCGGCCGGAGTCGCACCCTCGGTGCGCCTCGCCAGCGCGCAGGGCCGGTGGTTGCTGCTGGCGACGATCCTGGGTTCCGGTCTGGCGTCGGTCGACGCGACGGTGGTCAACGTGGCCCTCCCCGCGATCGGGCACGACCTCGCCATGGGCTTCGCCGGGCTGCAGTGGACGCTCACCGCGTACACGCTGACCCTGGCCTCCTTCATCCTCATCGGCGGCTCCGCCGGAGACAGGTTGGGCAGGCGACGGATCTTCATCGCCGGAGTCGTCTGGTTCGCCGCGGCGTCGTTGCTGTGCGCCGTCGCGCCCACGGGTGCTCTGCTGATCGCGGCCCGTGCCGTCCAGGGTATCGGTGCAGCCCTGGCGACGCCGGCGAGCCTGGCGATCATCCAGGCGACGTACGCCGAGGCCGACCGTGCCCGCGCCGTGGGCACCTGGGCAGGCTTCAGCGGCGTGGCCTCCGCCCTCGGCCCCTTCCTGGGCGGCTGGCTGATCGAGGCCGGGTCCTGGCGCCTGGTCTTCCTCATCAACCTGCCGCTGGCCGCCCTCGTGGTCTGGCTCTGCGTCGTGCACGTCCCGGAGACCCGGGATCCCGCGGCCACCGGTCGGCTGGATCTGCCCGGCGCGCTCGCGGGCGCGGTCGGGCTCGGTGGGATCTCGTACGCCCTGATCTCCGCGCCGGCATCGGGCGCGTTCTCGGTCCGGGTGCTGCTGTCCGTCGCACTGGGCCTTGTCGGGCTCGTGGCCTTCGCGGCGATCGAGCGCCGAGGGCGCAACCCGATGGTTCCGCCGCGGGTCTTCGCCTCGCCCCAGTTCCGCGCCGTCAACGCGGTCACCCTCCTGGTCTACGGCGGGATCGGCGCCAGCCTGTTCCTGCTCGTGATCGAGCTCCAGGTGGCGTCCGGGTTCAGCCCGGTGGTCGCGGGCTCGGCACTCCTGCCGATCACCCTCATCGTGCTGGTGTTCTCCGGCCGTAGCGGTGACCTCGCCAGCCGGATCGGGCCGCGAGCCCAGATGACGGCGGGGCCGGTCCTGCTCGGCCTCGCCACCCTCCTCGGCCTCCGGCTTGGCATCCACAGCGGCTACGTAACCGACGTGCTGCCCCTGGTCGTCGCCTTCGGGTGCGGCCTGGCGATCATGGTCGCCCCGCTGACCTCCGCCGCGTTGGCTGCCGTGCCCGTCGAGCATGCCGGGATCGCCTCAGGCGTCAACAACGCCGTGGCGCGGGCGGGGCAGCTGCTGGCAGTGGCCGCCATCCCGGCTGCCGCAGGCATCACCGGCACGGCGTACGCCGATCCCTCAGCGTTCCTCGCCGCGTTCCGCACCACGACGTGGACCTGCGCGATCCTGTTCTTCACCGCGGCGGTCCTCGCCGCAACGACGGTCCGCCCGTCCGAACATCCAGCGCGACGAGAGTCGCCTCCCGAGTCCGCGTGAGGATGGCGGCGTGAGCGACTCCACCCACACGTTCATCCCGGTGCCGCCCGCGGAGCGACCCCGGCGCTCCCGGCGCACCGCCCGCGTTCTCCTCGTCGACGACCGCGACCGGCTGCTGCTCCTCGCCGACTCCGACCCCGGGCTGCCCGGCTCGTCGTGGTGGATCACGCCCGGTGGCGGCATCGACCTCGGCGAGACCGACCTGGAGGCGGCGGTCCGCGAGCTCGCCGAGGAGACCGGGCTGAGCGTTGCGCCCGAGCAGCTGCTCGGTCCCGTTCTGGTACGCCGTGTCATCCACGGCTACACCGACGTGGTCATCGACCAGGAGGACGTCTTCTACGCCTGCTGGGTCCCGGCCTTCGAGGTGTCCGACGCCGGCCACACCGAGGACGAGCGACGCACGCTGACCGCCTGGCGGTGGTGGTCCCGCGACGAGCTGGCGGCAACGGACGAGATCGTCTGGCCGGTGGACGTGCTGGACAGGTGGGCCGACGCGGAAGCCCGCCGCGCCTCCGGTGATCGGGACCGCCCGCCGGTCGACGGCGGCCTGGTCGAGGAGTCGTCGGTGGGGGCGGGCTGAGGTGGCCACGGTCCTCCTCGACGGGCTCGGCATCCCCGAGTCGCCACGCTGGCACGACGGCCGGCTCTGGTTCTGCAACTGGACGACGGGGCAGATCGTCGCCGTCGATCCCGCCGGCGCCGCCGAGGTCGTGGCGTCCGTCGACACGACGGTCCCCTACTCGATCGACTGGCTGCCCGACGGCACGCTGCTCGTGGTCTCCGGGCAGGAGGCGAAGCTCCTCGACGTCGACTCCGGCTCGGAGCACGCCGACCTCACCGCGCTGGGCGACACCTTCAACGAGATCGTCGTCGACGCGCGGGGCAACGCGTACGTCAACGGCGCCGGCGTCGTCGTCGTACGACCGGACGGCTCGTCCCAGCTCGTGGCCGACGACCTGCGGTTCGGGAACGGGATGGCGATCACGCCCGACGGCTCGACCCTCATCGTCGCGGAGTCACACGGGTCGTGCCTGACCGCGTTCACCATCCGCCCCGATGCGACCCTCGGCGACCGCCGGGTGTGGGCCGACCTCGCCGGCGACAACCCCGACGGCATCTGCATCGATGCCGAGGGCGCCGTCTGGTACGCCAGCGTGCCCGGCCGTCACTGCGTCCTGGTGCGCGAGGGCGGCGAGATCCTGGAGACCGTCGAGCTGGATCGAGGAGCGTTCGCCTGCATGCTCGGAGGGACCGACGGCCGCACGCTGTTCATCGCCGCCGCCGAGTGGCACGGCATGGACGCCCTCGGCGACGGCAGCCGGACCGGTCAGATCCTCACCGAGCGCGTCGGGGTCCCCCATGCCGGGCGACCCTGACGCGTCGCCCCGGTCAGCCGCTCAGTGCGCCATGTCGACAAATCGACTGTAGTGACCCTGGAACGCGACCGTGATGTCGCGGGTCGCGCCGTTGCGGTGCTTGGCCACGATCAGGTCGGCCTCGCCGGGGCGGGTCGACTCCTTCTCGTAGACGTCCTCGCGGTGCAGCAGGATGACCATGTCGGCGTCCTGCTCGATCGAGCCGGACTCACGCAGGTCCGACATCATCGGGCGCTTGTCGGCACGCTGCTCGGGACCACGGTTGAGCTGCGAGAGCGCGATGATCGGGACCTCGAGCTCCTTGGCGAGCAGCTTGATCTGCCGGGAGAACTCCGAGACCTCGAGCTGGCGGGACTCGACCTTCTTGCCCGAGCTCATCAGCTGCAGGTAGTCGATCACGATGAGCTTGAGGTCGTGCTTCTGCTTGAGCCGGCGCGCCTTCGCGCGGATCTCTGTCATCGTCATGTTCGGGGAGTCGTCGATGAACATCGGGGACGCCGACACCCGCGCCACGTGGCGGGCCATCCGCTCCCACTCCTCGGTCTGCATCTTGCCGGTGCGGATGTGGTTGAGCGACACCCGTGCCTCGGCGGACAGCAGACGCATCACGATCTCGGCGCGCGTCATCTCCAGGCTGAAGAAGACGCTGGTGAGCCCGTTGCTGATCGACGCGGCGCGGCAGAAGTCCAGGGCCAGCGTCGACTTGCCCATGGCGGGTCGGGCCGCGACGACGATCATCTGTCCGGAGTGCAGGCCGTTCGTGAGGTCGTCGAAGTCGGCGAAGCCGGTGGGGACACCGTAGACGCCGGCCTCCCGGTTCTCGATCGCCTCGATCTCGTCGAGGACGCCGTCCATGATGTCGCTGAGCGGCGCGTAGTCCTCGGCCTTGCGCCGGTCGGTGACCGAGTAGATCTCGGCCTGCGCCTCGTTCACGATCGCGTCGACATCACCCTCCTCGGCGTACCCGATCTGGACGATGCGGGTGCCGGCGTCGACCAGCCGCCGCAGGATCGCCTTCTCCTTGACGATCTCGGCGTAGTAGCCGGCGTTGGCGGCGATCGGGACGTTCGCGGTCAGGGTGTGCAGGTACGCCGCTCCGCCGATCTTCTGCAGCTCACCCCGGCGGGTGAGCTCGGCGCCCACGCTGATCATGTCGACCGGCTCGTTGCGGCCGTACATGTCGAGGATCGTGTCGTGGATCGACTCGTGCGCGGGCCGGTAGTAGTCGACGCCGCGGACCACCTCGACGACGTCGGCGATCGCGTCCTTGGAGATCATCATCGCGCCGAGCACGGACTGCTCGGCCGCGAGGTCCTGCGGGGGTGTCCGGCCGCCCGAGGGCGCGTTGCCCGGCTCGTACGGCGCTGGGCCGTCGCCCCACTCCTCAGGCTCCCAGGCCTCGGCGGCGCTCACCGCAGATCTCCCCCTTCCGCCCTGACGGGCGAGCCGACTGCACTCCCTACGCATGGCTAGTCTCGGGGTCCGACAGAAAGCGCGACAAGCCCACAGCCGTCGGTTATCCACAGGCCCTGTGCATAACCAGGGGTGACCCGTGGACGACACGCAGCAGCGGTGTGCACGCACTGGGGAAGGACCTGTGGACAGACCTGTGTTCCCCACCAGTAATAACGCTGTGACCTGCGTAGACGTGCATTCACATCTGTGGAGAGAAAGTTTCTGGGCCCCAGCTCCGTTCATCGGGCGGTCACCCCTGCGCCACCGCTCGTCCGTGGGTCGCACTATCACGAGCCCCCGCCGTGCGCAGCGTTTTCCACAGGATCAGCGGCGTTGTCCACGCTCACCGAGGAGCGGGCCGTGCGTGCGAAGGCGGCCGACCGCGAGCTGCTCGGGCTGGCCGTCCCCGCGTTCCTCGCCCTCATCGCCGAACCGCTGTTCCTGCTCGGCGACGCGGCCGTCATCGGCCACCTCGGCACCCGGCAGCTGGCCGGCTTCGGCATCGCCGGCACGGTCCTCCAGACCGTCGTCGGGCTCTGCATCTTCCTGGCCTACGGCACCACGGCGAGCGTCGCCCGGCGCCTCGGGGCGGGCGAGCGCGACGCCGCCCTGCGTCAGGGCATCGACGGATTGTGGCTGGCCGTGCTCATCGGCGTACCGACATCGGTGGTGGTCGCCGCCGGCGCGCCCGCGCTGATCGCGGCCTTCGGCGCCGGTGCCGACATCGCCGGCCCCGGCACCACCTACCTGAGGATCGCCGCCGCCGGCACGACCCCGCTGCTGGTCTCCCTCGCCGCGACCGGCGTGCTGCGCGGCCTGCAGGACACCCGGACCCCGCTCGCGGTCGCCGTCGCCGCCAACGCGGCCAACCTGGCGCTCAACGTGGCCCTCGTCTTCGGCCTCGGCCCGCTGCCCCACCTCGGCGTGGCCGGCTCCGCCCTGGGATCGGTCGTCGCCCAGCTCGGCGCCGCGGCCGTCCTCGCGGGGGTGGTCGCGCGTGCCGCTCGGCGGGAGGGCGCGGGCCTGCGCCCCGACCTGCCCGGCATCCGCGCGGCGGGTCGCGCCGGCGTACCCCTCCTGGTGCGGACGCTGACCCTGCGCGCCTCGCTGCTCGTCACGACGTACGCCGTCGTCCGGACCGCCGCAGGCTCCCCGACTCCCGTCGCCACCCACCAGCTCGCCATGACCATCTGGGGGTTCCTGGCCTTCGCCCTCGACGCGATCGCCATCGCGGCCCAGGCGATCGTCGGCCGCTCCCTCGGCGCGGGCGACGCCGTCGCCACCCGCGTCGCGACCGCTCGGATGGTGCGCTGGGGAGTCGGCTCCGGGATCGTCACCGGCGTCGCCCTGGCCGCCGCCTCGCCGTGGCTGGGCGCGCTGTTCACCCCCGACCCTTCGGTACGCCGCGCCCTGGTGCCCGTGCTCCTCGTCGCGGCCCTGCTGCAGCCGGCCGCCGGGGTCGTCTTCGTGCTCGACGGCGTGCTCATCGGTGCCGGCGACGGCCGCTACCTGGCCGCCGCGGGCCTGGTGGTGCTCGGCGGCTACGCTCCGCTCGTGCTGGTGACCGGAGCGACGTCCGCGGCCCTGCCGTGGATCTGGGCGGTCTTCGGCGTGGTCTTCATGGGCGGCCGGCTCGTCACGCTGCTGCACCGCGCCCGCGGCGACGCGTGGCTGGTGGTGGGGGCGTGAGGCCGCTCGGGCTGATCGGCTACGGCTTCCTGTTCGTGGCGATCAAGGTCAAGCTCGGCGACCTCGACGTGATGGCGGACCCGCTGGGCTGGGTCCTCGTGCTCCTGGGGCTCCGCCGGCTGGCCCGCGCGGTGGACCTGCCGGCGACGATGGCGCTGAGCTACCTCGGCATCCTCGCGCTGCTCTGCTCGGGGCCCCTGTGGTGGCCGGCCACGGCGCGGTCGCTGGAGAACGGCGACCCGGCGGTGCTCTGGTCGGTCGGCCTCGGCGAGCTGCTCTTCTCGGCTGTTCTCTGCCACGCGCTGGCCACCCTCGCCCAGGAGGCGAAGGAGGGCACGGCGCTCGTGTGGTTCCGGATCTGCGAGGCAGGTCTGGTGATCGGGGCGGTCACCCCGCCTCTGTACTTCGGCGCGCACCTGAGCTGGCTCAAGGGTGTGGGCGACCTGGGCGCGGTCCTGCAGCTCGTCGTCCTCGTGCTGTGCTTCGTCTACTCCGGCCGCACCTGGGCGGGCGCCCCCGAGAAGCCGGTCTCGGCAGAGAGTACCGATGAGTAACCAACCCGGCTCGGCGCTCGTTGATGGTCCATGGAGCGCGAGACACCCACCGACTGGACACCGCAGCAGCGTGATGTCGTGATCGGCATCCTCACCGACGTGATCGCCATGGCGCCCGACCTCCCCGGCCACCGCGGCCGGGCGTCCCGCTCCGCCGCCCTGCTCCTGCTGGACCACACGTGCCCGTGGCTCACCGCCGACGAGCGCGCCGACCTGGCCCGCACCTGCGAGCTCGCGGCGGCCCGGCACTCCGCCTGAGCGCGACCGACGCGGAGAAATAGCCACTCCTGCGGGGAAGTTTCCCGGTGGAAGTGGCTAATTCACGGGTTAACCCGTGAATTAGCCACCGCTGGCATCACCCCAAAAACGCCAAGAACGGCCGGCCCCCTCGGGGACCGGCCGCTCTCGTGAACGCTTCAGGAAGCGACGACGGTGAGCGCCACCGAGGCCGAGACCTCGTCGTGCAGCTTGACCGACACGGCGTGGTTGCCCAGCGCCTTGATCGGGCTCGCGATGACGATGGTGCGCTTG
>DATFHM010000148.1:0-5627 GCA_035248385.1 Nocardioides sp. | reverse complement strand
CATCGCGGTGCCGTGGACCTCGCACGGCCTGCTCTCGCACTCCTCGCTGCTGGACGCGGCCGGCCTGATCCGGGACGGCGTCGTGCCGTCGGTGCCGACCTCGGCGGCCTGGCTGACGATGATCCCGGCGCTGTGCGGGGCGCTCGTGCTGGCCCTGGCCTGGTGGCCGTCGTGGTGGGTGCGCGCACCGCGGATGGTGGTCGGCCTCGGCGCCAGCGTCGTCATCTGCGTGCTGCTCGCGAAGCTGTCGGCGTGGCCGGACCGGCTCGGACCGGCCGCGTGGTTGTCGCTCGTGGGGATCTTCTGCGGAGCCTCCGGAGAGGCCCTGGACGTGGTTAGGGTGTGGGTCGTTCGCGTCGGGGGACGCGCTGACATCGGGAAGAGGGCTCATGGTCCAGTGCGGTAATTGCGGTGCCCAGCAGGGCGACGCGTCCGACCGGTTCTGCCGCGCCTGCGGTACGCCGTACGCCACTGCGCCGGTCGCTCCGGCCGCGCCGCCTCCGCCCCCGCCGACCATGGCGCCGCCCACGGTGCCGCCTCCGCCCGCCCCGGGCAACCGCCGCCGCCTCGTGCTGCTCGGTGTCGCCGCCTCGATCGTCCTCGCGCTCGTCGCGGGTGGCCTCGTCGTCTGGTCGGTGCTGCGCTCCTCGGGCGGCGCGTCCTCGCCGGACGAGGCCGTCACCAAGGCCGTCTCCGCGATCGCGGGCCAGGACTCGGTGGCGCTGCTCGACATGGTCGCCCCAGCCGAGGTGAGCGGCATCACCGACCTTGCCCAGAAGCTGCGCACCAAGCTGCGCGAGCAGGACCTCAGCAACGGCAACGGCATCACCGACGCGATCAGCGTGAAGGTGAGCGACGTCCAGGTGAAGACCGACACCTACGACGGCGGCTTCGCCCGCGTGACGGTCACTGGCGGCACCTACACCGCCAGCTGGGACCCGTCCAAGCTCGCCTCGAAGCTCGCCTCGCTGGGCGACCTCGTCCCGGCCGAGACCCGCACCGGCAGCCTCACCGAGCCCGCCGACCAGGCCGACGTCGACCCGACCGTGGTCACCGAGAAGATCGACGGGCGCTGGTACGTCACCCTCATCGGCACCGGCCTCTACCAGGCCTACTCGCACGTGTACGCCGGATCGGGCGACCCCGCCGCCTCGCTGGACTGGAAGGCCGCCGACAACCCGCCGGCCCCGATCGTCTCCAGCACTCCGGAGGGCACCTTCGGCAAGCTGGCCGACGCCATCAACTCACGCGACGTCGCGACGCTGCTCGCGAACTTCGACCCGGCGCTCGTCAAGCCGATGCTGCCCTACACGGCCTGGATGCAGGACGCGCTGGACCGGCACTCGTCCGCCGCGAACGTGCAGGTGTCGGACGCCCAGGTGCAGACCGAGGACATCGGCGGCGGCAAGGTGCGGGCGGCGATCCAGCACCTCAGCGTCAAGGGCAGCGCGACCGACGACAGCGGCCGGACCGGCACCTTCGAGGCCACCATCGAGAGCGGTGGCTGCTTCACCGGCAGCTCGGTCGACCCCGACGGCTACACCGACGACAGCCACGGCTGCATGAGCGACGTACCCGCCTTCGGCCTGCTGGGCTTCCACGACATCACCGTGGTCATGGACAAGGTGGACGGCGGCTACCGGCTGGACCCGACCGGCACGGTCGTGGACTACGGCAACACCCTGCTGGACCACCTCGACAAGGACGTCGTGAACCAGCTCACCAACGGCATGCTGGAGTCCTGACCAGGAGTCACCACCGTTTCGAGGGCCACGCCCCTCCACCGATAGGATCGGGGGCGTGGCCGAGACGTCCGTAGACACCGCCCGACCCACCCTCGACACCGTCGCCGTCGCGGCCGGTGACCCCGACCGGGAGCAGCCCTGGGCGGAGCTGGGTCTGAAGGCCGACGAGTACGCCCGGATCAAGGAGATCCTCGGTCGCCGTCCCACCAGCTCCGAGCTGGCCATGTACTCGGTGATGTGGTCCGAGCACTGCTCCTACAAGAGCTCGAAGGTCCACCTCAAGCAGTTCTCCGAGATCCCCCAGGAGACCGTCCGGGGCCCGATGCTCGCCGGTATCGGCGAGAACGCCGGCGTCATCGACATCGGCCAGGGCTACGCGGTCAGCTTCAAGGTCGAGAGCCACAACCACCCGTCGTACGTCGAGCCCTACCAGGGGGCCGCGACCGGCGTCGGCGGCATCGTCCGCGACATCATCGCGATGGGTGCCCGCCCGGTCGCCGTCGTCGACCCGCTGCGCTTCGGCCCGCTCGACGCCGACGACACCCACCGGGTGCTGCCCGGCATCGTCGCGGGCGTCGGTGGCTACGGCAACTGCCTCGGCCTGCCCAACGTCGGCGGCGAGGCCGTCTTCGACGCGACGTACCTCGGCAACCCGCTGGTGAACGCGGGCTGCGTGGGCGTGCTGCGGCACGAGGACCTCCACCTCGCGAACGCCACCGGCGAGGGCAACCTCGTGGTGCTCTACGGCGCCCGCACCGGCGGCGACGGCATCGGTGGCGTCTCGGTGCTCGCCTCCGAGACGTTCGACGCCGACGGCCCCGCGAAGCGGCCCAGCGTCCAGGTCGGCGATCCGTTCATGGAGAAGCTGCTCATCGAGTGCACGCTCGAGCTCTTCGCCGCCAAGGTCGTCAACGGCATCCAGGACCTCGGCGGCGCCGGCCTGTCCTGCGCGACCTCCGAGCTCGCGTCCGCGGGCGACGGCGGCATGAGGTGCGAGCTCGACAAGGTCCCGCTGCGCGACTCGACGCTCGCGCCCGAGGAGATCCTCATGAGCGAGAGCCAGGAGCGGATGATGGCGGTCGTCGAGCCCGCGCACCTGGACCGGTTCATGGAGATCTGCCGGAAGTGGGACGTCGAGGCCGTCGCCATCGGTGAGGTCACCGAGACCGGCCGGCTCGAGATCACCTGGCACGGCGAGGTCGTCGTCGACGTCCCGCCCCGCACCGTGGCCCACGACGGCCCGGTCTACCAGCGCCCGTTCGCCCGTCCTGACTGGCAGGACGCCCTGCAGGCCGACGGCGCCGAGCGGCTCCCGCGGCCCACCACCGGTGACGAGCTCCGCGCCACGCTGCTGCAGCTCGTCGCGAGCCCGAACCTGTGCGACAAGTCCTGGATCACCGACCAGTACGACCGCTACGTCCAGGGCAACACCGTCCTGGCCCAGCCGTCCGACAGCGGCATGATCCGCATCGACGAGGAGACCCACCTCGGCGTCGCCATCGCGACCGACTGCAACGGCCGCTTCGCCAAGCTGGACCCGTACGCCGGCGTGCAGCTCGCCCTCGTCGAGGCCTACCGCAACGTGGCGACCGGCGGCGCGACCCCGCTCGCGGTCTCCGACTGCCTCAACTTCGGGTCGCCCGAGGACCCCGCGGTCATGTGGCAGTTCGCCGAGGCCTGCCGTGGTCTCAAGGACGCCTGCCTCGAGCTCGGCGTCCCGGTCACCGGCGGCAACGTCAGCCTCTACAACCAGACCGGCGAGACGGCGATCCTGCCGACCCCGGTCGTCGCGGTGCTCGGCGTCATCGACGACGTACGCCGGCGTACCCCCTCGGCCTTCCAGGCCGCGGACGAGGTCATCGTCCAGCTCGGCAGCACCCACGAGGAGCTGTCCGGCTCGGAGTGGGCGCACGTCGTGCACGGCCACCTCGGCGGCCGTCCGCCGGCGGTGAACCTCGCCGCCGAGCAGAACCTCGCCGCGCTGCTGCGCGACCTGGTGGGCACCGCCACCAGCGCGCACGACCTGTCCGACGGCGGCCTGGCGCAGGCCCTCGCCGAGGCGGCCATGGTCGGCGGCGTCGGGGCCACCGTCGAGCTCGAGGGCGACGCCTTCCTCGGCCTGTTCGCCGAGTCCGCGGCCCGCGCGATCGTCACGGTCCCGTCCGACGCCGTCGAGTCGCTGATGGCGTCCGCGTCGCACCACGGCGTGCCCGCCGTGGTCGTCGGCCGCACCGGCGGCGACGCGCTCGAGGTCGCCGGCCAGTTCAGCGTGCCGCTCACCGAGCTGCGCGACGCCTGGACCGCGACCCTGCCGGCCGCGCTGGGCCGCTGAGGCCCACCCGCTGGGCGGACGAGCTCAGCGGATCGGGATCTCCCAGGTCCCGACCTCGGTCTCGAACGCCTTGCCGTCGTACCCGCCGAACCCGTTGCCGAGCTTGAACCGGTAGCGCAGGGCAGCGGTCAGCGTCGAGGCCTTGGCGCTGCTGTCGAAGACCAGCGCCGCGTCGGTGTTGCAGGCACCGGTCTGCGGCAGCGGGCAGTCGTCGCTGCTGCCGCTCGAGCCGATCACCATGACCGGCTTCTGCGTGCCGAGCCGGTAGCTGCCCGAGACCGCCTGCGGGTAGTAGATACCGCCGGACCCGGGCGTCCCCCCGGCCTGGACGTACGTCGCGAGCCGGGTCTTCAGGTTCAGCACGAGCCACTCGTGGCCGGGCTTGGCCCACTTGCCGCCGGCGTACGGGAGCAGCAGCGGGCCGCTGATGGTGCAGGTGCTGTTGGAGTTGGCGACCTGGACCCAGGTCGGCGGCGTGGGGCAGTCGGTGGCCTTCTTCGTCCGGTAGCTCAGCTTGTACAGGCCGCCGGCCCGGCCCGCGTCCCGCTTGCCGGTGATCAGGTCGACGGTCTGGGTGACGCCGTCGAAGGTGAGCGCGAGCCGCGGGTGGTCGCTGGCCGCGTCGACCAGGACGTAGAAGGACTCGGGGCCCTGCGCGGGGTCCGGCGAGGGGAGGCGGTAGGAGCCGCTGCCGGTGTGCACGTCGACGGTGGGCAGGGCCGTGGTCGCGACGTACCGGGAGTAGACGTGGGTGGTGGCCTTGTCGTAGCTCCACGTCACCGGCAGGTAGGTGAGGCCGGCGGGGGCCGTCTGCGAGGTCAGCTCGTGGGTGTCGTCGGAGGAGAGCTGGGTGACCGGCTGGCCGGTGTGGACCTGCAGCCTGCCGATGGGGGTGGCGACGGTGGACAGCTTCCCGTTGGCGAACTGCTGCGCCTCCCGGGCCGGTACGACGTCGCCGGCGTGGACCTGCGTCCCGCTCGCCCCGCACGCGGCGAGGGTGGGGAGCACGCAGGCGAGGGCGGCCAGGACGGCTGCTCGGCGAAGACGCATGGAGGACATTGTGTCCGACCGCTGTCCGGCCGGTGTCTCCGGCGCGTGGCACCATCGGTCCGGTGCCCGCACGACTCCGCCCCGCCGACCCCGCGTCGGTCGCCGACGCCCTGGCCCGCTGGCGCTCCGGCGCCGCGGACCGCGCCGACCTGCGCCTGCTCACCAAGCACTTCCTGGCCCTGCTCGAGGAGCGCGCCCCGGGCCGGTCGGTGGAGGTCCGGGTGCCGCCGTACGCCGCCGTCCAGGTCGTCGAGGGGGTGCGGCACACCCGCGGCACGCCGCCGGCCGTGATCGAGACCGACGCGTCGACCTGGATCGCGCTGGCGGTCGGCGACCTGGCCTGGCCGGACGCCCTCGACGGCGCCCGGGTGACCGCGAGCGGGGAGCGGACCGACCTGTCGGCGTACCTTCCCCTGGGGCCGCATATGTTGGCTCCATGACCACCGATCCCGCTGCCCTGCGTGCCCGGCTCACCGAGCTCCTCCCCGGCCTCCGCCGCG
>DATFHM010000147.1:0-3103 GCA_035248385.1 Nocardioides sp. | reverse complement strand
CTTCCAGGTCATCCACATGGCCAGGGCGCGGACCTCGTCGAGGTCGACGCGGGCGTCGAACCGGACTCCGCCCTTGCCGGGGCCGCGGGAGTAGTTGTGCTGGACGCGGTAGCCGCGCAGGACCTCGATGGTGCCGTCATCACGCCGTAGCGGGATCGAGACGGAGACTTCGCGGCGGGGCTGGGCCAGCATGGCGTGGACCGAGGGGGCCAGGCCCAGGACCTCCACGGCCTGGGCCAGCTGCTCGTGCGCGTCGTCCAGGACGCTGCGGGCGGGTGAGGGCGCGACGGGCTGAGCGCCCGTCGTGAGCAGGGCGGTCACGGTGGTTCCTTCGGTGCGGGCGGCGGAGCCGCAGGGGGTTGGGGTGGAGGGAGGTCAGGGGAGCGCCAGCGGCGAGCAGAGCGCGCCGTTGGCGCGGACGCCGCCGGCCCACACGTCGCACACCAGCGGTACGCCGGGGCGGTAGGCCAGGTGCACGTGGCTCGGTGCGTCGAGGAGGACCAGGTCGGCCCGGCCGCCGGTGACGATGACGCCGACGTCGGTGCGGCCGAGCGCGGCCGCGCCACCGGCGGTGGCGGCCCAGACCGCCTCGGCCGGCGTCATGCCCATG
This sequence comes from Nocardioides sp., assembly GCA_035248385.1. Taxonomy (GTDB): domain Bacteria; phylum Actinomycetota; class Actinomycetes; order Propionibacteriales; family Nocardioidaceae; genus Nocardioides. The sequence continues at coordinate 2,493 of DATFHM010000147.1, read as the reverse complement.
TCGCGCACGGCCACGGCGACGCAGAACGGCAGCGAGCTGGTGAAGCACGAGCCCGGGTTGCAGTCCGAGGCCAGCGCGACCCGTACGCCGGCGTCGAGCAGCCGCCGTGCCGACGGATAGGCCTGGCGGGTCGAGAACTCGACGCCCGGCAGCAGCGTGGCGATCGTGCCGCTCTCGCGCAGCGCGTGCACGTCGTCGTCGGAGAGGTAGGTGCAGTGGTCCACGGCGACCAGGCCGAGCTCGGCGGCGAGCTGGACCCCGGGACCGTCACCGAGCTGGTTGGCGTGCAGCCGGCCGCGCAGCCCGACGGCCGCGCCGGCCTGCAGCACCTCGCGCGCCTGGTCGGCGTCGAACGCCCCGCGCTCGCAGAACGCGTCGATCCACTTCGCGTGCGGGGCCGCCGCCTCGAGCATCGGGCCGGTGACCAGCGCGACGTAGCCGGCCGGGTCCTCGGCGTACTCGGGAGGTACGACGTGCGCACCGAGGAATGTCGTCTCGGAGGTGAAAGCCCGCGCGAGCCGCAGCGAGCGGGCCTCGTCCTCGACGCTCAGCCCGTAGCCGGACTTGATCTCCAGCGTCGTGGTGCCCTGCGCGCGCATCTCCCGGACCAGCCGGCCGATCCGCGCCGAGAGCTCCTCGTCGGAGGCGGCGCGGGTCGCGGCGACCGTCGTACGGATGCCGCCGGCGGAGTAGGACTCGCCGGCCATCCGGGCGCGGAACTCCTCGGCCCGGTCGCCCGCGAACACCAGGTGGCTGTGGCTGTCCACGAAGCCCGGGAGGGCCGCGCGACCGCCCGCGTCGACCACCAGGTCGGCGGCAGGCGCCTCGGACGCAGCACCCACCCACGCGATCCGGTCCTCGTCGATCACGACCGCGGCGTCACGCCGGACGCCCAGCAGATCGGGTGCAGACGGGTCGTTGGTGACCAGCTCGCTGATGTTGGTGAGCAGCGTCGTGGTCATCGCCAGATCCCCTCGATGGTCTCGGCGAGCCGGCGGCCCACCTCCGCGTGGTCGCCGTCGAAGCGGACCACGCCGTCGACGACGACGTGCCGCACGTCGGCCGGGCCCGCCGCGAAGACCGCGGTGTGCTCGTCGCGTCCGGTGCCGGCCGTGCGGGCCGAGGCGACGTCGATCGTCACGAGGTCGGCGCGCTGCCCGACGGCGATCGTGCCCGCGTCCGCGAACCCCAGGCTCACCTGGCCGTCGACCGTGCCGGCCGTGAGCAGCTCGGCGGCGCTCCAGTGGCCGCGTGCCTGCGACGCGAGCCGCTCGTCCAGCTCGACGGCGCGCATCTCCTCGAACGGGTCGATGACCGCGTGGCTGTCGGAGCCGACCGTGAGCCGCGCACCGGCTTCGCGCAGCGGGAGGCTCGGGCCGATCCCGTCGCCGAGGTCGCGCTCGGTCGTGGGGCAGAAGGACGCGAACGCGCGCGCGTCGCCGAGCAGCCGCACGTCCTCGTCGGTCAGGTGGGTCGCGTGGACCGCGCTCGTCATCGGACCGAGCAGGCCGTGGTCGGCGAGCAGGCGGGTCGGGGTGACGCCGTACGCCGCCACGCAGTCCGCGTTCTCCTTGACCTGCTCGGAGAGGTGGACGTGCAGGGGAGTCCCGGCCTCGGCGTGGGGCACCAGCGCCTTGAGCTCGTCGGCGGGCACGGCCCGCACCGAGTGGGCGGCGACGCCGATGACGGAGTGCGGCTCGGAGCAGCCCTCGGCCAGCGCGGCCACCCGGTCCTGCCAGGCGCCGCCGGTGCCGTCGGAGAAGCGACGCTGCACGCCCTCCGGCGCGGCCCCGAAGCCGCTCGAGAGGTAGAGCGTGTCGAGCAGCGTGATCCGGATGCCGGCGTCACGGGCGGCCGCGAGGAGGGCGTGGCCCATCGCGTTCGCGTCGTCGTACGGCGTGCCGTCGGGCTGGTGGTGCAGGTAGTGGAACTCGCCCACCGAGGTGAACCCGGCGGCCACCATCTCGGCGTACGTCGCCCGCGCGAGCTCGTAGTAGGAGTCCGGGTCGAGGCGCCCGGCCACGGCGTACATCTGGTCCCGCCAGGTCCAGAACGTGCCCCGGTCGGTCTGCGTGCGGCCGCGCAGGGCGCGGTGGAAGGCGTGGCTGTGCGTGTTCGCCAGGCCCGGCAGGGTGAGGCCCGGCAGACGCGTGCAGGAATCACCGGTCGACCGGTGATTCCCGCGCTTGTCGGCCGTTGCAACACCCGACAAGCGTGAGGAAACCTCCGCCACCTCGACCCGTGTGAACCGACCGTCGACGACCTCGACCAGCACGTCGTCGTGGACCGCGCCCTCGACCCACGCGTGCTCGAGCAGGTAGGCGGTCATGCGGTCACCAGGCCGGTCAGCGCGTCGGCGAGCGCGTCGACGCCGGCGAGGCAGTCGGCCATCTCGGCGGTCTCGTACGGCGAGTGCGAGACGCCCGACGGGTTGCGGACGAACAGCATCGCGGTGGGGATGCCGGCGTCCTGCAGGATGCCGGCGTCGTGCCC
>DATFHM010000146.1:0-4444 GCA_035248385.1 Nocardioides sp. | reverse complement strand
ATGGGCGAACCTTTCGTTCCAATCCCACCGGCCACCCGCGGGTGCGGGTCGGTGTGGGTACCGGACGTGTGCTCGTGCAGAACAACGTCGAGGGTAGGCCGCCGTCATCCCGCCGCGATACCTCTGGGCGGTGTGAGCCGGACAACACCCGCCGCTCAGCCGGCCTGCGCCGCGCTCCTCCCGAGGGCGGCGACGAGCGCCGGACGGAGGTACGGCGCCAGGGTGAACGCGTAGGTCGCGGTCAGGTGCGAGCCGTCGAAGTAGGTGATGACCCCGCCGTTGACCACGTGGCAGACCGGTCCGGCGCAGATGTGGTCGGTGAGGTCGACGGTGCGCAGCAGCGGGTCGTGCAGCGACGTCGCGACGGAGACCGAGGGGTCGGGCGGCAGCCAGTCGGCGCGCGTGCTGTCGCACTGGGCGTAGTCGTCGCCGTGCTGGGCGATGCAGTCCGGCGTCTGGAAGCGGGTGGCCGGGGTGTCGCGGATGTCCAGCACGGGGATCCGCGCCGCGAGGAGCGTGCGGAACACGGTGCGGTAGCCCGCGGCGTACTCCGGCAGCGAGCTGGCGACGTCGGGACGGTCGGCGGCGCGGACGGAGATCCGGTTGGCCATGACCACCAGGTCCGGCTTCGCGGCCGCCACCTCCGTGGCCGTGCGCTTGACCCAGCTCAGGCACGCCTGGCTGTGGGCGTCGGTGTCGAAGGACTGCGAGATCGCGGAGAACGCGCACTGCGAAGCGAGGTAGGTGCGGACGCGCCAGCCCTCCTCCTTCGCCACGCGCTGCAGCGCGGGCAGCCACTGGCCGGCGTGGGAGTTGCCGACGAGGGCGACCGTCACCGGTGCGTGCCGTTTGCCGAAGGTGCACCGACGGTCGGGGAAGGACGGGGTGTAGGACCAGCAGTTGTGCCCGCCGACCTCCGGGTAGGCGGCCGACTTGTCGGTCGCGGCCAGGTCCGGCGCGGGCAGCAGCTTGCCGTAGGGCACGGCCGGGCAGCTCGCGCCGGGGTCGAGCGCGGCCGCACCGAAGCACGGGCCCGAGCTCCGCAGCGCCGCGGCGAGCCGGTGCCGCTCCTGGGCCTCCACCCGGTGCTGCTGGACGATGACGGCGGAGGCGAGCACCACCACAACGCCCATGGCTGCCACCCCGCCGGCGTACGTCGCCCGGCGCAGCTGGACCAGCCGGGCGGCACGGAACGGCCGCTCGACGAACCGCTCGGTCAGGGTCGCGAGCGCCAGGGTCAGCGCGGCGATGCCGACCAGGTCGGGCCATCTGGCGTCGTGGCCGAGGACGTCGGGGGCGAGCACCACCAGCGGCCAGTGCCACAGGTAGACCGAGTAGGAGATGTCACCCAGGAAGCGGACCGGGCGCAGCGCGAGCAGGCGGCCCGGGCTGCCCGCCAGGTCGGCGTCGGGGCGGCTGAGGATGACCAGCGCGGTGCCGAGGACCGGCAGCGCGGCCTGGTAGCCGGGGAACGGCGTGGAGCCGGAGTACAGGGCGCCGGTGGCGGCGATCATCGCCAGGCCCAGCCAGGCGAGCGCGGCCCGGGGCACCGGACGGGCGACGGGCAGCTCGCGGTGGCTGACCCACAGCGCGACGAGACCACCGGTCCCGAGCTCCCACATGCGCGTCGGCGTCACGAAGTACGCCGCGGCGGGGTTGCTGGCCGTGTCGGCGACTGAGTACGCGAAGGACGCGGCCACGACCGCGCCGAGCACGAGGGCCAGCACCGGGCCGCGGCGTACCCGGAGCACTGCCGCGAGGAGCACGCCCAGGCCGACCAGCAGCGGCCAGACGAAGTAGAACTGCTCCTCGACCGAGAGCGACCAGTAGTGCTGGATGGCCGTCGCCGCGTTGTCAGCGGCCAGGTAGTCGACGGCGCGGTGCGCGAGCGACCAGTTGACGACGTACAGCGCCGCGGAGCGGGCGTCGGCCGCGTTGGCCGCCCACTGGGTGCTGGGGCCCACCAGCCGCACCGCGACGACGGTGCACGCGAGCACGAGCAGCGAGGCGGGGAGCAGCCGGCGGATCCGGCGGCCCCAGAAGTCCGCGAAGTCGCGCGGTCGCCGCGGCGGCCGCCCCACGAGGTGGGCGGTGATCAGGAACCCCGAGATCACGAAGAACACGTCCACGCCGACGAAGCCGCCGGGGATCAGCGCGTGTCGCAGGTGGTACAGGACCACCATCGAGACGGCGACCGCCCGGAGACCTTGGATGTCGGTGCGCGTCCTTCGACTTGCGTCGCTCTGCACTACATCCCCTTGCACGTCCGTCACAGCGGACCGAGGGTACCTCCCGGAGGCGCTCCGGGATCAGACGGCGGCGCGCTTGACCGGGCGGTTGCGCCAGCTCTGCAGCTCGGACTCGAGGAGGTCGAGCTGCTGCTCGAGCTCGGCCACCCGGATCGCGGCGTCGCTCGCGCGGGCCTCGGCGTCGCTGATGCGGGTGCGGACGCGCTCGGTCTCGCGCTCGGCGAGCTCGGCTCGGGCGGTGACGTCGGCGAGCTCGCGACGCGCGTCGGCCAGCTCGCCGGCGGCCTCGGTCAGCCGCTTCTCGAGCCGGGCGACGGTGGCGTCGCGCTTGGCGATCCGGCCTTGCATGTCCGCGGCGAACTCCACGCCCTCGCGGGTCCGCTCCTCGGTGAGCCGGCGGTACTCCTGGGCCTGGGTCGCGCGCTCCCGGGCGGCCTCGACCCGGGTCAGCATGACCTCGGCGTGGGTGATCTTGGTGGCGGCCGCGCCGAGCACGAGCGCGACCGCACCGCCGGCGATCGCGGCGGCGAGGGAACCGGAGAGGGCGGTGACGACGACCGTCACCGCGGCGAGCACGAGGAGGGCCAGCGCGACCACGACGCGGGTCGAGCGCTGGCGGCGGCGGGTTCCGACCGGTGACGTCATGTCTTCACGGTAGGCCCGAGCGGGCCCGATCCGGCGGAGGTCGGCCGCGTGGCGGGTGAGACGGATGTGACGAGTGGGGTCAGTCCTGGTCGGGCGGGTCCGGGACGCGGCACGCGCGCTCCAGGAAGAGCGCCGCGACGACGGCGAGGAACGCTCCGCCCGCCGCCACGAGGGAGTGCACCAGGCGCTGGCCGGCGAGGTCGGCCGGGTCGTCGATCCAGCTCAGCGCGTAACCGACATAGCCGGCTCCCACGAGCGCGCACACCAGGGCGGAGGCCCGGGCGAGCACCAGCCGGTTGACGGCGTTCTCGACCGACCAGCGGTCACGTCGTACCTGCAGGGCGCGGTGGGTGACCCAGGCCGTCCAGCCCAGGATCGCAGCGATGAGGAACAGGGCCGCCGCCTGCACCCACGGCACCAGCGGCGGGACGACGCTGAACCGGTCGCACAGGCCGTGCACCGCGTAGCCTCCGGCTCCGCCCACCACAGCCCAGCCCAGCAGGGCGAGCGGCGAGGTCGGGCGCAGCGAGCCGTGCGGCTCGTCGGACGATGCGTTCACCCCCGGAGGCGGTGGGTCACTCGGCTTCGAGCACCAGGTCGTCGCGACGGGTGATGCCCGTGCGGTCGGCCGCGGCCAGCAGGTCCGCCACGGGGCCCTTGTCGAGGAAGTGTGCGTCCGGCTCGAGGTCGAGCCACGGCTGCAGCACGAAGGCACGCTGGTGGGCCTGCGGGTGCGGCAGCTTGAGGCTGGCGGTGTCGGCGCGACGGTCGCCGACGACGATCAGGTCGACGTCGAGGGTGCGCGGCGCGTTCTTCTCGCCGTTGCGGGCGCGGTCGAAGGCGTCCTCGACGGCCAGCGCCCGGTCGAGCAGCCGGCTGGCCGACAGCGTCGTGTCCGCGAGGACCACGGCGTTGAGGAAGGAGTCGGAGCCCGGAGGGCAGTTGACCGGAACGGTCTCGTAGACGGGCGACACACCGGTCACCCAGACGTCGGGGGTGTCGGCGATCGTGGAGACGCCGCCCTGCAGGTTGGCGAAGCGGTCACCCAGGTTCGAGCCGAGCGCGATCACCACGCGCCGGATCGGTCGCATCTCGCCCGTCAGCGTGTCTGCATCGATGATGTTCGGATTCGGAGTCTCGGTCATCCTTGGCCCTCTCCCTGCACACTGTCAGCGGCTCGACGACGGGTGATGGTCAGCTGGACGTCCCCGAACGGATTCTCGATCGGTGCGTCCGGTTTGTGAATGGTCACCCGAGCCCATTCAACACGACGGTCCCTGAGGCAGACGGTGGCGATCCGTTCGGCCAGGGTCTCGATCAGGTCGACCGGGTCCCTGCCCACCGCATCCGCAACCTCGGCCACGAGACTTCCGTAGTCCACGGTGTCGCGCAAGTCGTCCGAAGCCGCTGCGGGACGGGTGTCCACCGCCAGCGCGAGGTCGATGACGAAGCGCTGTCCGTCGCGGCGCTCGTGGTCGAAGACGCCGTGGTGTCCCCAGCACTCGATGCCGACGACGGACAGGACGTCGACGTCGTCAGCGAGCTCAGGC
>DATFHM010000145.1:0-4552 GCA_035248385.1 Nocardioides sp. | reverse complement strand
CTCGATCAGGTCGTAGAGCGCGGCCGCCTCGAGGTCGTCGCGGTGGTCGGGGTCCTCGACACCGGTGGCGGACGGGATCGACCAGCCGAACTCCTCGTCGTACCACTCGTCCCACCAGCCGTCGCGGATGGAGAGGTTGAGGCCGCCGTTGAGCGCGGCCTTCATGCCCGAGGTGCCGCAGGCCTCGTAAGGACGCAGCGGGTTGTTCAGCCAGACGTCGCAGCCCGGGTAGAGCGGCTGCGCGAGCGCGATGTCGTAGTTCGGCAGGAACACGATGCGGTGGCGCACCTCCGGGTCGTCGGCGAACCGGACCAGCTCCTGGATCAGCCGCTTGCCGCCCTCGTCGGCGGGGTGCGCCTTGCCGGCGATCACCAGCTGCACGGGCCGGTCGGGGTCGAGCAGCAGCGCCCGGAGCCGGTCGGGGTCGCGCAGCATCAGCGTGAGCCTCTTGTACGACGGCACCCGCCGCGCGAAGCCGATCGTCAGCACGTCGGGATCGAGCGCGGTGTCGATCCAGGCCAGCTCCCCCGGCGTCGCGCCGCGCTTCTGCCACGACTTGCGCAGCCGGCGCCGCGCGTCGGCGACCAGGGTCTGGCGCATCCGCCACTTCGTCTGCCAGATCTCGACCGCGGAGGCGTCGCCGGGCTTCGGGCCGAGCGCCTGCAGCTCCGGCGCCACCCAGGTCGGGGCGTGCACGCCGTTGGTGATCGAGGTGATCGGCTCCTCGTCCTCGTCGAATGCGGGCCACAGCCCGTGGAACATCTCCCGGCTGACCTCGCCGTGCAGCTCCGAGACGCCGTTCGCGCGCTGGGCGAGCCGGAAGCCCATCACCGCCATGTTGAACACGCCCGGGTCACCGCCCGGGTAGTCCTCGGCGCCGAGCGCCAGCACGGCCTCCGTCGGTACGCCGGGCGTCACACCGCCCGCCTCGTCGAAGTACTGCTCGATGAGCGTCCGCGGGAAGCGGTCGATGCCCGCCGGGACCGGCGTGTGCGTGGTGAAGACCGTCGATCCGCGACCCACCTCGAGCGCCGTGGCGAGGTCGAGCCGCGGCCCCGCGTCGTCAGCGATCAGCTCGCGGATCCGCTCGACGCCGAGGAAGCCCGCGTGGCCCTCGTTGGTGTGGAACACCTCCGGCGCCGGGGTGCCGGTGATCCGCGACCAGGCCCGCAGCGCCCGCACGCCGCCGACGCCGAGCAGGACCTCCTGGCGCAGCCGGTGCTCCCCAGTGCCGCCGTACAGCCGGTCGGTGACGTCGCGCAGCTCGCCCTGGTTCTCCTCGACCAGGGTGTCGAGCAGCAGCAGGGGCACCCGCCCGACGTACGCCACCCAGACCTGGGCGAAGAGGTCCGCGCCACCCGGCATCCGGATGCCGATCCGCACCCGCTCGCCGTCCGCCTCGCGCAGCGGCGAGATCGGCAGCTCGTCGGGGTCGAGGACCGGGTAGCTCTCCAGCTGCCAGCCCTCTCGCGACAGCGCCTGCTTGAAGTAGCCGTGCCGGTAGAGCAGCCCCACGCCGACGATCGGCACGCCCAGGTCGCTGGCGGCCTTGAGGTGGTCGCCGGCCAGGATGCCGAGCCCGCCGGAGTACTGCGGCAGCGCCGCGGTGATGCCGAACTCCGGGGAGAAGTAGGCCACCGTGTGGTCGAAGGCCGACGGCCCGGAGAGGTACGCCGCCAGGTCGCCCCGCGCCTGCGCCACCCGGCCCACGAACTCCCCGTCGGCGGCGAGCTCGGCCCAGCGCGCCGGCTCGATCTCACCGATCAGCCGGGTCGGGTCCTGGCCGACCCGCTCCCAGGCCTCCGGATCGATCTCGGCGAACAGCTCCTGCGTCGGCGGGTGCCACGACCAGCGCAGGTTGAGCGCGAGCTCGCCGAGGGCGGCGAGCGGCTCGGGCAGGACGGGCCGGACGGTGAAGCGTCGGATCGCGCGCATGCATCGAACGTAGCCAGCCTCTGTTGCCCGGGCCAACGTCTTCGGTGACGGAGATATCTCGTGAGGTCACGAAAACTTTGCCGTAACCAGTGACGCGGTGTCGCGTTATCCGTTCAAGCTGCGGGCGAGACGGATCATGGGGGCCGGCTCGCCCGCCGCGCTTTTTGCGCCTCGAGCGCCCTAGGCTGACGCCGTGCCGCTCGTCGCCGTTCCCACGCACCAGGCCGCCGTCGCGGCGCTCCTCGACCACGCTCCCCGGACCGAGCAGGTCCCCGTGCGCGAGTCCCTCGGCCGGGTCCTGGCCGAGGCCGTGACCGCCCCGGAGTCGCTCCCCTCGTTCGCCAACTCCGGCATGGACGGGTACGCCGTCCGGGCGGTCGACGTCGCGGGCGCCTCGGAGCACTCCCCCGTGCTGCTGCCGGTTGCGGGCGACATCCCCGCCGGTGCGCCGGTCGGGTCGCTCGACCCCGGCACCGCGCTGCGCATCATGACCGGCGCGCCGATCCCGCACGGCGCCGACGCGGTCGTCGAGGTGGAGGCGACCGACGGCGGCACGGTGCACGTGCAGGTCCGCGCCGCGCGCGAGCCGGGCAGCTTCGTGCGGGAGGCCGGGAGCGACGTACGGACGGGTGCGGAGGTGCTGCCCGCGGGCGCGCTGGTCGGCGCGGCCCAGCTCGGCGCGCTGGTGGCCCTCGGGGTGACCACCGTGTCGTGCGTACGCCGCCCGCGGGTGCTCGTGCTCTCCACCGGCTCGGAGCTCACCGACGACCCGGAGCCGGGGGCCGGTCAGATCCGCGACTCCAACGGCCCGATGCTCGCCGCCGCCGTCACCGACGCGGGCGCGGAGGCGGTCCGCACGCTCACGTCCGCCGACGACGTGCCCGCCTTCCTGGCGGTCCTCGACGAGGCCCTGGCCGACGGGGCGATCGACCTGGTCCTCACCTCCGGCGGGGTCAGCGCCGGCGCCTACGAGGTCGTCAAGGACGCCTTCGAGTCGCGCGGCGTGACGTTCACGAAGGTCGCCATGCAGCCCGGGATGCCCCAGGGCCTCGGCTCGTACGCCGGCGTGCCGGTCGTCTGCCTGCCCGGCAACCCGGTCAGCTCGCTGGTGTCCTTCGAGGTCTTCGTCCGTCCGGCGCTGCGCCGCCTGGCCGGCCTGCGCCCGGGGCGCCCGGTCGTCACCGCGACCCTCGGCGAGGCGCTCACCTCGCCCCCGGGCAAGCGCCAGCTGCGCCGCGGCCGCCTCGACCGGGACGCCCGCACGGTGCGGGCCTGGGGGCCGGCGGGCAGCGGCTTCCTGGGGTGGTACGCCGGCGCCGACTGCCTCATCGACATCCCCGACGACACCACGGAGCTGGCCGCCGGGGCGAGCGTCGAGGTGTGGGACCTGACCCTGGGCTGAACCCTGGGCTGGACCGTCCCCGGACCCCGCCCGAAACCGCCGCGACACGCGGGAGGCCTTGTCCGGAGCCGTCGCGGCCGCTTGGCTGGGTGCATGGTCGGACGGATCCCCGTGACCGATGTGATGCCCGTTCTCGGAGAAGGGCGGCCGGTCAAGGCTGCCGTCGGAGAGCCCTTCCCGGTCGACGCCACGATCTTCCGCGAGGGCCATGACCGGCTCGGCGCGGAGGTGGTGCTGGTCGACCCCGGAGGCGCCCGCCGACCACCGGTGCGGATGGAGCAGCTGCCCGCGGTCGACCGGCACACGGTCGACCGCTACCGGGCGTGGGTCACCCCGGACGCCCCCGGTCCGTGGGCCTTCGAGGTCCACGCGTGGTCCGACCCGGTGGCCACCTGGCACCACGCGGCCGAGATCAAGATCCGGGCCGGGATCGACGTGGACCTGATGTTCGCCGAGGGCGACGCGCTCCTGCGGCGGGTCGCGCGGACAGCGCCGAAGGACCCGGCCATCGCCGCCGCCATCGCCGCCTGCCGGGACACCGAGCGGCCGGCCCTGGCCCGCCTCGCGGTGCTCACCTCCCCCGACGTGGTCGCCGCGCTGCACGCCCACCCGCTGCGCGAGCTGGTGACCGTGGCCGGCCCGTTCCCGGCGTACGCCGATCGCGACCGCGCGCTGTTCTCCTCCTGGTACGAGTTCTTCCCCCGCTCCGAGGGCGGCTTCGCGGGCGCGACCAAGCGGCTCGACGCGGTCGCGGCGATGGGCTTCGACGTGGTCTACCTGCCGCCGATCCACCCCATCGGGGAGGTCAACCGCAAGGGCCCGAACAACACCGTCCTCCCCGACGGGGAGCCGACTCCCCCGGACTGGACCGGCTCCCCGTGGGCGATCGGCAGCCGGTACGGCGGCCACGACGCCGTCGCGCCCGAGCTCGGCACGATCGAGGACTTCGACGCCTTCGTCGACCACGCTGCCGAGCTCGGTCTCGAGGTGGCCCTCGACCTGGCGCTGCAGTGCGCCCCGGACCACCCGTGGGTCGCGACGCATCCGGAGTGGTTCACCACCCGGGTGGACGGCTCGATCGCCTACGCGGAGAACCCGCCGAAGAAGTACCAGGACATCTACCCGCTCAACTTCGACAACGACCCCGCCGGCATCCGGGCCGAGGTCCTGCGCGTCGTCCGGTACTGGATGGACCACGGCGTGCGGATCTTCCGG
>DATFHM010000144.1:0-2688 GCA_035248385.1 Nocardioides sp. | reverse complement strand
AGCTGCTCGGGCGTCACGGAGCCCGTTGGCTTCGCCTGCTCGATGAGAGCCTGGATCGCGGGATGTTCCATCACGGCGGCGATGAGAAGCTTTGAGGACACGTACACCTCTCCGGTGGGTCTTGCTCAGGTACTGCGCATTGGGCTGAGGGCGCGCACCGTCCCGCAGGCGTCAAGAGTGCGCGCACACAGTCTGCCACGCCCCCGGTGACGCCCCGAACCTCAGGGTCCTCTCAGGCTTGGGAAGCCGCCTTGGCGCTCGCCTTGACCATCTTCTTGTGGTCGCGGACCTTCTGCAGGCTGGCCGGGTCGACGACGTCGGCCACCGACCGGAAACCGTCGAGCGCGTAGTCCCCCGCGACCTTCTCCCACCCCTCCGGACGTACGCCGAGCTGCTTGGCCAGCAGCGCGACGAAGATCTTCGCCTTCTGGGCACCGAAGCCAGGCAGCGCCTGGATCCGCTTGGCGAGGTCCTTGCCGTCCTTGGCCTGGGTCCAGATGCGGGCCGTGTCGCCGTCGTACTGCTCCACCACGATCCGCGCGATCTCCTGCAGCCGCGCCGCCATCGACCCGGGGAAGCGGTGGATCGCCGGGGTCGTCGCGCACAGGGCTGCGAACTCCTCGGGGTCGGCGGCGGCGATCGCGGCCGGGTCGAAGCTGCCGAAGCGGCCGACGACCTTCTGCGGCCCGAGGAAAGCGTGCTCCATGGGGTACTGCTGGTCGAGCATCATCCCGATCAGCAGCGCGAAGGGGTTGTCGGTCAGCAGCTCGTCCGCGGCAGCGTCGTCGGTGATGTGGATCGCCATGCGCCCACTCTATTGATGCCTACCGACGCCAGAGCCCGTGCCAGTGGAAGGCGATGCCGCCGCCGATCATCAGCACCGCCCACAGCACGACCGCGGTCACCCCGAGCCACGGCAACCGGCCCGGGCTGGGCTCCCACCAGCGGACGCTGGTGACGACCAGGGCAGCCCACAGGGCGAGGCCGATCAGCACGACCCACCACGGGGCGAGGACCACCGAGGCGGCGTACAGGAAGAAGGCGGCGGCGAGCAGGCACAGGCCGATGAACGGGGCGGGCGAGATCGTCGCCCCGCCGGCCGGGACCGGCCGGACCTTGCGGCGTCGGGCCACTCAGTCGTTCCAGTCGGGGTCGTTGTCCCAGGCCTCGTTGCGCTCCTCGGCCTTCTCCAGGGCGCGGGAGGCCTCGGCCTCGGTGTCGTAGGGCCCGAGCCGGTCGATCGGCGGGCACATGTCGGGGCCGCTCTCGACGGCGTGGTGCTTCACGCAGAACCAGTACGACATGGGAATCAACCTAGCGTCGCGACCGTGGCCTGCCCACCGTCCCAGGTCGCGTCGAGGCGCGCGGCGGCGGCCGGGAGCGGCTCGTCGAGGTCGGTGGCGATCGTCAGCGGCTGACCGGTCGTCGCGCCGGTCGTGGTGAGGGCCAGCCGGACGGTCGGCTCACGGGTGCCGACGAGCACCCCGTCGGCGTACGCCTCGAGCGTGGCCTGGGCCTGCTCCCCGAGCAGAGCCCGGCGGTAGCAGCCGAGCGCGATGGGGTCGCCGAGTCCGTCGTACACCCAGCGGGCGCCGAGCTCGGTGTGCTGCATGGTCGAGACGAGGAAGTCGTCGGCCCCGGGCAGCAGCGCGCCGCGGTAGGTCAGCACGACGTGGCGCGTCACGCCGTTGCGGCGTACGACGAAGGCCTCGACGCCGACCTCGCCCTCGGGGTCGTCGAAGCGGTAGGTGCCGAGGATCTCCACGGGGCCGCCGAGGTGGGCCTCGAGGACCTCCGGCTTGGTCGGGCTGATGTCCGCCGTCATGTGCAGCTTCGCCATGGCGCCGAGCCTACGGGTGGATCAGCCGACCTCGTCGGCAAGACGCTCGACGCGCAGCACGTCGTAGTCGTGCTCGGGGTCGCCGCTCATGGCAGCGGCCAGGCGCAGGTGGCCGAGCGCCTCGGCGTACCGGCTCTGCCGCTCGAGGGAGCGCCCCAGCGCGTGCCGCGCCCAGGTGTCGGACGGGTCGGACTCGACCAAGCCGCGCAGCTCCTCCTCGGCCTTCTGCAGCTGGGCGCGCATCAGGTACGCCCACGCCCGCAGCGAGCGGAGGCCGTGGTTGTCCGGCTCCTTCTCCAGCGCGGGGGCGAGGATCTCGAGGGCCTCGTGCGGAGCGCGGCGGGCCAGCATGTCCCAGGCGATGCCGTACGCCGACGAACGCGGAACGTCCGGGAAGACGATGACAGGGGCCTGGATCTCGCTCATGCGTTCTTCAACTGTCCGCAGGGGCGGGTTGTTCCCTAGGCTGTACGGCGGACGGGCTGACCGGGCGACCGCGTGACCACCGCCGCGAGGCGAGGGTCCCGAGGAAAGTCCGGACTCCGCAGGGCAGGGTGGTCGGCAACACCGACCCGAGGTGACTCGCGGGACAGTGCCACAGAGAACAGACCGCCCGCCGTCCTCGGACGGCAGGCAAGGGTGAAACGGTGAGGTAAGAGCTCACCAGGTGCCTGGGTGACCAGGCACGCTAGGTAAACCCCACCCGGAGCAAGACCGAACAGCGTGCGTTCGAGGGCGGCCCGCCCGAGCACGCGGGTAGGTCGCTGGAGGCCGCCGGCAACGGCGGTCCTAGATGGATGGTCGCCCCTCTCACGAGGACAGAATCCGGCTTACAGGTCAGCCCGTCC
>DATFHM010000143.1:0-9355 GCA_035248385.1 Nocardioides sp. | reverse complement strand
CTCATAACCTATTGCGCGCCGTCGTAGCGTGGAGCCGTGACCGTCTCTGCAACCCCGGCCCCCACGATCGCGACCGTCGGAGAGCTGCGTGCCTCCGGCCACGTGCTGAAGTCCCTGCGCCAGGAGATCCGCGACAACCTGCTCACGAAGCTGGCCACCGGCGAGAACCCCTGGCCCGGCCTGCACGGCCTGGACGACACCGTCGTGCCGCAGCTGGAGCGGGCGCTCATCGCGGGCCACGACGTGGTGCTGCTCGGCGAGCGCGGGCAGGGCAAGACCCGCATCCTGCGCACCCTGATGGGCCTGCTCGACGAGTGGTCCCCGGTGATCTCGGGCAGCGAGCTGGGGGAGCACCCGTTCGACCCGATCACCGTCCAGGCCCGCGCGGCCGCGGCGGAGCACGGCGACGCGCTGCGGATCTCGTGGCGCCACCGCAGCGAGAGGTACGCCGAGAAGCTGGCCACCCCCGACACCTCGGTCGCCGACCTGATCGGTGACGTCGACCCGATGAAGGTCGCGGAGGGCCGCTCCCTGGGCGACCCGGAGACGATCCACTTCGGCCTGATCCCGCGGTCCCACCGGGGCATCGTGGCGATCAACGAGCTGCCGGACCTGGCCGAGCGGATCCAGGTCGCGATGCTCAACGTGATGGAGGAGCGCGACATCCAGATCCGCGGCTACGTGCTGCGGCTGCCGCTCGACGTCCTCGTCGTGGCCAGCGCCAACCCCGAGGACTACACCAACCGCGGCCGGATCATCACCCCGCTCAAGGACCGCTTCGGCGCCGAGATCCGCACCCACTACCCGACCGAACTGGAGGCCGAGATCGCGGTGATCCGGCAGGAGGCGGACCTGTTGACCGAGCAGGTCGACGTACCGGACTTCCTGGTGGAGATCCTGGCCCGCTTCACCCGCAACCTGCGCGAGTCGTCCTCGGTCGACCAGCGCTCCGGCGTCTCGGCGCGGTTCGCGATCGCCGGCGCGGAGACGGTCGCCGCAGCCGCGCTGCGCCGGGCGACGCTGCTCGGCGAGGACCGCGCGGTTGCCCGGGTCGTCGACCTCGAGACCGCGGTGGACGTGCTCGGCGGCAAGATCGAGTTCGAGTCCGGAGAGGAGGGGCGCGAGGACGAGATTCTCACTCACCTGCTCCGCACCGCGACGGCCGAGGTCGTGCGTGCCGCCTTCCGGGGCGTGGACTTCGCGCTGCTCGTCGACGCCATCGAGGGCGGCGCCACGGTCGTGACCGGCGAGCGGATCGCGGCGCGTGACCTGCTGGCGGGGCTGCCCGTGCTCGGGGAGTCCGACCTCTACGACACTGTCTGCGAGCGGGTCCTCGGCGAGGGCGGCGGCACCACCGACGGCGAGCGCGCGGCGGCCATCGAGCTCGCCCTCGAAGGCCTCTTCCTGGCGCGCAAGATCGGCAAGGACTCCGACGGCTCCGAGACCATCTATGGCTAGGTACCAGAAGTACGCCGGAGGCGACCCGCTCGCTCCTCCGGTCGACATCGCCGAGGCACTGGACGCCATCGGCCAGGACGTGATGGCCGGCTACAGCCCGGAGCGGGCGATGCGGGAGTTCCTGCGCCGCGGTGGCCAGGACCAGGCCGGGCTGGACGACCTGGCCCGCCGGGTGGCCGAGCGCCGGCGCGACCTCCTGCAGCGGCACAACCTGGACGGCACCCTGCAGCAGGTCCGCGAGCTGCTGGAGAAGGCCGTGCTCGAGGAGCGCAAGCAGCTCGCCCGCGACGTCACGATGGACGACGGCGACCGGGCGTTCCGCGAGATGCGGATGGAGAACCTGCCGGACTCGCCGGCGGCCGCGGTCACCGAGCTGGGCGACTACGACTGGCAGTCGAGCGAGGCGCGGGCGGCGTACGAGGAGATCAAGGACCTGCTCGGGCGCGAGCTCCTCGACCAGCGCTTCGCCGGCATGAAGAACGCGCTCGAGAACGCGACCGACGAGGACCGGGCCGCGATCAACGAGATGCTCAACGACCTCAACGAGCTGCTCGAGAAGCGGGCGCAGGGGATCGACACTCAGGAGGACTTCGAGGAGTTCATGGCCAAGCACGGCCAGCAGTTCCCGGAGAACCCGCAGAACCTGGACGAGCTGCTCGACTCGCTGGCCGCGCGTTCGGCGGCGGCCCAGCGGATGCTCAACTCGATGACGCCCGAGCAGCGCCGCGAGCTGATGGAGCTGTCCGCGGCTGCCTTCGGGTCGCCGGCGCTGATGGAGCAGCTCAACCGGCTCGACGGCAACCTCCAGGCGCTGCGCCCGGGGGAGGACTGGGGCAGCTCCGAGCAGTTCGGTGGCGACCAAGGCCTCGGCCTCGGCGACGGCACCGGCGTGCTCCAGGACCTCGCCGACCTCGACGCCCTCGCCGACCAGCTCGCGCAGTCTTACCGGGGTGCGGGCCTGGACGACATCGACCTCGACAAGCTCACCCGCCAGCTCGGCAACGACGCCGCCGTCGACGCCCGCCGGCTCAAGGAGCTCGAGCGCGCCCTGCGCGACACCGGTGCGATGGAGCGCGGCTTCGACGGCGAGCTGCGGCTGACGCCCAAGGCCATGCGCCAGCTCGGCAAGGCGCTGCTGCGGGACGTGGCGCAGAAGCTCTCGGGACGGCAGGGGCAGCGCGACGTACGACGTTCCGGCGCAGCCGGCGACCTCACCGGTGCCTCACGTGCGTGGGAGTTCGGCGACACCGAACCGTGGGACGTGCCCCGGACGGTGCTCAACGGCACGCTGCGGCGGGCGGGGGAGCCGGGCGGCGCGCGGTTCAGCGTCGAGGACATCGAGATCCAGGAGACCGAGGCGCGCACCCAGGCCGCGGTCGCGCTGTGCGTCGACACCAGCTTCTCGATGGCGATGGACGGCCGCTGGGTGCCGATGAAGCAGACGGCGCTGGCCCTGCACACGCTGATCGGCACGCGCTTCCGCGGCGACTCCCTGGAGCTGATCGGCTTCGGCCGGCACGCCGAGACGATGCAGATCGAGCAGCTCACCGCCCTGGACGCGCGATGGGCGAAGGGCACGAACCTGCACCACGCCCTGCTGCTGGCCAACCGCCACTTCCGCAAGCACCCGAACGCCCAGCCGGTGCTGCTCATCGTCACCGACGGCGAGCCGACCTCGCACCTGGAGCCGAACGGCGAGGTCTACTTCAACTACCCGCCGCACCCGCTGACGATCGCCCTCGCCGTCCGCGAGCTCGACAACGCCCGCCGCCTTGGCGCCCAGACCACCTTCTTCCGCCTCGGCGACGACCCCGGCCTCGCGCGCTTCATCGACTCGATGGCCCGCCGCGTCGAGGGTTCCGTCATCGCCCCCGAGTCCGACGACCTCGGCGCCGCCGTCGTCGGCTCCTACCTCGGCTCCCGCTCCACCCGCCCCGCCACCCCCGGCTCCTACGGCGACTTCTTCCCCGGCCGCGGCTTCTGGGTCGGCTGAACCCCTCCGGTCGTCATGCTGTGGGTGATCGATAGGTCACCCACAGCATGACGAGTCGAAGCCTGTGGAGAGGGCGCACGGAGACGGCCGTTTCGGGGCATCCTCGTGGCCGTGCGAGAGGAGACATGGCGCCGTACTGCGGCTGCGCAAGCAGGCATCGTGTCCCGTGCTCAGCTCGCGCAGGCAGGCATCGATCACTGGGCCGTTCGGCATCGGGTCCGCACCGAGCGTTGGAACGAGGTCAGCGAGACGATCATCGCGACGACGACGGGCGTTCTCACGCGTGAGCAGCTGATGTGGGCAGGTGTCCTGCATGCGGCCGGCCACGGAGTGGTGGGCGACCTCACCGCGGCGGAGATGGGCGGGTTGCGGAACTGGACCCGTTCGGAGGTGACCATCCTGGTGCCTCGCGGGACGAATGTCGGCGAGTCGATCGCCGGCATCCGTTTCGCCGAGACCCGCCGCCCGATCCAGCGGTGGGTACGTCCCGACCTCGCTCTCCCCGTGGCCCGGATCGAGCCGGCGATCCTGCACTTCGCCGCCTATGAGTCCTCCAGAAGAACCGCTCAGGGCGTGCTCGCGGCCGCCGTCCAGCAGCAGCTCACGACCCCTGAGCACCTGGTCGAGGAGATCCTGCAGATGCGGCCGCTGCGCTGGGCGAAGCTGATGAAGCGCGCCCTCGGTGACATCGCCGGCGGTGCCCAATCGGTCGCAGAGATCGACATCAGGCGGATGTGTCGTGCGTTCCGGCTGGCTCCGCCCGCCCGCCAGGTCAAGCGCCGCGACTCGGGCGGACGGATCCGGTTCACCGACTGCGAGTGGGTCCTGGCCGACGGCCGCACGCTGGTTCTCGAGGTCGATGGCGCGTTCCACATGGATGTGGACCACTGGGAGGACGACATCGCGCGACAGCGCGCCCTGACCGACCCGCACCGCATCGTCGTCCGGTGCACCAGCCGTGAGCTGCGCGACGACCCGGGTCGCGTTGCCCGGGATCTGCTCCATCTTGGTGTTCCTCGCGCGGCCTGAGCGGGTCGTCATGCTGTGGGTGACCTATCGATCACCCACAGCATGACGACCGCGGTGGGGGTGGGGCTGTGGAGAACTCCGCCGCCCCGTTTCTGGGTTCGGAGGGGCGGGCAACCGGCTCGCATGACCCAGACCCCGCTGCGCAAGGTCGACCCCTCGGTGGTCGACGACGACCCGTTCTGGGCGGCCGTGGTCGCCCATCACCCCGGCGCCACCTACGTCCTGCTGCCGCCCGACCCGCCGCCCGCCGAGCTCCCACCGGACCGCGCGGAGGCCGCTGCCACGGCCGTCGCGGAGACCTGCCGCCTCCTCCAGCCGTACGTCGAGGCGGCCGGTTCGACCGACGCCCCGGCCGTCTCCTGGCGGGGCTCACCGGGCGAGCGCCGACTCGTCGCCCGCTTCGCCCTGATCGGCATCGGCCGTGACGCCGGCGCCGACCTGGCCGCCGCCATCGGCGTCGCGCTCGGCGAGCGGGGGTGGACGCTGCGGCCCTGGCGCGGTCCGGAGCTCGCCACGCTGAGTCTCCGCTCCCCGGCCGGAGACGAGGCCGGAGACGAGACCGTCGAGCTCCACCTCGCCATCGGCGACGGCGCGACCGTCCTGTCGGTCACCGCGGACCCGGCAGTGACGTCATGGCGGTGACGATCGCGGTCGACTACGGCGTGCTGCGCGAGGCCGAGCGCGGCTGGGGCATCGCGGCCGACGACCTCGACGGCGCCGTCAGCCGGCTGGCGCTCGTCTCCGGCGCCGGCCTCTCGCCCCTGGTCGCCGCCGAGGTCGACGCCTTCGCGCAGCGGTGGTGGCGCGAGACGATGGCGATCGCCGCCGTGGCGAGCCTCGGGCGAGCGGCCTTCGCCCAGGTCGGGGCCGACTACCGGGTCACCGACCGCCACCAGGCCGAGCGGATCAGGTCGCTGATGCCGTGGGGCGAACGGCACGACGCGATCCGGGACGCGGGATGAGCGCGCCCGAGCTGCCGGACACGATCGGCGAGTTCGAGGTGCTCCGCTGCAAGCCGGCCGACGTGGGGTGCGTCGGGTCCGACCTGCGGGGCGTCGCCGCCACCCTCCAGGACGTCCGTGCCTGGGCCGACCGGGGTGCCGCGCCGGCGGGTTGGTCGGGGGCCGCCGCGGAGGCGGCGGGTCACGCCCGCACCCGCTTCGCGCGGCGCGCCGACGTCGCACAGGGCGCCCTGCAGCGCGCCACGGTCGCGACCACGCTGTTCGAGGACCGCCTGGTCACGTTGCGGCACCGCCGGCGGGCGCTCGAGCTCGAGCGCGAGGCGCTGAACACGGCCATCATCCGGGCCGAGCAGAACCTGCGCGACGGCATCCTCACCGGCCCGGCGGCCGTCGAGACCGCCACCCGGCTGCACACCCGCGCCGACCGGCTGTCCACGAGCATCGACGCGTGGTGCGGCGACGTCGCGGCCGCGGAGACGACGTACGTCGCCGCCCTGCGCCGCATCGACACCGTGCCCGAGGCCCGCCGTGAGGAGCAGCAGGCGCCCCTGCCCGCCACCGGCGGCCTGCTGCGCCGGCTCCAGAGCCTCAGCGGCGACCCGGCGGCGGTCGCCGCGTGGTGGCTGACCCTGACCGTCGCCCAGCGCCAGGCCCTGATCGTGGCCCGGCCGGACCTCGTCGGCCGCACCGACGGCATCCCGGTGACGGGCCGCGACCGGGCCAACCGGGCCGCCATCGCCTCCCGCCTGGGCTACCTGCGCCGCGGAGCCCTCGCCGGCACCCTCACCACCGACCAGCAGCGCACCCTGAGCAACCTCGAGGCGGTGCAGAAGGTCATCGACGACCACCGCAACGACGTCGACCCGGTGACCGGCCGCGGGCTGCTGAACGTGATCGAGTACAGCCCGACGGCGTACGGCGGCGACGGTACGTCGGTCGTCAGCCTCGGCAACCCGGACCACGCCCAGCACGTCGCGACGTACACACCGGGCTTCACCACCGACGGCGGGACGCTCAGCGACGTCGGCCGCATCGGCGACCTCCGGCACGCGATGCGCCGGCACGCCCACTCCGTGGCCACGGTCCTCTACGAGAGCTACGACGCCCCGAGCCCGGACGAGATCCACGGCGTCCGCGACCTGCTCGACCCGGCGAAGCGCGATCCCGCCCTCGCCGACGCGCTCGGCGTCACGAACACCGCCGATGCCGAGCGCGGCGGGCGCCGGCTCGCGAGCTTCCTCGACGGCCTCGACGTGACCCGGCGCCACCGCGACGCCGACGTCACCGTGATCGGCCACAGCTACGGCGCCGTCATGGCGTCGTACGCCGCCCAGGACGCCGCTCCGCACGGCACGGCCGACCTGGACCAGGTGGTGCTGCTGGCCGACCCGGGCGCGCCGGGCAGCAACGTCCACGACCTCGTGGGCGACAGCGGGATCCGGGTGTACGTCGGGGCCGACGACCACGACCCGGTGTCGCTGATCGGCAGCGGCCCGCACGGCGGCCCGGGGACGCTCGGCACCGACCCGGCGACGGCGTCGTACGGCGCCCAGCGGATCGGCGAGCGCTCCGGGCCGGTGAGCGTCGGCGGCGTGCTCGGCTTCGGCAACCACGGGTCCAGCAGGTACCTGGGCCGCGGCTCCGAGGGGCTGCACAACGTCGCCGCGCTGGCGACCGGCGGCACGCCGCACCTGGTGCCCGGCCGCGACGGCGACAGCTACGAGAACCTCGGCGACCTCACCGCCCACGCGCTGCTCAACGCCACCCCCGGCTCCGCCGACAACCTCGTCTACGACCACGGCGGCAAGCAGCTGCTGCATGCGTACGGCGAGATGCCCGGCCCCCTGCGGCGCGCGCTCCTCTCGCCTCCCCTCGCCGCCACCGATGCGGCCTTCGGCACCCTGAAAGGACTCCTCTCGTGAAGCTCCGACTCCCGCTGGCGG
Organism: Nocardioides sp.; assembly: GCA_035248385.1. Lineage (GTDB taxonomy): Bacteria > Actinomycetota > Actinomycetes > Propionibacteriales > Nocardioidaceae > Nocardioides. The sequence goes on along the minus strand of DATFHM010000143.1, from coordinate 1,970 downwards.
TGCTCCTCGGCGCCCCGATCCTGGCCGGCTGCGGCCTCACCCTGCCGGCGCACGCCCCAGCCGACACAGGCGGAGCGGCCGCCGCCTCCGCCGGTGCCGCCGCCCTCGACACCCCCGACGCCCGCCAGCACCAGGCCGAGCGGATGGCGGACCTCCTGGTCGCCCTGGCCCGGGCCGCAGGACGCCCCTCCGGCAGGACCGGCTGGGCCGGCAGCTGGTACCCGTGCGAGACCTACACCGGGCACCAGGTCGAGTTCCGCGTCTCGGGCTCGTTCGACGCCGAGGCCTACGGGCTCGAGCCGAAGCAGGCCATCGTCGACGCGGCGCAGGCCTCGGGCTGGCGGGTCGAGGACGTGCTGATCAACGCCCGGCGGATGTCCTTCGACCTGGTCGGCGACGGCGTGAGCGGCGACATCATCGTCACGGACACCGGCGTCGAGCTCGAGGTGGGCGTCGACTGCATGGACGTCTCCGCCGAGGACGCCCAGCGCCTCGAGGCGAGGGGCTCGGTCGGCCGGAGCTGAAAGTCGGTGGCACGCCCACCCGCCGGCGAGAAGAATCGGTGATCGTGCCCGACCTGCAGATCACCCGCCCCGACGGGTACGACGACGCCGAGCTGGCCGAGTGGTGGGAGGTCTACCGGGCCGGCATGGCGCACGACCTGGGCCGGCACGCGACGTACTGGCAGCTCCCGGAGGTCGCGGGGATGGTCCGCGGCCACTGGACCCGCACCGCCCACGAGCTCTTCGCGGCGCGGGTCGGCGACGAGCTGGTCGGGGTCGGCTTCTCGTCGTACCCGCTGCTCGACAACCTGACCTCGGTCGACGTCGAGATCGCGGTCCCGCACGAGCACCGGCGCAACGGCTACGGCACCCGGCTGCTCCAGGCCGTCGAGGAGGCCGCGGAGGCGCGCGGTCGTACGACGGTCACGTCCCTGACCTCCTGGCGGATCGACGACCCTGCCGGTGAGGCCGGCAGCCCGGGCGCGCGGTTCGCGGCGCGGCACGGCTACTCGATCGGGCTGGGCGACGTGCAGCGCGAGCTCGACCTGCCCGTCGGCGACGCTCTCCTCGACGAGCTCGCCGCCGAGGCGGCCGAGCACACCCAGGGCTACGAGGTCCGCGCCTGGGTGGGACCGGTCCCCGACGACCTGCTGCCGAGCCACGTCGCGCTGTCGTCCCGGCTGAACACCGAGGCACCGCTGGGGGAGATGCAGTGGGAGGACGAGACGACCGACCTCGACGCCGCCCGCGAGCTCGACCGGTTCCACGAGGCCTGCGGCCGCACGATGTACCGCACGGTCGCGGTCGACGCAGACGGCACCGTGGTCGCCTACTCCGACCTCGCCCTCGCCGAGCACGACTCGGAGTGGGTCTTCCAGTGGGGCACCCTCGTCGATCCCGCGCACCGTGGGCACCGGCTCGGCCTCGCGGTCAAGGTCGCGAACCTGCAGCAGCTGCAGCGCGATCCGCGCGCGGCGGACCGCCGGGTGGCCACCTGGAACGCCGGCGTCAACGACCACATGATCGCCATCAACGAACGGCTCGGGTTCCAGGTGACCTGCACCGGCGGCGAGCTGATCAAGAAGCTCTAGCGAGGATCAGGAGCTGCTGCCCGCGTCCGAGCCGAGCTTGAGCTCGGTGGTCGCGGTCTTGCCGTTGCGCTGGTAGGTCACCTTCACCTGGTCCCCGGGCCGGTAGGCCCGGATCGTGGCGATGAGCGAGTCGGCGCTGGTGACCGGGTGGTCGTCGATGCCGGTGATGATGTCGCCGCTCTGCAGGCCCGCGCTACCGGCGGCCGAGCCGGACGTGACCTGGCGGATCTGCGCGCCGTCGGCGACCTCGGCCAGCGACTGACCGTTCTGCTGCTGGACGTCGGAGACCTGGATGCCGAGCTTGGCGTGGGTCGGCGCCTGCCCGTTCTCGAGCTGCTGGACCACCGGCAGGATCTCGTCGATCGGGATCGCGAAC
>DATFHM010000142.1:0-11452 GCA_035248385.1 Nocardioides sp. | reverse complement strand
GGCTGCCGGGCTCCATCGCGCCGGTGATCGCGGCGATCTCGGAGAAGAGGTGGTCGCGCATCCACGGGACGGCGGTGAACTGGACCCGGTGCGTCTCCTCGTGCAGGCACACCCAGAGCCGGAAGTCGGTCGGGTCGACCTCGAGCTCGCGCTCGACGTGGACCACGTTGGGGGCGACGAGCAGCAGCCGGCCGTGGTCGGGGTGGAACGGGTCGAACTGGCCGAGCACCTTGCCGGCCATGTAGCCGAGCAGGCCGCCGACCTCGGCGCCGGTCACCTTCGACCCGATCATCCGGCTCAGCCCGGAGGGCGGCCGCTTCTCGGTGAGCTTGTCGACCAGCGGTGCGGTGGCGGTGCGGAAGCCCTCTGCGTTCGCGCGGACCCAGCCCGCGCGGTCGACCACGAGGATGGGCGCGGTGCCGTCGGGCGCGTCCAGACCGGTGAAGTCGCGCACCAGCGAGGTCGAGCGGTTCGCGTCGGCCCGCAGCTCGGCGACGGCCTCGTCGGCCTGGGTGCGGGAGACCGCGGGCCCCTCGCCGGCGATCTTGGCGCCCAGCGCGACCGCGAGCTTCCAGTCGATCATCTCCGGGGCGGGCGCGTCGCTCATGGATTCAGCCTACGGGGGTGGCGCCAAGCGCGTCGTACCTGGCGAAATGGTCGAGATCCGGGCCAGAACACGACCAGAACGCCAGGTACGACGGTTGGGGTCAGCCGGCGGAGTCAGCCGCAGCGGCAGGCGCCGAGCGCGGAGGCGGCCTGGTCGCGCCACTGGCGGGCGAGGGCGTCCTTGCCGACGGGGACGCGGTCGGCCATCAGCACGAACACCATCGGATCGCCGGAGCGGTCGACGCCGATGCCGGCCAGGGCGGTGACGCCGGTGAGGGTGCCGGTCTTGGCCCTGACCCGGCCCCAGCCCTGCGGGGTCGGGCCGCCGGAGCTCTCGGCGAGCGAGCCGTTGTAGCCCGCGACGGGCAGGCCCTCGATGATCGGGCGCAGCTCGGGGTGGGCGCTGCTGGCGGCCAGCCGGAGAACGCCGACGAGCACGTTCGGCGACATCAGGTCCTGGCGGGAGAGGCCGCTGCCGTCGTACAGGACGGTGCCCTGGAGGGGGATGCCGTTCGCGGCGAGGACCTTCTTCACGGCGACGCGGCCGGCGGCGATCGAGCCCTGCCCCTCCTCGGCGATCCCGAGCTGGCGGAGCAGGACCTCGGCGCCGTCGTTGTCGCTGACCTGCAGGATGCGCTGGACGACCTGGGCCAGCGGGGCGCTGGTCACCTTCGCGACCGGGCTCGCGCCCGAGGGCGCCACGGTCGGCGTCGAGGCTCCGGTGACGGTGATGCCCCGGCGGACCAGCGCCTTGCGGAAGACGGCGGTCGCGGTCGCCGGCGGGTTGGCGATGCTGTCGCCGGCGGCGTCGTGCCCCTCGTCGACCCAGAGCGCGCTGGTCGGGGCGACCTCGCCACTGGAGACGTAGTCGTCCTCCCAGCGCGTGTTGACGGACGGCCCGGAGAAGAGGGAGTCGTCGTAGCCGAGGCGGACGCTGCGGATGCCGCGCTGGCGCAGCACCGCGGCGGTGCGGGCGGCGAGGGTGGCCACGTCCGCGCGATGCAGGTCGTACGTCGGGGACGGGTCGTCCTGCTGCGGGGCGGAGGCGAGGTAGGGGTCGCCGCCGCCGACCAGCACGAGGCGGCGCTTCGCGCCGGCGCCGGTCAGGACCGTGGTGGTGTCGAAGGTGTGCGCCGGCCCGAGCGCGAAGAGCGCCGTCGTCGTGGTCACCAGCTTGGTCGTCGAGGCGGGCGTCGCGAGGAAGCTGCCCGAGGAGGCGGAGCGGTAGGTCAGCCCCGGGCCGTCGAGGGTGCCGACCGCGGCGAGCACGTGCGACCCGAGGGCCGGCTTGGCCAGCGGACGGGCCAGTGCCGCGGCGATCCGGGCGCGGTTCAGCGCGCGCTCGGTGACCGGCTGCGCGACGACATCGGGGCGGACGACGTCGGGCGCCTCGACGCCCTGCGGCGGGGCGACCGCGGCCGGGCCGGCGACGGCGTCGTCGCCGCGGACCTGGTGCCACCAGTCGTCGAGGCGGCCGGTGCGCCAGCCGACGAGGCCGGCGACGGCCACCACGAGGGCCAGGACCGTGGGGATCGCGACCAGCGCCTTGCGGCGTACCCCTGAGGCCACGTCGGCCACTCGCTCACCCTCCCACCGGCCCCCGACCGGGGCCTCGACTGCGCTGCGCGCCTATTGTGCGCGACAATGCTCCGCGTCGCCCGCACCGGGCGGTCTGACACAGCCTGGACGGACAGGCGCGAATGCTGGAGGAACTGCAGTGGCCGAGTTCGATGTTCTGATCGAGATCCCCAAGGGCAGCCGGAACAAGTACGAGGTCGACCACGAGACCGGTCGCATCCGCCTGGACCGCGTGCTCTTCACCTCGATGGTCTACCCGGCCGACTACGGCTACATCGAGGGCACCCTCGGTGGCGACGGCGACCCGCTGGACGCGCTGGTCCTGCTGCCGTTCCCGGTCTACCCGGGCACCATCGTCAGGGCCCGTCCGGTCGCCATGTACGTGATGGAGGACGAGGCCGGCCAGGACGAGAAGGTCCTCTGCGTGCCGGTCGACCCGCGCTTCGACGACATCCAGGACCTGCCGGACGTGGCTGAGTGGGACCTCGACGAGATCCAGCACTTCTTCGAGCGCTACAAGGACCTCGAGCCGGGCAAGTCGGTCAAGGGCTCCAACTGGGCCGACCGCGCGGCGGCCGAGGCCGAGATCGAGGCCTCGATCAAGCGGCTGGCGGAGTCTGGCGGTCACTGACCGCACTCGCGGTCACTGACCGCGACGGACGCCCCTGAAGTAGGCGATGGCGCCGCTGGTGTCGACGACGAGGTCGTCGACGCCGGCGGCGCCGAACCAATTGCGGAGGTCGTCACGGCTGCAGCCGGGGCCGAGCAGGCCCGCCGCACGGCCGGCCCGGCGCAACGGCTCGAAGGCGATCCCGGTGTCGTTGGTCAGGGCGCTGCCGGTGATCACCCCGCCCGCGCGGACGACGCGGGACATCTCGCGCACCGCGAGCTCGGGGTCCGGGAAGCAGTGCAGGCCGGTGAAGCTGACCACCAGGTCGAACTCGCCGTCCTCGAACGGCAGCCGGCCGACGTCGGCCAGCCGCGGGGTCACCTGGTCGGCCACACCGCGCCGCTCGGCGGCCCGCATCGTGCGGTCCAGCATGCTCTGCGCGATGTCCGCGGCGACGTACTCGACGCCCTGGCCCTGACGCAGGCCGCGCAGCGCGACCCCGCCACCGCACGGGATGTCGAGGATCTTCGCTCCCGCCGGCTGCCGGCCGATCTCCTCGGCCGCCCGGTAGAGCCGGGAGAGGTCGCTGCGGATGCCGGTGCGCCAGATCGCGCCGCCCGCGCGGGGGTGCTCGACGGTCCAGTCGTAGAAGCTGGCCCACAGCGGGTCCTCGGACCAGCCGCCCAGGCCGGGGATGCGGTCGATCAGGTTCATGAGTCCTCCGTGACGGTACGCCGTTGCAGCCACGCGAGCGGGACCCGCCAGAACGGGACCGCGCCCTCGGGGCGGGGGTGGGGGCTGATCGGGGTGTCGGGGCCGAAGCGCTGACCGCTCGCGACGGCGGCGAGCCAGAAGGACACGATCGCGATGGCGGCGCCGGCGATGTCGTCGGCGAGGTAGTGCCAGCCGAAGTACAGCGTCGAGACGACCACCAGGCCGAAGTAGGCCCAGCACGCGATGCGCAGGGCCCGGTTGCGGATCGTGTAGTTGACCATCAGCGCCACCAGCAGGGTGATGCAGGTGTGCAGGCTGGCGAAGCCGGCGATGGAGTTCACCGTGTTCGTGACGCCGCCGAAGACCAGCCGCCCGCGGGTGTCGACGATCGTCTCCATCAGCGCCGTGGTGCTGGTGTGCGGCAGGCCCTGGTACTCCGAGGGGAACGCGATCCCCGGCCCCAGGGTGGGCAGCAAGTAGTAGCTGAGCGTCCCGAACGCCCACGCCAGGCACTGGCTCGCCACGAACCAGTAGCCGTAGGAGATGTTGCGCGACCACACCGCCCACAGCGTGATGACGACCGGCACCAGCGGCAGGAAGAACAGGTAGACCGGCGAGAGCAGGTACGCCGCGTGGGTGCCGAGCACCGCCTGCAGCGCGTCGCTCGGGTCGTGCCCGAAGAACAGCACCCGGTCCAGCTTGTGCAGCTCGTTGTCGTAGAGCAGCGGCATGCCGTCGTCGCCGATCCGCACGAACGGCAGGTCCGACTTGAGGTTCCGGTAGCCGACGTAGGTGACGTAGAAGCACGCGACGCCGAGCACGACCAGCCGCAGCCGCTCCGGGGTCCAGTGGCTGCGCCAGCGGTCCCGCATCAGCGGCACGAGCGCGCTGCGCCGCCGGCGCGACTGCCACCACGCGATCGGCACGAGGTCGACGGCCAACGCGAGCAGGCACAGCGCGGGGATCCGGACGTACGACGGACCGAGGAAGCTGCCCTCGGGGTCGAGGATCGGCCGGTCGTAGCGGACGTGCACGTAGACCGTGGCCGCGGCCATGGTGCCGGCGGTGGCCAGGAGGAGCGGGTAGGCGAGGCGGTACGTCGACCTCTCCGCTCCCTTGCGCACTCCGGGAGTCTAGAGGTCGGCGAGCCCCCGGCCGGTCGGGGCGAGGCGGACCGTGTCGCCGGGCGTGGGCGGCGGGCCGTCCGTCGTCGCGTCGAGCTCGCCGATGCCGTCGACGTCGACGACGAGCCGGGTGGCGTCGGGTGTGGCGTGGACGGCACGGACCACGCCCTTCAGCTCGCCGTCGTCGGCGACCGCGAGGGCGGTGGGCCGCAGCGCGACCCGGTCGGCCTGCGCGAACCGGCGGGCGGCCTCGCCCTCGAGGAGCCGGGAGTAGCCCAGGAAATGGGCGGTCTCGGCGTCCGCGGGGTGGGCCCACACCTCGGCGACCGGCCCTTGCTGCACCACGCGACCGGCGCGCATGACGGCGAGGCGGTCGGCGACGGCGTACGCCTCGGACTGGTCGTGGGTGACCAGCAGCGCGGTCGTGCCGGACTCGGTGAGGATGCGGCGCAGGTCGGCTGCGAGCCGGGTGCGCAGGCCGGCGTCGAGGGCGCTGAGCGGCTCGTCCAGGAGCAGCAGGTGGGGCCGGGCGGCCAGGGCGCGGGCCAGCGCGACCCGCTGCCGCTCACCGCCGGAGAGCGTGCGGGGGAGGCGGTCGGCGTACGCGTGCAGGCCGACGAGGTCGAGCAGGTCGCGTGCGCCGGCGGTGGCGGCGCGACGGGACGCGCCGCGTAGGCGCAGCGGGTAGGCCACGTTGCGCGCGACCGTGAGGTGGTCGAAGAGCTGGCCCTCCTGGAACATCAGGGCGAACCCCCGCCGATGGGTCGGTACGCCGGACAGGTCGGCGCCGTCCCACGCGATCCGCCCGGTCGCGAGCGGCTCGAGGCCGGCGATCGCCCGCAGCAGCGTGGACTTGCCGCAGCCGGACGGGCCGAGGACCGCCAGCACCTCGCCGTCATCGAGGGTCAGGTCGACGTCGGCCACGGCCCGCAGCGGGGGGACGCCGACGTCGACACTCACCGCCTCGAGGTGCAGGGTCACAGCGACCCCACTCCCGGCACCCGCAGCCGCTCGACGACGAGCACCACGGCGGCGGCCGTGGCCGCGAGGATCACCGAGGCAGCCATGGCCGCACCGTAGTTGAGCTGGCCGGGGCTGCCGACCAGCCGGTAGATCACGACGGGCAGCGTCGGGGTCTCCGGACGCACCAGGAAGCTGGTGGCGCCGAACTCCCCCAGCGAGACCGCGAATGCGAAGCCCGCCGAGGCGAGCAGCGGGCGCCAGAGCACCGGGACGTCGACGACGAGCACGGCCCGCAGCGGGCCGGCACCCAGCGAGGCCGCGGCCTGCCGCTGCCGGTCGTCGATGCCGGCGAGCACCGGGACCAGGATCCGCACCACGAGCGGGAGCGCCACCAGCGCCTGGGCGATCGGCACCAGCCACGGGCTCTCGCGCAGGTCGACCGGCGGCCGGTCGAGGGTGATCAGGAAGCCGAAGCCGAGGGTGACCGCGGAGACCCCGAGCGGCACCATGAACAGCCCGTCGAACACCGCGCGGACGCGGCGCTCGGCCACGCTGCGCGAGCGACGCGTGACGACGACGGCGACGAGAACGCCGAGGGTCAGGGACAGCGCCGAGGCCTCGAGGCCGATCCGCAGCGAGTTGCCGAGCGCCTCGGTGATCGGCACCCGGACCAGGCCGCCGCCGTCGCTCTGCAGCGACCGGTAGAACGCGAGCGTCCAACGGCCGTCGTGCCGGACGGACCCGAGCGCCAGCGAGACGAGCGGGATCGCGAGCGCGACGAGCACCGCGGCGGTCACGCCGAGGACCGGGACGTCCCGCAGCCGCGGACGGGCGGGGGTGGCCGGGAGGCGTCGTACCGTCGGGTCGGGGGTGGCGCGCAGCCGCGCGGCGATCGCGAGCAGCACCACGACCACGGCCAGCTGGACGAGCGACAGGGCGGCGGCCGCGCTGAGCTCGGGGAAGCCGGTGATGCCGCCGGTGGTGAGCAGGTAGATCTCGGTCTCTACCGAGGAGTAGCGCAGGCCGCCGAGGGTGAGGATCACGCCGAATCCGGTGGCGCAGAAGAGGAACACCACGACGGCGGCCGACACCAGCGCGGGCCGCAGCGCCGGCAGGGTGACGGTGCGGAAGACCCGCGCCGAGGATGCTCCGAGGGCGGCCGCGGCCTCGGCCGGCCGGCGGTCGAGCGACTCCCACGCGACCCCGACCGTGCGGACGACCACGGAGACGTTGAAGAAGACCAGGCCGAGCAGGATCGCGAACGGGCCGTTGTCGACGAGCCGCCCGATCGCGACACCGACGACCACCGTCGGTAGCACGAACGGCACCAGCAGCAGGGCGCGCAGCAGACCGCGGCCCGGGAACCGGAGCCGGTGCGTCACGTAGGCGCAGGGCAGGCCGAGCGCCACGGACAGCGCCGTCGCGAGGGTGCTCATCCAGACCGTGAACCAGACGACCCGACGAGTGCGGTCGTCACCGAGCAGCGCCCAGCCCGCTCGGTCGACGTGGGCGACCATGCCGCCGACGGGCAGCAGGAAGAACACCGCCAGCACCGCGGCCGGGACCGCGGCGAGCAGCAGGTGCGCCAGGCTCAGCCGGAGACGATGTCGGTCCACGTCGTGGTCCAGTCACGCCGGTTCGCGGCGATGTCGGACGCGGAGACCTCGATCGGCTTGCCCGGCACCGGCGCGAACCGCTTCCAGCTGCCCGGCAGCGGGGTGCCGGCGCGGGTCGGGTAGACGTACATGCTGGTCGGCAGCGCCTTCTGCACCGCCGCGCTCTGCAGCCAGGCCACGACCTTCTGCGCATCGGTCGGGTTCTTCGCGCCGGTCAGCACGCCGGCGTACTCGGTGTCGGCGAAGCAGGTGTTGAGCAGCGCGTGCGTGGAGGGCTGGCCGTTCTTCACGCCGTACGACGGGTCGGTGTTGTAGCTGACCACGACGGGCCGGTCGCCGCCCGAGGCGGAGTAGTCCTTCTCGAAGGCCTGCGTCCAGCCGCTGTCGACCTTGGCGCCGTTGGCCACCAGCTGGCGCCAGTAGTCCTGCCAGCCGTCGCCGTACGTGCCGATCGTGGCGAGCAGGAAGGCCATGCCGGGGCTGCTGGTGGTGGCGCCCTCGGTCACGAAGAGGTCCTTGTACGCCGGCTTCACCAGGTCGTCGAGGCTCGTCGGAGGAGCCTGGTGGTGGCTGGTGAACCACGCGTCGTCGACGTTCACGCAGACGTAGCCGACGTCGATCGGGCTGAGGTCGCCGTCGATGACACCGGCACCGGTGACCGCGGCCTGGAAGGTCGTGTCGATGCCGTACGCCGCGTCGCCCAGCGGGTCGTCCTTGGTGACCTGCAGCTTGCTGGCGAGCTCGCCCGCGTCGCCCGAGGTGGTGAGCTGGACGTCGATGCCGCTGGACTTCTCGAACCGCTTCAGCAGCGCCTTGGGCAGGTCGAAGGAGTCGTGGGTGACCAGCACGACCTTGTGGTCGGCCGGGGCCGTCGAGGTGGTGGTCGCGGCCTTCGACCCGCAGCCGGCGACCGCCGTCGCTGCGAGGAGGACGGCGGTCGCGGAGAGGGCGGCACGTGCACGGTTCATCGGATGGACTCCCTTCGCCGGTGCTAACCGGATCAGGTTCGGAGGGTCTGCGGCGGATCCGCACTCTCAGCACCCCGCGGGTGCTCCCCTGTCTGAGCCATCCATGCTACCGAGCCCACCGGCCGCGCCCACCCCACCGGGGCGCGGCCGGACGTCGGCCGGTCAGGTGTGGGCGGGCGCCGGGATCGCGCTCACGTCCGGCGGCGCGAGGACGCCGAGCTGGAGGCGGACGCCGTACTCGTCGCGGATGCCCCAGTGCTCGGCCATCCGGTCGCCCTCGGTGCGGTAGACGTGCACCGTCTCCATGACGAACGGCTTGCCGGCGGTGCCCGGACCGTGCAGCGCCTCGACGGCGACCCCGCGGCCCACCGCGCGCACGACGACCCGGTCGGGACCGGCGAAGATGTCGTGGATCTCGTAGCGGAGCTGGAGCACCCCGCTGACGAAGCCGAGGATCTGCCGGTAGCCCTCGGGGCCCGGAGGGAGCGGGAACGGCGAGCCGTGGTCGACGAAGTCGTCGGTGACGAGGTCGTCGAGCACGTCGAGCTCGCCGGAGTTGATCGCGTCGAAGATCGCACGCGCGGACTGGATCGCTGCCTCGGACATCGGAGCCACCACCTTCGCTAGACTTGACTGGAACATGAATCTAATGGAATGGGATTCCAATGACAAGGGCCTATGTGTCGACGACGCGTCAGGCGAAGGCGCAGGAGACGCGGTCGCGCATCGTCGACACCGCCGCGCGCATGCTGCTGCGTGACGGCCTCGCCGCCATGACGGTCGCGGACCTCGCACGGGAGGCCGGCGTCAGCCCGCAGACCGTCTACAACTCCGTCGGCGGCAAGGCCGAGGTCGTCAAGGCGGCGTACGACGTCAGCCTGGCCGGCGACCACGACCCGACCCCGATGAGCGAGCGGCCGGCGTACCGGGCGGTGATGGACGCCGCCGACCTCGGTTCCTTCGCTCGCGCCTACGCCTCCTGGTCCGCCGACATCTTCGACCGGGTCGGGCCACTGCTCGGCGCCCTGCTCTTCCACGGCACCGCGGGCGACCCGCTGCTCGAGGAGTTCATCGCGACGATCTACCGCGAGCGGCGGATCGGCAACCTGAACGGCGTGCGCCCCCTCGCCGAGCGGGGCCTCGTCGTCGAGGACGACCTCGAGCGGATCGTCGACGACGTCTGGGCGCTCACCTCACCGGAGAACTGGTACCGGCTGGTGCAGGACCGCGGCTGGACGCGTGCGGAGTACGAGGAGTGGCTGGCGCGCCACCTCCACGCGGCCGTGGCTACGGGGCCGGCTGGTACCAGCTGACGCCGTCGCGGACCGTCAGCGCCGCCTGGCCGCGGGCGACCAGCAGGTCCAGGTGGGCCTTGGTCTCCATCGCGGCCATGCCCTGGTTGAACACGTCGAGGTCGGCGAAGCTGCGCTCGTGCCGCGTCCAGCCGAGGTCGCGGGCGACGATCTCGGCCGTGACGTCACCGCGGGCGTCGACCGACTCACGGCACAGGTCGAGCCGGCTCTCGTGGTGGACGAGCAGCTCGTCGACACGGGCGTACGACGACGGCGCGACCGGCCCGTGCGCCGGCAGGATCTGCAGGTCGGGCAACGAGCGGACCTTCGCCAGCGAGGCCATGAAGTCGCCGAGCGGCTGGTCGACCGGCGGCACCGTGAAGCCGATCGACGGGGTGATCGTGGGCAGCACGTGGTCGCCGGCGAAGAGCAGGCCGGCCGCCTGGTCGGCGTACACGTAGTGACCGGGGGTGTGGCCCGGCGTGTGCACGGCGTCGATGGAACGGGTGCCGATGTCGAAGCGGGTGTCCCCCTCGAGCCACTGGTCGGGGTAGCGCCACATCTCCGGGACCGGGAGGTCGTCCTCGGTCCGGCCGGCGGCCCACGCGGTGGCGACGTCGGCCGCGCCCGCGCTGCGCAGCACCGGGAGGAACGGGCTCTCGGTGAACGCGTCGACGTTGTTGAGCAGGTCGAGACCGGCCTGCTCGTCCCGGCCGAGCGCGACCGGGATCCCGAGCTCGCCACCGAGCACCGACGCCATCGTGTAGTGGTCGCGGTGGATGTGGGTGACCAGGAAGCGCTTGATGTCGCCGAAGCCCGAGTCGATCGACTTGAGCGACCGGTCGAGGAGCTCGCGAGCGACCGGGATCGCCCAGCCGCCGTCGATCAGGGTCAGCCCGTCGTCGCCCTCGACGACGTACACGTTGATCGCCTTGAGGCCGTCCATCGGGAGCGGCAGCGGGATCCGGTGGATGCCGTCGGCGACCTTCCACGCCCCCTCGGCGGACCAGTGCTCTCCGGAGTCGGGGGAGATGGCCGCGGCGGTGGGGATGGAGGACGTCACGGCTGCAAGTCTGGCAGCCCGAGATCCAGGTTCGGCTCCTGGATCCCACCGTCGATCTCGAGCAGCTTGCCGGTGACGAACTGCCCGGCCCGCGACGCCAGGTAGACGACGCCGGCCGCGATGTCCTCGGCCTCGCCGATCCGCCCCAGCGGCGTACGGGTCTCCATCTGCTGCTTCATCTCCGGTACGCCGGCGACGAACTCGAGCGCGCTCGTCATCACCGAGCCGACGAAGATGCCGTTCACCCGGACGTTCGGCGCGAGGTCGGTCGCGGCGAGGCGGGACCAGTGCGCGAGCGCGGCCTTGGCGGTGCCGTAGGCGAGGTACCCGCGGGCCGCCGTACGCCCCATCATCGAGCTGATGCTGGTGATCGACTTCTGCCTGTCGTCGCCGGCGGACTTCAGCATCAGCGGGACGGCCGCGCGGCTGAGCGCGTGGGCGGTGGCGACGTTGAAGTGGAACGCCTCCTCCAGGTAGTCGACGTCGGTGTCGAGGAAGGCGTTCGGGATGGTGCCGCCGACGTTGTTGACGACGGTGTCGAGGCGGCCGAACTCGTCGAAGGCGCGCTGGGCAAGGGCGGCGACCTCGTCGGTGTGGCTCAGGTTGGCCGGTACGACGAGGGCGCGGCGGCCGGTCTTCTCGATGCGGGCCGCGACCTCGGCGAGCTGGCTCTCGGTGCGGCTGGAGATGACGACGTCGGCACCGGCCTCGGCGAGCGCGACGGCGGTGGCGGCACCGATGCCGCGGCCGGCGCCGGTGACGACGGCGACGTGGTCAGTGAGGTCGAAGCGGTCGAGGATGCTCATCGCGCGACCAGCCCCCTTCCGGTGACGAGCGGCAGGTCGATCGGGCTCACCAGCCCGGGCTTCGCGGCGACGACCGCGGGGATCGCGTTGATCAGGCGCTGCGCGGTGACGA
>DATFHM010000141.1:0-2740 GCA_035248385.1 Nocardioides sp. | reverse complement strand
GCGTGAGGACAGGGATCTGCTCGACGTCCTCATCGCCGTCGGCTACGACGCCGACATGGTCACGGGCATCTTCATCTCGATGATGTTCGCCGGCCACCACACCTCCTCCGGCACGGCGAGCTGGGCGATGATCGAGCTGCTCCGCCACCCCTCCGTGATGGCCGATGTGGTCGCCGAGCTCGACGAGCTGTACGCCGACGGTTCCGAGGTCTCCTTCCAGGCGCTGCGCTCGATCCCAGTGCTGGAGTCGGCGCTCAAGGAGACGTTGCGGCTGCACCCACCGCTGATCGTGCTGATGCGGCTGGTGCAGGAGGACTTCGAGCTGCTGGGGCACACCATCCCCGCCGGTGCGCTGATCGCGGCCTCGCCGCGGGTGTCGAACCGCATCGAGGAGGACTTCCCGAAGGCGGACTCCTTCGACCCGTCGCGCTACATCGACCCGCGCCAGGAGGACCTGCAGAACCGCTGGACCTGGATCCCGTTCGGGGCGGGCAAGCACCGCTGCGTCGGCAACGCGTTCGCGATGATGCAGATGAAGGCGATCTTCTCGGTGATCCTGCGCGACTTCGAGTTCGAGGCCGCGCAGCCGCTGGACGACTACCGCGACGACTTCACCAAGATGGTCATCCAGCTCGCCCAGCCCGCCCGCGTCCGCTACCGGCGGCGTACGACGGGGGCCGGGCGATGAGCTACCGCGTCGTCGCCGACACCGGCGTCTGCCAGGGCCACCAGCTCTGCCAGGGCGAGGCCCCCACGGTCTTCGGCTTCGCCGAGGACGCCGATGTCGTCGTGCTGCTCGACGACCACCCCGACGAGTCGCTGCGCGCCCAGGTTCACACCGCCGTGAAGTACTGCCCTGCTTTCGCCCTGTCCATCGAGGAGGACCGATGAGTGACCTGACCCGTGCCGAGATCGAGGAGTTCTGGGACTCCTGGCTCGACATCAACCGCAGGGTGGAGGTCAGCGGCGACTGGCGCCCGATGGCCGAGTGGTACGCCGAGGACGCCACCTACGGCTGGATGTACTCCGTCGACGAGCACTTCATGGCGGTCGGCCGCGACCAGATCCGCGACTGGGCCATCGGCATCGAGATGGACGGCCTCGACGGCTGGCACTACGACTACGTCTGCACCGTCGTCGACGAGCAGAAGGCGATGGTCGTGGGCTTCTGGAAGCAGCGGTCCGGGATCCTCGACGACGAGGGCAAGGAGTACGAGATCCTCGGCCTCGGTGGCTCCTGGTTCGGCCTGAAGCGCACCGACGAGGGCGTCAAGATCGACTGGCAGCGCGACTGGTTCGACATGCCCTCGACCGCGCACACCTTCCTGCAGATCATCGAGGCGGGCAAGGCGCCCGACACCCTCCTCAAGCGGATGTCGGTGACCGGCCACGGGGTGCCCGGGCACTACCACCTCAAGGACCTGCCGAGCACGGTCTGGCCGCCGCCGGTCGAGGCCGGCGAGTTCATCACCCAGGAGGCGCACCGATGACGTGGGTCCCCGCCCAGCAGCTGATCGACGGCAAGCTCGTGCCGGCCTCCGACGGCGCGACCTACCCGATCCTCAACCCGGCGAACGGGCAGGAGATCGGGGTGGCGCCGGACGGCACCGCCGCCGACGTGGACGCGGCCATCGCCGCGGCTCGGCGGGCCTTCGACGAGTCGTCGTGGTCCACCGACCGCGAGCTGCGGGTGCGCTGCCTGCGTCAGCTGCACGAGGCGCTGCTCGCGAACGCCGACGACTTCCGGGCGCTGACCAGGGCCGAGGTCGGGATGCCCGACTTCATGATGGGGGCGGCAGGTTTCGACGTACCCGTCGAGGGGTTGCGGTGGGTCACCGACCTGGTCGAGAGCTACGAGTTCGAGACCGACCTGGGCGTCGCGGCGCCGATGGGGATCCCGTCGCGGCGTACCGTCCGGCGTGAGCCCGTCGGCGTCGTCGCCGCGATCACGCCGTGGAACGTGCCGACCCAGATCAACCTGGCCAAGGTCGGTCCGGCGCTGGCGGCCGGCTGCACGGTCGTGCTCAAGCCCGCGCCGGACACCCCGTGGGTCGCGGCCGAGCTGGGCCGGCTGGTCGCCGAGCACACCGACATCCCCGCCGGCGTCTTCAACGTGGTGACGCCCCGGTCGAACGAGGTCGCCTCGGTGCTCTCCACCGACCCGCGCGTCGACATGGTGTCCTTCACCGGCTCCACCGCGGTCGGGAAGGCGATCATGGCGGCCGCCGCACCGACGCTGAAGAAGGTCTTCCTCGAGCTCGGCGGCAAGTCGGCCGCGATCGCCCTCGACGACGCCGACGTCGCTGCCGTCGCGGGAGGTACGGCGTTCGCCGCCTGCATCCACGCCGGCCAGGGCTGCGCGATCACGACCCGCCTGGTGGTCCCGCGGGACCGCTACGAGGAGGCGGTCGCCGTGGCGGCGGCCACCATGGAGTCGATCGGCGCCAAGGACCCGGCCGATCCCGGCGCGATCTGCGGCCCGGTGATCTCGGCGGTGCAGCGGGACGGGGTGGCGGCGTACTTCGACGTCGCGCGGGCCGAGGGCGGCACCTTCGCCACCGGCGGGTCGATCATCGACCAGGACGGCTTCTGGGTGCAGCCCACCGTCGTCGCCGGCCTCTCGAACGAGTCGCGGCTCGCGCAGGAGGAGATCTTCGGCCCGGTGCTCGTGGTCATCCCGCACGACGGCGACGACGACGCGGTCCGGATCGCCAACGACTCGGCGTACGGGCTCTCGGGG
>DATFHM010000140.1:0-4381 GCA_035248385.1 Nocardioides sp. | reverse complement strand
TGCCCAAGCTGCTCGACCCCAAGCGTTCCCTGGAGGTACGCCGGCAGGCGATCACCAACCTGTGGGACTTCCTGGTCCGGGGCGGCATCGCCGACACCACCCGCACGCCGTCGGAGGTGATCGACACCGGGCGCACCCGCGAGCTGCGCCGCTACATCGCCGACGAGTCCGTCGGGAGCACCGGCATCCCGGTCCTCCTGGTGCCGCCGCTGGGCGCCCAGGCCTTCTGCTTCGACCTGCGCCAGGGCCTGTCGATGGCCCAGCACTTCGTCGACACCGGCCGGCCGACGTACCTGCTCGACTACGGGCCGCTCAAGGGCGAGGACCGGCTGCTCGGCATCGAGCACTTCATCAACGACGTGCTGCCGCCCGCGATCCGCAAGGTCTCCGAGGACAACGACGGCCAGGACGTGCACCTGGTCGGGTGGTGCATGGGCGGGCTGTTCTCGCTCGGCACCACGGCCGTCCACCAGGACCTGCCGATCCGCTCGGTGGCGATGGTGGCCAGCCCGTTCGACCTGTCGAAGAACCCGCTGCTCGCGCCGGTCCGGGTGATCAGCAAGGTGACCGGCGGCCGGATCATCAGCACCGCCCTCAAGGCGGCCGGCTCGGTGCCCGCCCCGGTGGTGAGCCTGGGCTTCAAGGCGACCGCGGCGACGACGTACCTGAAGAAGCCGAAGACGCTGTGGAGCCGCCGCGACGAGCGCGACTTCCTCGGTCAGATCCAGGCCGTCGACCACATCATGAACAACATGCTCACCTACCCGGGCCGGGCGACGCTGCAGGCCTACCAGAAGCTCGCGATCCGCAACGAGCTCGCCAGCGGCAAGGTCCAGGGCCCGAACCGGATGGTGGACCTGGCCGAGGTGAACGTGCCCGTGATGAACGTGGCCGGCGAGACCGACGTGCTCGTGCCCGCGCCGGTGGCGCACCACGTGGGCGACCTGCTGCCGGGCTCGCCGGACGTCCGGCTGCCGATGGCACCCGGCGGCCACCTCGGTGTCCTGACCGGGACGAAGGCGCCCGGCACGACCTGGACCTACGTGGACGACTTCCTCTCCGACCACGACTGAGTCGACTGGGTCTCCAGCGCCAGCACCAGGGCGGCGACGTCGGCGGGGCGGTCCAGCCGCCGCCCGGTCTTCTCCTCGAGCCGGCGCAGCCGGTAGCGCACGGTGTTGGCGTGGCAGAAGAGCCGCTCACCGGCCTTCGTCGCCGACCCACCGGCCTCGACCCAGACCTGCAGCGTCTCCAGCAGCGTGTAGCGCTCGGCGTCGGCGAGCGCGTCGAGCGGCCCGAGCACCTCGGCCGCCACGCGCTGGGCGACCTCGCCGCCGGCCGCGGCCGCGACCCGCACCGGCTGGTCCTCGAAACGTACGACGCCACCGTCGGCCGGCGCCGCCGTGCCGGCCAGCCGCGCCAGCTCGGTGGCCCGCGCGGCCGCGCTGATCTCGTCGAACTCCGGGCTCAGGCCCACCCGGGCCGTGCCGCTGCCGAGCACCTCCATGACCCGCTCCAGCCGGGTGTCACCGAGGTCGACGACCCCGACCTGGACGTCGGCGAGCAGCCGCCACGCCGACCGGCAGCCGACCCCGAGCAGGTCGGTCTCGACGCCCGGGAGCGCGAACCGGCCGGGCTGCGCGAGCACCGCGGAGGCGACGACGAAGCGCCCAGACACCGGCAGCCCGAGCAGGTCGGCGACCTCCCAGAGCGTGCGCCGGTCGAGCACCGCTCCGCCGAGCAGCGCCTCGACCAGCGCGGAGCGCTCGGCCTCCTGGCTGACGATCCGAGCGGTCACGGTGGAGTTGTAGGCGCGCGCCATCGCCTCGGTGAAGACGTCGTGGGCGACCATCGCGTCGGCGGTCGCGGCGAGGATGGAGTCGGCCGAGATGCCGTGCGCCCGCGCCTCGTCGGCGAACCGCTCCCAGGTGACCTGGAAGCCGATCCGGTACGCCGCCAGCACGGCCGGCAGCGGGACGTCGGCCTGCGCCCGGCGTACCCCCGTGCCGGCCGCGGGCGCCGGGTCGGTGGGCACACCCTGCGCGAGCGCGTCGATGACGAAGCGGATGTTCTCCCCGCAGCTCGTCTCGAGGTCGGCGAGGCTGACCGACGACGCATCCCGGTAGAAGGGGATCCGCTCCCGCACCCGTTCCGCGACCTCTGCCCCACGCTCGGTCACGGTGTCGAGCAACGAGGCGGCGAAAGCGCGCAGCTCTGCGACGTCGTCGGTCATGGACGGACCCTACGAGACCCGTCCGACCCAACGGGAGGCGATTGTGAGGGTCCACAGCCGGATCCGCCGATCGCTGTGCGAGGTCACTACCGGAATGCCTGCACACGCGCGCCGGATGGTCCTAGAGTCACCATCGGGCTGGTGAGGCCCGTCACAACGCTGGGGGTACCGATGGCAGACAACAGCACGGCGGTCGACTCCGTCGCCGCGTGGCAGGCCCAGGCCGTCACGGACCCCGAGGGCGCCGCAGCGGCCGCGTGGGAGCGGATCGTCGAGCTCCAGGAGCTCGGCCGGTCCGACCGCTCGACGGCCGAGGCCGAGCTCAACGACCTGTTCCGCGCCGGCTCCCCGGCCCGCGGGCTGGACGGGCCCACCGACGGCATCCTGGTGCTCACCACGACCACGAAGCTCACCGACGTCGCCCTGAACGCGCTCACCTCGGCGTGGATGCCGTGGGAGGGCAAGCGCTTCGACGCCGAGACCCAGACCGGCGACAACCGGATGACCGACCAGGCGACGCTGGTCAGCAAGGCGCTGTGGCCTCTGTACTCGATGCGCACCGAGGAGGCGGGCCGGATCGCGTTCGACTTCACGACGTACGTCGAGGCCGGCAAGGACGACCCCGACCGCGAGGTCATGGTCATCGACTACGCCGACATCGACAGCAACCCGCGGCTGCTGATCCGCAGCATCCGCGACGAGCTCGTGCACCTGGTCCCGGGCACCTACCTGGGCAAGATCCTCTACCGGCTGCCCACCCGGTCCTACGCGATGCTCGGCTACTTCGCCCTGCGCACCTGAGCTCCGACGTACTCCCTCCCCCTCCGCACCGCTCCCGCCGAACCAGGAGAGACAACACCGATGAAGCCGAACCCGCTGAACCCGCTCAACCCCCTCGGCCTGGAGTGGTACGAGCACCCTTCGCTCGCGCTGCAGCTCGCCAACCTGTCCAAGGCGCGCGACGACCTGCGCGAGAAGAACCTCTTCGAGGGCGAGGGCATGCGCCCCGAGGGCGACATGGGCGAGCCCACGCCCGAGGTGCAGCGGGCCCGCACACCGGAAGGCACCTGGAACGACCTCGGCTGCCCGATGATGGGCGCGCGCGGCACGGGCTTCGGCCGCAACGTCCCGGTCGAGAAGACCGTGGTCGACAAGAAGAACCTGCTCAACCCGGACCCGCGCGAGATCAGCCGCCGGCTGATGGCGCGTGACACGTTCAAGCCCGCCGGCATCCTCAACGCCCTGGGTGCCGCGTGGCTGCAGTTCGAGAACCACAACTGGTTCTTCCACGGCGACGGCCGCGCCGACCGGGTCATCGACATCCCGCTGCAGGAGGGCGACGACTTCCCGGAGAACCCGATGCGGATCCGGGAGACCATCCCGCTGCACGGCGGCGAGATCGAGGACGGCAAGCCGGCGCCGGTCTTCGCCAACCAGGAGACGCACTGGTGGGACGGCTCGCAGATCTACGGCAGCGGCCAGGAGAAGCAGGGCCAGATCCGTACCTTCGTCGACGGGAGGATCAAGGTCGAGGACGACGGCCGGCTGCCGGTCAGCGACATCCCCGGTGTCGACCTGACGGGCATGCAGGAGAACTGGTGGTTCGGCCCCGGCCTGCTGCACACCCTGTTCGCGCGTGAGCACAACTCGGTCGTCACCGCGATCAAGAAGTCCAACCCGGACCTCTCCGACCAGCGGCTCTTCGAGCTCGGCGTGCTCGTGGTCTCGGCGCTGATCGCCAAGATCCACACCGTCGAGTGGACCCCCTGCGTGCTGCGCCACCCCGCGCTGCAGATCGGCATGAGCGCGAACTGGTACGGCGCGCTCGGCGAGACCTTCCGCGACCGGATCGGCCGCATCGGCGACTCCGAGGCGCTCTCCGGCATCATCGGCTCGAGCACCGACCACCACGCGGCCCCGTTCTCGCTCACCGAGGAGTTCGTGTCGGTCTACCGGATGCACCCGCTCATCCCCGACGACTGGGACTTCTACTCGCTGGAGAGCGGCGAGTTCCTGCAGCACAAGTACTTCACCGACCTGCAGGGCCGCTACACCCGCGACTTCATGGACAGCCTGCAGATGGGCGACATGTGGTACTCCATCGGCAAGGCCAGCGCCGGTGCGGTCTGCCTGCACAACTACCCGAAC
>DATFHM010000139.1:0-15156 GCA_035248385.1 Nocardioides sp. | reverse complement strand
TCGAGCTCGTCAGCGACGTCGTTGTCGTCCAGGGTGTCCTCGGGCTCGAGCTGGTTCTCCTCGTCCACGCTGTAGTCGCCGTACGAGTCGTTCTCGGTCATACCGACACCTCCTGAGGCTGGGTTCTCCCCAACGTACGGGTCACGAGACGGTGGCGGAAGGGACCCGCGTCCCGACGCTCACGCCTCTCGCGCCACCGCCCTGCCCGCCATGTAGCTGGCCGGATCCTTCAGCACGCGGCGGATGACGCTGCCGGCGGCGCCGTGCACGGCGGCTTCCGTACCGAGCCCGGAGATGAGCAGCCGGGGCCGGGTGCCGTGGCGGGCGAGGGACTCCTCGACCGACGAGCGCAGCCAGGGGCCGAGGTCGGCGAAGGTCCCGCCGAGCACGATCGCCTCGGGATCGAGGAGGTTGGTCGCCGAGGCGAGCGCCTGACCCAGCAGCACCCCTGCGGCGGCGACGGCGGCCAGGGCGGCGGCATCGCCCGCCTGGCACCGGTCCTTGAGCTCGGCCCGCGTGCTGACCCCGGCGGCGGCCAGGATCGCCTCCTGGCCGGCCAGCCGCTCCAGGCACCCACGTCCTCCACAGGAACAGGGTGGGCCGTCAGCGTCCATCACCACGTGGCCGAACTCGCCCGCCCGTCCGTGCACACCGCGGAAGAGCTCCCCGCCGACGACGATGCCCGCCCCGATGCCGACCTCGCCCGAGACGTGGATGAAGTCGGGGCCGACGTCGTCCGCCCACAGCTCGCCGAGCGCCGCGAGGTTGGCCTCGTTGTCGATCGTCGTGGGAAGCGGCGTGGGAGGAAGGGGGAGAGCGACGTCGACGTCGCTCCAGCCGAGGTTGGGCGCGCGCACGATCACGCCGCCGCCCGCCTGCCCTGGCACGGCGAGGCAGACCCCGGCCAGGGGCAGGCCCTGCTCGCGTGCGCTCTGGACGGCCGAGTCGGCGAGCTCTCCGAGCTCGCCGAGCACCTCGCCGGGCGAGCGCTGCCGGTTGTCACGGCTGACCAGGTGGCGATAGCGGGGTACGCCGGACAGGTCGACCACCAGCGCTGCGAGGTAGTCGACGTTGATCTCCAGCCCGAGCCCACCGGCGCCGTTCGCGGCCACGCTGAGCCCGGTGCCGGGCCGGCCGCGGTCGGGGCCGGCCCGTTCGGGCGCCTCCGTGACCAGGCCCCCCGCGATGAGGTCCGCCGCGAGGCCGGACACCGAGGACTTGGTCAGCCCGGTCCGTGCCGCCACCTGCGCGCGGGTGAGCGGCCCGGCGTCGGCGATCGCGCCGAGGGTGAGCCCGAGGTTGCTCGCCCGCATGCCGGCATGGTGCGCGGGGAGCTGGGTGACCGCCATGGGCCTGATTACAACAAGTCTTGAACCATCGATGCAAGCACCGCGCGCCGGCGTCGGGTGGCTTGACATCGAGCAGGCGGGAGAGTTGGATCACAGTAATAGTTCACGACATGAACAAAACCCGGCGGCGACGCCGAAGGAAGGGATGGGTCATGGCGACCGAGTACAGGGCAACGCCCGAGGACAAGTTCACCTTCGGTCTGTGGACCGTGGGTTGGCAGGGCGTCGACGTCTTCGGAGGCGCGACCCGTCCGCCGATGGACGTCGCTCACGCGGTCCACAAGCTCGCCGAGCTCGGCGCGTACGGCATCACGTTCCACGACAACGACCTCTTCGAGTTCGACGCCACGGAGGCCGAGCGCCAGGCGCAGGTCGACAAGCTGAAGGCTGCGCTCGCCGAGACCGGGCTCGCCGTGCCGATGGCGACCACCAACCTGTTCAGCCACTCGGTCTTCAAGGACGGCGGCTTCACCTCCAACGACCGCCAGGTGCGGAGGTTCGCGATCGCGAAGACCGCGAAGAACATCGATCTCGCCGCCGAGCTCGGCGCGACGACGTACGTCATGTGGGGCGGGCGCGAAGGCGCCGAGTCGCACGCCGCGAAGGACATCGCCGACGCGCTCGACCGCTACCGCGAGGCGGTCAACCTGCTGGGCGACTACGTCACCGAGCAGGGCTACGACATCCGGTTCGCCATCGAGCCGAAGCCGAACGAGCCGCGCGGGGACATCCTGCTGCCGACGATCGGTCACGCGCTCGCCTTCATCAACACCCTGGACCGTCCCGAGCTGGTCGGCCTCAACCCCGAGGTGGGGCACGAGGAGATGGCGGGGCTCAACTTCGCCTCCGGCGTGGCCCAGGCGCTGTGGCACGGCAAGCTGTTCCACGTCGACCTCAACGGCCAGCACGGTCCGCGCTTCGACCAGGACCTCCGCTTCGGTGCGGGCAACCTGCGGGGAGCCTTCAACCTGGTCGACCTCCTGGAGAGCAAGGGGTACGCCGGTCCGCGGCACTTCGACTTCAAGCCTCCCCGGAGCGAGGACGAGGCCGGCGTCTGGGCGTCCGCCGCCGGCTGCATCAGGAACTACCTGGTGCTCAAGGAGCGCGCGCTCGCGTTCCGCGCCGACCCGGAGGTCAAGGCCGCGCTGGCCGCATCGAAGGTCGACGAGCTGGCCCAGCCGACCCTGGCGGCCGGCGAGACGATCGCCGACCTGCGCAATGCGGACTACGACATCGCGGCGCTCGACCACGGCTACGCGTTCGAGCAGCTCGACCAGCTCGCGATGGACCACCTGCTCGGCCTGCGCTGAGGGATCCGATGACGCTCGTCGCCGGGGTCGACTCCTCGACCCAGTCCTGCAAGGTCGTCGTCCGTGAAGCCGAGTCCGGCCGCCTCGTGCGGTCGGGCTCGGCGCCGCACCCGGAGGGCACCGAGGTCCATCCCGACCACTGGTGGGCGGCGTTCCGGGAGGCGGCGGTCGCGGCCGGTGGGCTCGATGACGTCGCGGCGATCGCCGTCGGCGGCCAGCAGCACGGGATGGTCTGCCTGGATGCGGCAGGTGCCGTCGTACGACCGGCGCTGCTGTGGAACGACACCCGTTCGGCGGGAGCGGCCACCGCACTGACCGAGGAGCTCGGAGCGGCGGCGTGGGCAGCCGCGACCGGCCTCGTGCCGGTGGCCTCGTTCACGGCCACCAAGCTCCGCTGGCTCGCCGAGAACGAGCCCGGCAACGCGGCTCGTACGGCCGCGGTGTGCCTGCCGCACGACTGGTTGACGTGGCGCCTGTCGGGCGCCGCCGACCTCGACACGCTCGTCACGGACCGCTCCGACGCGAGCGGCACCGGCTACTGGTCACCGGTGGAGGGTGGCTACCGGCTCGACCTGCTCGAGCGTGCGTTCGGCCGGGCCGACGTCGTCCTCCCGCGGGTGCTCGGTCCTGCGGAGGTCTCGGCGAAGACGCCCGCGGGAGCGATGCTCGGGCCCGGATGCGGTGACAACGCCGGTGCGGCCCTGGGCCTGGGCGCTCGTCCCGGTGACGTCGTGGTCTCCATCGGCACCTCCGGCGTGGCGTGCGCGGTCTCGCAGACCCCGGTCGCGGACGCGTCCGGAACGGTGGCCGGCTTCGCCGACGCGACCGGCCGGTTCCTCCCGCTCGTCGCGACGCTCAACGGTGCCCGCGTGCTGTCCGCCACCGCCCACCTGCTCGGTGTCTCGCTCGACCGCCTCTCCGAGCTGGCCCTCTCCGCACCGCCGGGCTCCGGCGGCCTGGTGCTCGTCCCATACCTCGAGGGCGAACGCACCCCGAACCGACCGGGCGCGAAGGGCGCGCTGCACGGCCTGACGACCGCCACGGCCGACCCGGCCTACCTCGCGCGGGCGGCCGTCGAGGGGCTCCTCTGCGGGCTCGCGGACGGCATCGACGCGCTGGTCGCCCAAGGCGTCCCGGTCGAGAGGGTGCTCCTCGTCGGGGGCGGGGCGCGTTCGGAGGCGATCCGCCGGATCGCCCCGGCCGTGCTGGGCCGGCCGACGGTGGTGCCGGCGCCGGGGGAGTACGTCGCGGACGGGGCCGCTCGACAAGCCGCCTGGCTGCTCGCCGGTGGCGACGCGCCGCCCGCCTGGGAGCTGGGCGACGCGGAGACCTTCGTGGCGCCCGTGGGCGCAGGCGAGGCGGTGCGGGCGCGCTACGCGGAGGTCCGCGACCTCACCGAAGGCGCCTGACCCCAGCCCTCACCCTCGCCCGAGCCGGCGCGCCGTCCAGTCGTTGACGAACCGGTGGTCCGGGTCGTGGTGCTCGGCCAGGGCCGCGAAGTCATCCCACCGCGGGTACAGGCCGGAGAGGTCTGCTGCGCCCGCGGCGAACACCTTGCCCCAGTGCGGGCGAGCCGACAGCGGGAGCAGCCGCTCCTCGAGCACGGGAAGCAGCGCGGCGACGGCTTCCGGCTCTCGGCGCCACGTGAAGTGCAGGGCCATCGCATCGGTCCCGTGCGCACCCGAGAGCCAGAGGTCGTCGGCGGCGACGGTGCGCAGCTCGCTGACGTGGAGCAGCGGCTCGATGCGGTCCGCGAGACCCCGCACGGCTTCCAGCGCCGGTCGTGCCGCTTCGCGGGGTACCAGGTACTCGCTCTGGATCTCGTCCCCGCTGCTGGGGAGAAAACCGAGGCGGAAGTGCGGGATCCGTTCGTGCCACGGGCCCGGTGCGCCGAGCTGCGGAGTGGTCAGGCCCGGGTCCAGTCCGGGGATCATGTGGCGCTGCTCGAGGGCCGGGTCGGCGCCGAGCACCAACGGCATGTCACCGTCGCGCGCCTTGACCCACACCTGCCCGACGGTGTCGCCGGTCCATCGGGTGAAGACCGAGACCGAGTACGCCGCCGCCATCACCGCCCAGGGGTCCGCGAGGAAGGCGCGCCAGGGAAGGCCCTCGTGCACCGTCTGCCGCACCAGGTAGGTCGGCTCCACGTCGAGCTCGATCGAGGTGACCAGGCCCAGGGTGCCGACACCGATCACGGCTCCGTCGAAGGCGGCGTCCCCGCGCGACAGCCGCACCCGTGCCCCACGCCCGTCGACCATCTCCAGGGCAGCGACAGCGGACGACAACGAGCCGTTGCCAACCCCCGAGCCGTGGGTCCCGGTGGCGACCGCGCCGCCGACCGAGATGTGGGGGAGGGAGGCCAGGTTGGCCAGCGCGAGGCCGCGCTGCTCGAGCCAGACCGCGAGATCGCCGTACCGCTGGCCGGCCGGGACCCGCACGTGCCCGTCGTCGAGCAGCTCGGGCTCGGCGTCGAGCGCCCCCAGGGAGACGAGGACCCCCGGTGAGTCCGCCAGGTCGCTGAACGAGTGACGGGTGCCGAGAGCCCGCACCCGCGGCTCCCGTTCCACGATCGCCTGGCACTCCTCGATCGAGGTGGGGAACAGCAGCTCGCGCGCCGCGTAGGTGTGGCTCCGCGCCCAGGTGGTCCCGGGCGCGCCTGACGGTCGGGGATCAGTCATGGAGGAAGCGCCACTCGATGGTGGAGACATAGGTCTGCCCGGGCCTGAGCACCGCCGTGGGCCAGTCGGGGTGGTGCGGCGTGTCCGGGTGGAGCTGCGGCTCCAGTGCGATGCCGTGCCAGCGGTCGTACGCGCGTCCGGACGGCCCGACCGCCGTACCGTCGAAACCGTTGCCGGTGTGGACCTGCAGCCCGGGCTGGTCGGTGTGGAGCTCCAGGAACGTGCGGCTGCGCGCGCTGCGGAGGACGGCGGCCAGGCCGAGGGCGCCCGGACGCCCAGGATCGAGCACGAAGTTGTGGTCGATCCCTCCGAAGCCTTCGATCTCGGGGTGGGGATCGCGGACGACCACGCCGACCGCGCGGCTCTCACGGAGGTCGAACGGGGTGCCGTCGACGGGCGCGTGGTCGCCGACGGGAATGCCGTCGGGATCCACCGGGGTGTAGCGCGAGGCCCGGACCTGCAGCGTGTGGTCGTCGACCGGGCCGGAGCCCTCGCCGTCGAGGTTGACGTAGGCGTGGTTGGTGAGGTTGACGACCGTGGGGGCATCCGCCGTCGCGGAGTACGTCGCCCGCAGCCACCCGGGCGAGCCGTCGTCGACGACCTCGTAGCGTGCTCGCGCCCGGAGCGTGCCCGGGTAGCCCTGGTCTCCGTCCGGGCTGGTGAGCGCGAGCTCGATGGACGACGCGGACCGCGACACGACCTCCCACAGGCGCCGGTCGAATCCGTCCGGGCCTCCGTGCAGCGCGTTGCCCCGATCGTGGGTGCGGACCTGCACGTCGGCCCCGTCCAGCTCGAACCGGCCTCTCGCGATCCGGTTTGCGTAGCGTCCGATCGTGCCGCCGAGGTAGAAGGGCGAGAGAAGGCGGGACTCGACGGACGGGTGGCTGAGCACGACGTTGCGCACCATCCCGTCCCCGCCCCGGATCTCGAGGCGATGGAGCGTGGCGCCGAGGTCGAGGACTTCCGCGACCGGGCCCGGCGCCACGCCGATGCGGTGCAGCGTGACCTCGCGTCCGTCGGGCATCGCCCCGAACGGTCGCGCCCCGCTCGGCCGGCGACCTGCTCCGCCCGGGGGCACGTCGGTCGTGGCCTGAGGCATGCGCGCAGCGTAGCCGCGCACGTCACCGAGCATTGCCGAACGTCGAGCCCCGAGGGGGCGTCCGGGGCCTTGCGACAAATCTCCAGATAGGGCGCAGAAGTACTTGCGCTGGGCCCCTCAGGTCCCTATGTTGTGGAGCACAACAAACCTGTGGTGCCGGTCACTCACAGGGACACCCAGTGGAGGTTCAGCAATGAAGATGGCCAGTCTGCGTGGGCGCAACGGCGTTCGGTACGCGTCCGCAATGGCAGTAGGCGTCGTGGCCTTCGGGGGCCTGGCCGCCTGCGGCAGCAACGACAACAAGGCGTCCGACGGCGCCAGCGGCTCGGGCAGCGGTTCGGCCCAGGTCGGCGTGATCCTTCCCGACGCGACGAGCTCGCCCCGCTGGGAGGGTCAGGACCGCCCGAACCTGCAGAAGGCGTTCAGCGACGCGGGTCTCAAGGCCGACATCCAGAACGCCGGTGGCGACACCGCGAAGTTCGGTCAGCTCTGCGACAGCATGATCAACGAGGGCGTCTCGGTCCTCATCATCACCAACCTCGACTCCGACTCCGGCACGGCCTGCCTCAAGAAGGCGGCTGACGCGGGCGTGAAGAGCATCGACTACGACCGCCTGACGCTCGGCGGCGGCGCGTCGTACTACGTGTCCTTCGACAACGTGAAGGTCGGCGAGCTGATGGGGACGGGCCTGGTCGACGCGCTCAAGGCCGACGGCAAGAACAGCGGCAACGTCGTCGAGGTCGACGGAGCGGCGACTGACAACAACGCGGCGCTCTTCAAGCAGGGCTACGACTCCGTGCTCAAGGCGAACCCGCAGTACAAGATCGTCGGCGACCAGTCCGGCAACTGGGACGCCACCAAGGCCGGGCAGGTCTTCGACCAGATGTACACCCAGAACAAGGGCAACATCGACGGCGTCATCTCGGCCAACGACACCATGGCCGGCGGCATCATCGCCCGCCTCAAGGCCGACGGCGTCGCGGGCAAGGTTCCGATCACCGGGCAGGACGCCGGCACCGAGGGCATCCAGAACATCCTCATGGGCTACCAGAGCGGCACGGTCTACAAGAACACCAGCCTCGAGGCCGACGCGGTCGCGAAGCTGGCGATCGCCCTGATCAACGGTGACGACGCGACCGCGTCCTCGCTCGCGACCGGCTCGGTCAAGGACACGACCCTCAACAAGGACGTGCCCTCCGTCCTGGCCACCCCGGTGTGGGTCACCGCCAAGACCGTCAAGCAGGTCTTCGACGACGGTCAGGCCTCCGCCAAGGACGTCTGCACCGGCCAGTTCGCCGCCAAGTGCAAGGCCGCCGGCATCCAGTGAGGCCCCTCGTCGTGTCGGCGTCGCCGTACGCCGACACGACGGACCGGTCACCGGCGGGCGATCCCCGCCGGTGACCGGAACCAGCAGATCCCATCCCAAGGAGTAGTTCTCGTGAGCGTCGAATCGCCCGAGCGATCGGGGTCCCAGGGGCCCACCGCGGCCGCACCGCCGCCGCTGCTGCAGCTGCGTGGCATCCAGAAGAGCTTCGGTGCCGTGCACGTGCTGCGCGGCGTCGACCTCGACGTCCGTCCTGGCCGTGTCACCGCACTCGTCGGAGACAACGGCGCCGGCAAGTCCACCCTGATCAAGGGCATCGCGGGGATCCACGCCTTCGACGAGGGGGAGTACCTCTTCGAAGGCAGCCCGGTCAGCGTCAAGGGCCCCAGGGACTCGAACGCACTGGGCATCGAGGTCGTCTACCAGGACCTCGCCCTGTGCGACAACCTGGACGTCGTCCGCAACATGTTCCTCGGTCGCGAGCTCATCAAGCGCGGCGTCGTCGACGAGGACACGATGGAGGCGCGAGCGCGGGAGACGCTCGACGGCCTGTCGGTGCGCACCCTGAAGTCGGTGCGGACCCAGGTGGCGTCGCTCTCCGGCGGTCAGCGTCAGACGGTCGCCATCGCGCGCGCCGTCCTGTGGAACTCCAAGATCGTGATCCTCGACGAGCCCACCGCCGCGCTCGGCGTGGCGCAGACCGAGCAGGTCCTCAAGCTGGTGCGGCGTCTCGCCGACCGGGGCCTCGGCGTGGTGCTCATCAGCCACAACCTCAACGACATCTTCCAGGTCGCCGACGACATCGCGGTCCTCTACCTCGGCCAGATGGCCGGTCAGGTGGAGACGACGGACTACACCCGCGAGCAGATCGTCACGGCGATCACGACCGGCATCATCCCTGCCAAGAACGGAGGTGCGGTGTGAGCACCATGACTCCGGCCAGCCCGGACACCATCGAGGTGCCTGCCGACCAGAACACGCTCGGCGGGATCTGGTCGGCCTACGTCGCCAAGCTCCGCGGCGGTGACGTCGGCTCCCTGCCGGCCGTCCTCGGCCTGGTCCTGCTGGTGATCGTGTTCACCGCCCTGCGCCCCAGCACGTTCTTCAACGCCTTCAACATCGGCAACCTGATCGGCCAGTCCGCGGGCGTCACGGTGCTCGCGATGGGGCTGGTCTTCGTCCTGCTGCTCGGCGAGATCGACCTGGGTGCGGGCTTCACCGGCGGCACCTGCGCCGGCGTGCTCGCCCTGCTGATGACGAACCACGGCTGGCCGCTCATCCCCGGCCTGATCGCGGCTCTGCTGGCCGGCGCGTTCATCGGCTGGTGCATCGGCATGCTGGTCTCGCGGCTCGGGATCCCGTCGTTCGTGGTCACCCTCGCGACCTTCCTCGGTCTGCAGGGACTGCTGCTGAAGATCACCGGCGCGGGCGGCACCATCGCGCTCCACGACGACTTCATCCTCAAGCTCAACAACGGCAACATCCCGGTGTGGGCCGGCTGGGCCCTCGCAGTCCTCCTGATCGCCGCGTACGTCGGTGGCTCCTGGCTGACCAACAGCCGTCGCCGCGCTCGTGGGCTGACTGCCGAGTCGAACCTGCACTGGATGCTGAAGTCGGGCGCGATGACGGTCGTGGTCCTGGTCGTCGTCGCCTACCTCTCCGCCGAGCGCGGGCCGCACCCGAACGTCAAGTCGATCAAGGGGCTCCCCGTCTCGCTGATCGTGATGATCGCCCTGCTGCTGGCTCTCAGCTTCGCGCTGCAGCGCACCCGTTGGGGCGGTCACGTCTACGCGGTCGGCGGGAACGCCGAGGCCGCACGCCGCGCCGGCATCAACGTGGCGCGCGTCAAGCTGAGCTGCTTCGTCGTCGCATCGACGCTGGCAGCGATCGCGGGCATCATGCTGGCCAGCCGGACCAACTCGGTCAGCCCGCAGACCGGCGGCAACACGACGCTGCTGTACGCCGTCGGCGCCGCCGTCATCGGCGGCACCAGCCTCTTCGGCGGCAAGGGCAGGATCATCGACGCACTCATCGGCGGCACCGTCGTCGCGATCATCGACAACGGCATGGGGCTGCTGAACCAGACGCAGGGTACGGTCTGGATCGTCACCGGCGTCGTCCTGCTCATCGCAGCGAGCGTCGACGCGATCAGCCGTCGGCGAGCGAGCGCCAGCGGGAGAGGGTGAGATGTCCGTTGCAACTCCTCGGAGCGGTGTCGTTGGGCGAACCGAGGAGCTGCGACGGGCCAACCTGAGCGCTGTCCTGCGAGCGGTGCACGTCGACGGATCGCTCACGCGCGCCGAGCTGACCCGCCACCTGGGGCTCAACCGCAGCACCGTCGGCGGTCTCACCAGCGAGCTCGAGTCTCTGGGCCTGGTGGTGGAGAAGAGCTCGGTCGTGCGGGGCCGTTCCGGTCGGCCGTCGCACCTGGTGGTGCCTCAGGTCGGGAACGCCGTGGTCGCCGTGGACATCCAGGTGGATCGCGTCGAGGTGGCGGTCGTCGGGCTGGGAGGAGCCGTCCTCGCCCGGCGCTCGCGGTCCCACCAGCGCGGCAGCCACGAGGCCGAGCGGCTGGTCAGCGTCATCGCTGACCTCGCTCGTGAGGTGGTCACGGAGGCATCGCCGGATCGCTGGCTCGGTGTCGGCGTGGCCGTGCCCGGCGTGGTGCGTGAGGGCGGCATCGTCGAGTTCGCCCCGAACCTCGGCTGGGTGCACCAGCCCTTCGCCACCCTGCTCGCCGAGCGTCTGGGCCGACCGGTCCAGCTCGCGAACGACGCCAACCTGGGGATCCTGGCGGAGCACGTGCGGGGCGCGGCGGCGGGACATCGCGACGCGGCGTACCTCGCCGCCAGCGTGGGCATCGGCGGTGGGTTCCTGATCGACGGTCGCCTGCTCCAGGGTTCGGCCGGCTACGCCGGGGAGATCGGGCACATCCAGGTCGACCCGGCAGGCCTGCGCTGCCGCTGCGGAGCCGTCGGCTGCTGGGAGACCGCCGCGGGAGAGAACCGGCTGCTCAGCCTCGCCGGCAGATCGCCCGGCGGTGGTGCGGAGGCCGTCGCCGAGGTGATGCGTGCGGCAGCGGAGGGTGAGGCGCAGGCCCGCTCCGCCGTGGACGCCGTGACGGGAGCCTGTGGGGCGGGGCTGCGGGCCATCGTGAACCTGTTCAACCCGGAGATCATCGTGCTGGGAGGGAGCCTCGAGCAGCTCTGGCGCCACGCGAGCGCCGAGGTCGAGCAGTCCTTCCGCAGCCAGCCGTCGATCGCGCCCGCCGAGGCGGTGCGCCTGGCGCCCGCCGGGCTCGGCCGCGACTCGTCCCTCGTGGGTGCGGCCGAGCTCGCCTTCGAGGAGATCCTTGCCGACCCCCAGAAGGTCCTGACCGGTTAGCCTGCGCGGGTGGAGACCCTCGCGCTCAGCTTCACCTCGGGATGGGCCAGCGGCATCAACAGCTACCTGGTGGTGCTGGTGCTGGGCATCGCGGACCGGATCGACCACCTCGACCGGATCCCCGACCTGCTCGGCAGCTGGCCCGTCCTGGGGGTCGCTGCGTTCATGTACGCCTTCGAGTTCGTCGCCGACAAGATCCCGTACGTCGACTCCGCCTGGGACGCCGTCTCCACGCTGATCCGCCCGGTGGTCGGCGCGGTCCTCGGGGTGATGCTCGCGGGCGACGCGCAGGACCAGTCTCTCAACGACGTCATCGGAGGACTGCTCGGCGGGGGCGGGGCGCTCGGCGCCCACGTCACCAAGGCCGGCACCCGGCTCGCGGTGAACACCCTGCCGGAGCCGTTCACGAACATCGGGCTCTCGGTCGGCGAGGACGGACTGGTCCTCGCCGTGATGTCGTTCGCGCTCGCCCACCCGGTGATCGCGGCCGCCATCGCGCTCGTGCTGCTGGTGGCCGGGCTGGCGGTGCTCTACCTGCTGATGCGGCTGGTCCGCAGCGGGTGGCGACGGTTCAGGACCTGGTGGGAACGCCGTACAGGGTCGTCCGCTCCCGAACCGGCCGGCTGATCCCGGCGCCGATCTCGGCCAGCTCGGCGACCGTCTTCGCGGAGCCGTGCTCGGAGCCGGCCATCCGGGAGATGGTCTCCTCCATGAGGGTGCCGCCGAGGTCGTTGGCGCCGGCGTTGAGCATGGCGCGGGTGCCGTCGACGCCGAGCTTCACCCAGCTGGTCTGGATGTTGTCGATGCGGCCGTGGAGCATGATCCGCGCCATCGCGTGCACGGCGAGGTTGTCGCGCAGGGTCGGTCCCGGACGGGCGACTCCGGCCAGGTAGATCGGCGCGGAGGTGTGCACGAAGGGCAGCGGCACGAACTCGGTGAACCCGGTGGAGCCGTTCTCCCGTGCGGTGTCCTGGACGCGCTTGAGGACGTTGAGGTGGCCGACCCAGTGCCGCGGGTTGTCGACGTGGCCGTACATCATCGTCGAGGTCGTCGGCAGCCCGATCCGGTGCGCCGTGGAGACGATCTCGATCCACGTGGAGGCGGGCAGCTTGCCCTTGGTGAGCACCCAGCGGACCTCGTCGTCGAGGATCTCGGCGGCCGTGCCGGGCAGCGAGCCGAGGCCGGCCTCGCGGGCCTTGATCAGGAAGTCCTCGATCGACAGGCCGGTGCGGGCCGTGCCGTTGACGACCTCCATGGGGGAGAAGGCGTGCACGTGCATGTCCGGCACCCGCTGCTTCACGGCGGCGGCGATGTCGAAGTAGGCGCTCGCCGGGAGCTGCGGGTCGATGCCGCCCTGCATGCAGACCTCGGTCGCGCCGAGGTCCCACGCCTCCTGGGCGCGGTCGGCCACCTCGTCGTACGACAGGGAGTAGGCGTCGGCGTCGGTGCGGCGCTGCGCGAACGCGCAGAACCGGCACCCGACGTAGCAGACGTTGGTGAAGTTGATGTTCCGGTTGACCACGTAGGTCACGTCGTCGCCGACCGTCTCCCTGCGGAGGTCGTCGGCCAGCCGGGTCACCTCACGCAGCAGGTCGCCCTCGGCCGTCATCAGGGTCAGGGCGTGCTCGTCGGAGAGGTTGCCGGGGTCGGCCTCGGCCGCGCGCAGGGCGTCGCCTCCCTCGGTGTGGAGGACGGCCGGGGCGCCGGTCCGGGCCGCGGCTTCGCCGACGCTGGCCCAGTCGCCGTAGACCGAGCCGAAGTCGGAGCGGCGGTCGTCGGTGCGGCCCTCGGTGTCGACACCCGTGTGCAGGTCGGTGCGCCCGGCCGACTCGAAGCCGGCGTCGGGCTCCTGCCACGGCAACCCCGTCGGGCGTACGCCGGGGATGGCCAGCCCGTCAGGACCGGCGAGCGCCGCCACGTGGCCGGTGATGCGCGGGTCCAGCCAGGCCTCGCCGCGCTCGAGCGAGCCGACGACGTACTCCGGGTGGACCGTCAGCCGGGCCTTGAGCTCGAACCCGCACTCGGCCGTGACCGAGGCCAGTCGCTCCAAGGACGGCCAGGGCCGTTCGGGGTTGACGTGGTCCGGGGTGAGCGGCGAGACGCCGCCCCAGTCGTCCACGCCGGCCCCGATCAGCGCCCTGCACTCGGCCAGGTCCACGAGGTTCGGCGGCGCCTGGATCCGCGCCTTCGGGCCGAGCACCAGCCGGGTGACCGCGATGGCCGCGCGGTACTCGGCCAGGTCGAGGTCGTCGACGTGCCGCATCGCGGTGTCCGGCTTGGCGCGGAAGTTCTGGACGATGACCTCCTGCACGGCGCCGTACGCCTTGAGGTTCGCGCGCAGCGCGAAGATCGTCTCGGCCCGCTCCTCGAGGGTCTCGCCGATGCCGACCAGCAGCCCGGTCGTGAACGGGATGGAGTGCCGGCCGGCGTCCTCGAGCACCCGCAGCCGGACCTCGGGGTCC
Organism: Nocardioides sp.; assembly: GCA_035248385.1. Taxonomy (GTDB): domain Bacteria; phylum Actinomycetota; class Actinomycetes; order Propionibacteriales; family Nocardioidaceae; genus Nocardioides. The sequence continues at coordinate 1,550 of DATFHM010000139.1, read as the reverse complement.
TTGTCGGGGGAGCCGAAGTGCGCGAGCCCCTTGGTCTCGTAGAGCCGCCGCGAGGTGGTCTCCAGCATCATCCCCATCGAGGGGGCGACCGGCTTGAGCCGGTTCAGCTCCTCCCACGACATCACGCCGGGGTTGAGGTGGGGCAGCAGGCCGGTCTCCTCCAGCACCCGGATCGCCATCGCCCGGACGTACGCGAGGGTGGAGTCGTAGCCCTGCTCGTCGAGCCAGGCCTGCGCCTCGGGCCAGCGGTCCTCGGGCCGGTCGCCCAGGGTGAACAGCGCCTCCAGGCACCCGAGCTTCGCGCCCTCCGACGCGATCGCCAGGATCTCGTCGGGCGAGAGGTACGGCGCCCGCCCCTCCCGCGCGGCCTGGCCCGGGGTCTCCACGAACGTGCAGTAGTGGCACCGGTCGCGGCACAGCTTGGTGACCGGGATGAACACCTTGGGGGAGTAGGTCACGACCCCCCGACGGCCCGCGGCCGTCAGGCCGGCGTCGCGGACCAGCGCCGCCGCGGCGGTCAGCCGGTCGAGGTCCTCGCCCGTCGCGGCGAGCAGCGCGGTCGCCTCGGCGACGTCGAGCGCGGCTCCGCGTTCGGCCCGGGCGAGGGCGCGGCGGATCTGCTGGGGGGTGGGGTGGTCGGACATCGGAGCCAGCCTAACGGGGCCCACTGTCACCTAGAACGTGTTCTAGGTGACAGTGGGCGCGCGTCGCGTCAGGAGCCGACCGTGACCGGCTCTCCGGCGGGGTTCGCGTCGGGCTCGCCGCCTCGCGTGGCGAGCTTGCTCGGCCACCAGATCCGGTCCCCGGCGTCGAGGTTGATCGCGGTGACCAGGACCGAGCGCACGATCCACGTGTCGAGCAGGACGCCGAGGGCGATCGTGGTGCCGAGCTCGAGCGTGAACGTCATCGGCATCGTGGCCAGGATCGCGAAGGTCGCGGCCAGGACCAGACCCGCGGCCGTGATCACGCCGCCCGTGGAGGAGAGCGCGATCAGCGAGCCCTTGCGGGTGCCGTGGTTGATCGTCTCCTCGCGGACCCGGGTCATCAGGAAGATGTTGTAGTCGACCCCCAGCGCGACCAGGAAGAGGAAGGCGAGCAGGGTGAGGTCGAAGGTGATCCCTTCGCCGCCGAACTGGGAGAAGAGGAAGGTCGAGAGGCCGAGGGTGCTGGCGAACGAGAGGACGACGGTGGCGATCAGATAGAGCGGCGCCGCGACTGCCTGCAGCACGGCCGCCAGGATCAGTCCGACGATGACCAGCACCAGCGGCACGATCAGGCGGGTGTCGCGGGCGTTGGTCCGCTCCACGTCCCAGTTCTCGGCCGGGAGGCCGCCGAGCAGGGCGTCGGGCGAGATCGCGTGCAGGCGTTCGCGGATCCGTTCGACCTCTTCGGCCGCTTCGCCCGAGTAGGGATCGCCGGCCATGACGAGAAGGACGGCCGCCGATTCGAAGCCGTCGCCTGCCGGGACCGGGATCGCCAGCCGCACCGCGTCGAGGTTCTTCATCCCGGCGGTGACCTTCGCCGCTTCGCCGGGAGGCACCACCGCGGTC
>DATFHM010000138.1:0-3130 GCA_035248385.1 Nocardioides sp. | reverse complement strand
GACTCGGCGAAGCCGAAGCCGGCGAAGGAGAGGATCTTGACGTAGATCGCGTCGGCGGCGTCGCCGGTGATGCCCTTCTCCGCCATGCCCTCGTAGAGCTTGGCCTTGACCTTCTCGATCCGCTCGATGCCGCGCTTGGAGCCCATCGCCCGGCGCAGCAGGTCGGCGTCGTCGGCGTCGCAGTTGCCCAGGGCGACGGCCATCTGCATGAGCTGCTCCTGGAACAGGGGGACGCCGAGCGTCCGCTCCAGCACCGGGACGAGCAGCGGGTGGTCGTACGTGACCGGCTCGCGCCCCATCTTGCGGCGGATGAACGGGTGCACGGCACCGCCCTGGATCGGGCCGGGGCGGATCAGCGCGATCTCGATGGTGAGGTCGTAGAAGCTGCGCGGCTTGAGCCGCGGCAGGGTGCCGATCTGGGCCCGGCTCTCGACCTGGAAGACGCCGATGGAGTCGGCCTCGCCGAGCATGTCGTAGACCGCCGGCTCCTCCTTGGGGATCGTGTCGAGCTCCCACCGCTTGCCGGTGTGCTCGGCGACCAGCCGCATCGTGTGGTCCAGGGCGCCGAGCATGCCCAGCCCGAGCAGGTCGAACTTGACCAGCCCCATCGTCTCGCAGCCGTCCTTGTCCCACTGGAGCACCGTGCGCCCGGGCATCCGGGCCTTCTCGATCGGGCAGACCTCCCCGATCGGCTGCTCGGTGAGCACCATTCCGCCGGAGTGGATGCCGAGGTGCCGGGGTGCGGACAGGAACTCCTCGGCGAGGCTCTTCACCTGGTGCGGGATGTCGTCGTTCTCGATCGTGCTCCCCCACCCGTCGATCTGCTTGGACCACGCGTCCTGCTGGCCGGGCGAGAATCCCAGGGCCTTCGCGGCGTCACGCACCGCCATCCGCGGCCGGTAGCTGATGATGTTGCAGACCTGGGCGGCGTTGCGGCGCCCGTAGGTGTCGTAGACCCACTGGATGACCTCCTCGCGCCGGTCGGAGTCGAAGTCCACGTCGATGTCCGGCTCCTCCTCGCGGTGCTCGGAGATGAACCGCTCGAAGGGCAGCTCGAAGAACACCGAGTCGATCGCGGTGATGCCGAGGGCGTAGCAGACCGCCGAGCTGGCCGCCGATCCCCGGCCCTGGCAGAGGATCCCCTGCGACTTCGCGAAGGCCACGATGTCGTGGACGATGATGAAGTAGCCGGCGAAGTCCTTCTGGGCGATCACCCGCAGCTCCCGCTCGACCCGGTCCCGCGCGCGCTGCTCGTGCTCGGTGCCGGCGTACCTCTTCACGAAGCCGCGCTCGGTGAGGTGCCGCAGCCAGGTGTCGGGGGTGAACCCGGCGGGGATGCCCTGCTTGGGCAGCTTCGGAGAGGCCTTGCGCAGGTCGAAGGCCAGCTCCTCGGCGAGTACGACGGAGCGGCGGATCGCCTCCGGGTGCCGCTCGAAGCGCGCCAGCATCTCCGCGCCGCTGCGCAGGTGCGCGGAGCCGGACAGGTCGAGCCTGCCCTCGAGGTCGGCGATCGAGCTGCGGGCACCGACCGCCGCCATCGCGGTCGCCAGCCGGCGGCCGGCCGGCGTCGCGTGGTGCACGTTGCCGGTGGCGACGACGGGGAGGTGCCGGTCGGCGGCGAGGGCGGCGAGCAGGTCGTTGTCGTCGTCGGCACCGGGGTGGTCGCGGGCGACCAGCTCCACCACGACCCCGTCGGCGCCGAACCGGTCGACCAGCAGGTCGAGCTCGCGAGCCGCCCCCGCCGTCCCCTCGCGGGCCAGCGCCTGCCGGACGCTCCCCCGGCGGCAGCCGGTCAGCACCACCCAGTGGTCGCGGCCCAGGTCGACCAGCTCGTCGAGATCGTGCCGCGGCTGCCCCTTCTCCGGGGCGCGCAGCCCCGCCTCGGTCATCGCACCGGAGAGCCGGTGGTAGCCGGCGACTCCCCGCGCCAGCACCAGCAGGTGGCTGTCGGGCAGGGTGAGCTCGGCGCCGTACACCGTCGGCATCTGCTGTTCGGTCGCCGCCTCCGCGAACAGCGGTGCCCCGGCGAAGCCGTCGTGGTCGGTCAGCGCGATCCCGCTCAGCCCCAGCCGCGTCGCCTCCTCCACGAGCTGGCGCGGGCTGCTGGCCCCGTCCAGGAAGCTGAAGTGCGAGTGGCAGTGCAGCTCGGCGTACGGCGTCGCGTCGGCCGGCCGCTCGATCCGCTCGACGACCGGCTTGGCCCGCTTCCGCGAGACCGGCGCATCCAGCCGGGCCGCCTCGCTCGGCGGCCGTCCGGACAGTCGTCGCTCGATCTCCCGCCAGGGCACCGGCGGGTTGTTCCACCCCATGGCTCCATCATTGATCGAACACCTGTTCGAGTCAACTGTCGATGACGACGACCCCGTAGTTGTCCGGGGCGCCGGCGGCGAGCACCGCCGCCTCGACCGCGGCCGCCACCTCGTCCGGCGTCGCGCGCGCCGTCATCAGGCCTCCCAGCTCCGAGGCGGTCAGCACCGCGTGCACGCCGTCGGTGGTCAGCACGAACCGGTCACCGGGGTGGCGCGCCACCACGGCCAGGTCCGGCTCGGGCGGCATCCCGGCCGCGACCGCGCGGTTGAGCTGCGCCCGATCCTCCCGGGCCAGCGCCTCGTCCGCCGTCAGCAGCCCCTCGTCGACCAGGCCCTGCACCAGCGTGTGGTCGCGGGTCAGCCGCTGCACGCCGCCGTCGCGGACCAGGTGCAGCCGGGAGTCGCCGACGTGCGCGACGGCCACCTTGTCCGCCCCCAGGACCAGCGCCGTGAGGGTGCACCCCGATCCCGCCCGGCCGGCGACCACCGTCGCCGCGCGGGCGACGACCTCCTCGAGCAGCGCGACGGGGTCGATCACCCCGTGCAGGTCGTCGTACCCGGCGATCACGTCCATCACCTCGGCGGCCAGCCCGACGTCGCCACCGAACCCGTCCGCGACCGCGAACAGCCGGGCGCCGGTCACCACCGCGTCGAGCATCAGCGCCCGTCCGCCCTGGCCCTGCCGCGTGCCGACCTCGACCGCCAGCTCCTCGTCGATCCTCATCCCTGCCTCCTCGTGTCGTGACTCCTCCACGAGGACCGCCATGCTGCGCCGCCGCGACACGTGGTCGGCCTCCACCTGGCGCCAGTACGACGCCAGC
>DATFHM010000137.1:0-22297 GCA_035248385.1 Nocardioides sp. | reverse complement strand
TTGTCGCGCGAGGCGAGGCCCTCGAACATGTCGACCTCGTCCTTGTGGACGGTCACGGCGCGGTAGGACTGCGGAAGCTCGAGGTTGGCGAAGTCCTCCGCGGAGGCTTCTGCCTGGATGGCGTCGAGGATGTGCTGCACGGTCGTCGTCTCCCTAGCGGATGTGGAGTGGGTGGCAATACGGCCGTCGGGCAGGTTACCGTTTGGTAACCGGTTCAGGGCCGGTTCGTGACCGCCGTCTCACTGCCCCGACCGCCATCCGGACACGTGCGCGCAGCCGCCGTGGCTCGCCATGGGCCACGATAGGCCTGTGGTGGACCTCAACGCGGATGTCGGCGAATCGTTCGGAAGGTGGACGCTCGGCGACGACGCCGGCCTGCTCCCGCACCTCACCTCCGCCAACGTCGCCTGCGGGTTCCACGCGGGCGACCCGCTGACGCTGCGTCGTACCGTCGCGATGTGCGTGGCGCACGGCGTCCGCATCGGCGCCCAGGTCGGCTACCGCGACCTCGCTGGCTTCGGGCGCCGCTTCATCGACGTCCCCGCGCCCGAGCTGACCGCCGAGGTGCTGTACCAGCTCGGCGCCCTCGACGGGCTCGCGCGGGTCGCCGGCGACCGGGTCCGCTACCTCAAGCCGCACGGCGCGCTCTACCACGCCGTCAACGTGCGCCCGGCGCAGGCGCAGGCCGTCATCGACGCGGTCGTGGAGTACGGCGGCCTGCCGGTCCTGGGCCTGCCCGGCTCGCCGTTCCTGCTGCTCGCCGAGGCGGCCGGGCTGCCCTCGGTGACCGAGGGCTTCGCCGACCGCGGCTACCTGCCCGACGGCGGTCTGGTTCCTCGAGGACAGGCGGACGCGATGATCGAGTCGCCCGCGCTGGCCGCGGAGCAGGCGGTCGCCCTGGCGTCCTCGGTCGACTCGCTGTGCGTCCACGGTGACTCGGCGGGTGCTGTCGCCATCGCGGAAGCGGTCCGCGCCGCCCTGGAGCGGGCCGGGGTCGAGGTCGTCCCGTTCGCATGAACGTCCTGCCGTACGGCGACCGCGCGCTCCTCGTCGAGCTGCCCGACACGGCCTCGGTGGTGGCGCTCACCGACCAGCTGCGGGGCTCCGCTGCCGTGGCGGAGCTGGTCGCCGACGTCGTACCGGGGGCGCGGACGGTGCTCCTCGTGGCGCGAGCGGGGGTGGGGCTGGACCGGCTCCGCTCCGTCGTACCTGACCTTCTGGTTGGGAATTCGCCGAATTCCCAACCAGAAGGTCAGGTACGACGCATCCCCACCCGGTACGACGGACCTGACCTGCCCGAGGTGGCACGACTGACCGGGCTGGCCGAGGACGAGGTGGTGGCCGCTCACACGGGGAGCACGTGGCGGGTGGCGTTCGGCGGGTTCGCGCCCGGGTTCGCGTACCTCGTCGGCGGCGACCCGCGGCTGCAGGTTCCGCGCCGCGCCACCCCGCGGACGCGCGTCCCGGCAGGGTCGGTCGGGCTCGCGGGGGAGTTCAGCGGGGTCTACCCGCGCGAGTCGCCGGGTGGCTGGCAGCTGATCGGGCGCACCGAGACCGTGCTCTGGGACCTCGCCCGCGAGGAGCCCGCGCTGCTGACGGCCGGCGCCGTGGTCCGGTTCGAGGCGATCGATGGCTGAGCTCGTCGTCCACGCCGTCGGCGGCCCGGTCCTGGTCCAGGACGCCGGCCGGCCGGGGCACGCCGCGATCGGAGTCGGGTCGAGCGGCGCGGCCGACCGGGCGTCGTACGAGCTCGGCAACCGGCTGGTCGGCAACCGGCCGGGTGCCGCGGCCCTCGAGGTGGTCCTCGGCGGGCTCGAGGTCGAGGTGACGGCCACCACCTGGTTCGTCGTGACGGGTGCGCCGACACCGATCGACGTCGGGGGACGTCAGGAGCCCGCGGGCGTCGTGCTCGCCGTGCGCCCGGGCGAGCGCGTGCGGCTGGGCACCCCCGCCACCGGGCTCCGCTCGTACCTGACCGTCCGCGGCGGGATCGACGCGCCGGCCGTGCTGGGCTCGACGGCCCGCGACACGCTCGCCGGCATCGGACGGGCACCGCTGTCGGCCGGTGACCGGCTGCGGATCGGGCATGCCGTGGACGGCGACATCCTCACCGAGGGCCTCCCCGCGCCCGGTTACTCGGACCACCCGGTCCTCCGCGTCGTCCGCGGCCCCCGCGCGGACTGGATCGCCGATCCCGACGTCCTCACCCGGACCCGCTGGACCGTGGGGAAGGCCAGCGACCGGGTCGGCCTGCGCCTGACCGGCGCCCACCTCCAGCTGACCGACCCGACGCGACAGCTGCCCAGCGAGGGCGCGACCAGAGGCGCCATCCAGGTCCCGCCGAGCGGCGAGCCCATCGTCTTCGGCCCGGACCACCCGGTCACGGGCGGCTACCCGGTCGTCGGGGTCGTCATCGAAAAGGACACCGACCGCCTCGCCCAGCTCAGGCCGGGGGAGACGGTCGGGTTCAGGTGGGTCTGAGGCGGCTCAGTGAGCGGCGTCCGCCGCCGGCTCCACCAGCTCGACCAGCACGCCGCCGGCGTCCTTGGGGTGGATGAAGTTGACCCGGCTGTTCGACGTACCCCGCTTCGGGACGTCGTACAGCAGGCGCAGGCCGCGCTCGCGCAGCGTCGCGGACACCGCGTCGATGTCGGCGACCCGGTAGGCGAGCTGCTGCAGACCCGGACCGGACTTGGCCAGGAACTTGCCGATGGTGGACTCCGGCGAGAGCGGCGCCAGGAGCTGGATGCAGGAGTCGGTGTCGCCGACGCGGACCATCGCCTCGCGCACGCCCTGCTCCTCGTTGGTCTCCTCGTGGGCGACCGTCATGCCGTAGGTGCTGGTGTAGAACGCGATCGCCTCGTCCAGGTCGGGCACGGCGATCCCGACGTGGTCGATGGCGGTGAACAGGTGCTGCACGTCGTTGAGGCTCATGGATCCATCATGCCCGGACGCCTCCTGTGACGAGTGCCTCAGGTCACCGGCTCTGAGACCCTCGCCGCTCCGCAGTACCCGCGAGTACAGTCGCGAAAGTTCAACGGTTCTCTTCAACGGAGGAAAAATGTCCGACAACCCCAGCGTCATCGTCGCCGGCGCTCGTACCCCGATCGGGCGCCTCATGGGCGGCCTCGCGTCGCTCTCCGCCGCCGACCTCGGCGCGGTCGCGATCAAGGGTGCGCTCGAGAAGGCCGGCGTCTCGGCCGACCAGGTCGACTACGTGATCATGGGTCAGGTCATCCAGGCCGGCGCGGGCCAGAACCCGGCGCGCATGGCGGCCCACGGCGCGGGCATCCCGATGAGCACCCCGACCATCACCATCAACAAGGTGTGCCTTTCCGGCCTCAACGCCATCGGCACCGCCGACCAGCTGATCCGCGCGGGCGAGTTCGACATCATCGTCGCCGGTGGCATGGAGTCGATGACCAACGCCCCGCACCTGCTGCCCAAGTCGCGTGACGGCTTCAAGTACGGCGACACCACCCTCGTCGACTCGATGGTGTACGACGCCCTCTTCGACCAGTTCACCAAGCAGGCGATGATCAACCTGACCGACGCCTGCAACGCGGCCTCGGACCAGTTCACCCGCGAGGAGCAGGACGCCGTCTCGGCCCGCTCGCACCAGCGTGCCGCCGAGGCCCAGAAGAACGGCCTCTTCGACGACGAGATCGTCCCGGTGACGATCTCCAGCCGCCGTGGCGACGTCGTCGTCAGCCAGGACGAGGGTGTCCGTGGCGACACCACCACCGAGTCGCTCGCGGGCCTGCGCCCGGTCGTCAAGGACGGCACCATCACCGCCGGCTCCGCCTCGCAGATCTCCGACGGTGCGGCCGCGGTCGTCATCATGAGCAAGGCCAAGGCCGAGGAGCTGGGCCTGGAGTGGCTCGCCGAGATCGTGTCGCACGGCCAGACCGCCGGCCCCGACTCGAGCCTGCAGCTGCAGCCCGCCGCCTCGACGGCGAAGGCCCTGGACAAGGCCGGCCTGGCCGCCTCCGACCTGGACCTGGTCGAGTTCAACGAGGCGTTCGCCGCCGTCGGCATGGCCTCGGCCAAGCAGCTCGGCATCTCCGACGACATCGTCAACGTCAACGGTGGCGCGATCGCGCTGGGTCACCCGCTCGGCATGTCCGGCGCGCGCGTGGTCCTGACCCTCGCCAACGAGCTCAAGCGCCGCGGCGGTGGCACCGGTGCGGCCGCGCTGTGTGGCGGCGGCGGCCAGGGCGACGCGCTGATCGTGCGCGTCCCGAAGGCCTGATGACCTCAAGCACGAACGGGAGCGGCCGCCGCGGGATCACCGCGGCGGCCGTTCCTGGCTTGGTGGAGAAGGCCCGCGCCGGCGACCAGCGCTCGGTCGGGCGGCTGGTCTCGCTCGTCGAGGACGAGTCGCCGGTCCTGCCCGACCTGATGCGGGCCCTCGCGCCGTACGCCGGACAGGCGCACGTCATCGGTCTCACCGGTGCTCCGGGCGTCGGGAAGTCGACGTCCACCAGTGCGCTGGTGGGGGAGCTGCGCAAGCGCGACCTCCGGGTCGCCGTGCTGGCGGTCGACCCCTCCTCGCCCTTCTCCGGCGGCGCCCTGCTCGGTGACCGCATCCGGATGGGCGACCACGTCCTCGACCCCGGCGTCTTCATCCGGAGCATGGCCGCGCGCGGCCACCTCGGCGGCCTCGCCTGGGCGGCGCCGCAGGCGATGCGGGTCCTCGACGCGTGCGGCTTCGACGTCGTGCTCGTCGAGACCGTCGGCGTCGGTCAGAGCGAGGTCGAGATCGCGGGCCTCGCGGACACCACGATCGTGCTGCTCGCGCCCGGCATGGGTGACGGCATCCAGGCGGCGAAGGCGGGCATCCTCGAGATCGGCGACCTGTACGTCGTCAACAAGGCCGACCGCGACGGCGCCCAGAAGGTACGCCGGGACCTCCGCTCCATGCTCGGCCTGGCCGAGCGGCGCGACGGGGCCTGGAAGCCGCCCGTGCTGATGACGACCGCCGCCACGGCGACCGGGGTGGACGAGGTGGCCGACGCGCTGGCCGACCACCGGGCGTGGCTCGCCGAGTCGGGCGAGGGCGCGCGCCGGCGTACGCGGCGGGCGCGGGAGGAGATCGAGGCGCTCGCGCTGACCGCGATGCGCCGTCGCTGGGCCGACGTGGGTCGCTCCGACCGGCTGGCCGAGCTGGCCGATGCGGTCGTCGCGGGCGAGCTCGACCCGCACACCGCCGCCGAGCGACTGCTCAGCGCCGACGGCTGAACGCGATCCCGCGGGCGCCCTGGCTGGTGTGGTAGCCCGCCGGCCACGCCGGCCGGCCGTTCTGGTTCAGCTCGACGAAGCAGTAGCCGCGTCGCCGGGCGGTGCGCACCACGACCGACACGGCCCGGACCGAGATCGGTGACCGGTCGACGCCGTCGTGCTGCAGGACGACGTTGTCGGGTCCCGGGCGCAGCGCCGCGAGGATCCGGTGGGCGATCGTGGCGCTGCTGCCGCTCTGCCAGTCCCGGGAGTCGACGGTCCACAGCACCGGGACGAGCCCGAGGCCGCGGATGACGTGGCGGGCGGTGTCGTCCAGCGCGCCGTATGGCGGACGCATCAGCCGCCCGGTGCTGACCCCGGCGCGGCGCAAGGCGCGCTGAGTGCGCAGCAGGGCGACCCGCGCGTCGGCCGCGGACTGCAGCGACAGGTCGTGGTGGGCCCAGGTGTGGTTGCCGATCGCGAAGCCCGCGTCGGCGACGGTGCGCACGGTCCGCCGGGCGGCGGCGACCCGCTGGCCGACCATGAAGAAGGTCGCGCGGACGCCGAGGTGCTGGAGGAGCCGGACCAGGTGCTCGGTCGTCCCGGGCGCCGGGCCGTCGTCGAAGGTGAGCGCCACCAGGCCGCGGCAGCGGGGGCCGTCGCTCGGCTGGTCGGGGGACGCCGCGGCGGTCGGGTCGCTCGACGCCCCGACGTCGGCGGCGACGGCGCGCGCAGCCGCGACCGGCCCGTTCGAGGAGCCGCTCGTCCCGCCGAACAAGGTCGCGACCAGCAGGACGAGGAGGGCGACCGACGCGAGCAGCGCGTGGACTCGGAACCGGGCGAGCACGGCTCAAGGATCCAGCAGAACCCCCGTGGATCCTGGCAATCAGGCGCTTTCGGACCCGTGTCGTCGGCAACATCGGGGAGGCCGGTGCCGCCCTGGCCCGGAGTTGAGAGGATGGCCGGGTGAAGGACGTCGTCATCCTCGGATCCACCGGCTCGATCGGCACCCAGGCCCTCGACCTGGTGCGGGCCAACCCGGACCGGTTCCGGGTCGTCGGCCTGACCGCGGGTGGCAGCAACCCCGAGCTGTTCGCGCAGCAGGTGGCCGAGTTCGCGCCGGCGTACTCGGGCCTGGGGGAGGAGGCCAGCGTCGAGGCCGCCGGCCACCCCTGCGACGTCGTCCTCAACGGGATCACCGGTGCGGTGGGCCTGCGGCCGACGCTCGCCGCGCTCGACGCCGGGACCACCCTCGCGCTGGCCAACAAGGAGTCGCTGATCATGGGCGGCCCGCTCGTCCTCGAGCGCGCGAAGCCCGGTCAGATCGTCCCGGTCGACTCCGAGCACAGCGCCATCGCGCAGTGCCTGCGCGCCGGCGAGCCCCAGGAGGTACGCCGGCTGGTGCTCACCGCCAGCGGCGGGCCGTTCCGCGGCCGCACCCGTGCCGAGCTCGCCGACGTCACCCCGGAGCAGGCCGGCAACCACCCGACGTGGGACATGGGACCGGTCATCACCATCAACTCCGCGACCCTGGTCAACAAGGGCCTCGAGGTGATCGAGGCGCACCTGCTGTTCGGGGTGCCGTTCGACCGGATCGAGGTCGTCGTCCACCCGACCAGCGTGGTCCACTCGATGGTCGAGTACGTCGACGGCTCGACCATCCTGCAGGCGAGCCCGCCGACGATGCTGATCCCCATCGCGCTCGGCCTCACCTGGCCCGACCGGGTCCCGGACGCGGCCCCGGCCGTCGACTGGAACCGGCCGGAGACCTGGGAGTTCTTCCCCCTCGACGACGAGGCGTTCCCCTCCGTCGCGCTCGCCCGCGAGGCCGGCATCGCGGGTGGCACGGCGCCCGCGGTCTACAACGCCGCCAACGAGGTGTGCGTCGACGCCTTCCGCTCCGGCCGCCTCGGGTTCACCGGGATCGTCGACACGATCGCAGACGTGGTGCACACCCACGACGTACTCTCGGAGGGGCTGACCGTCGACGACATCGTCGCGGCCGACGCGTGGGCGCGCGAGACGGCCGCCGCCCTGATCCAGGACCGAGGTGACCGATGACCGCTCTGCTCTACACCGTCGGCGTCCTCGTCTTCGTGGTCGCGATCCTGGCGTCCATCGGCCTGCACGAGCTCGGCCACATGGTCCCGGCGAAGAAGTTCGGCGGGAAGGTGACGCAGTACTTCATCGGCTTCGGCCCGACCGTCTGGAGCAAGCAGGTCGGCGAGACGGAGTGCGGGATCAAGGCGATCCCGCTCGGCGGCTACGTCAAGATCGTCGGGATGCTGCCGCCCGCCGCGGTCGACGCGGCCGACGAGGTCGAGGTGGACGCCGACGGCAACACCGTCGTGAAGGTGCGCAAGTCCAACACCGGCATGTTCACCCAGCTGATCTCCGACGCGCGCGCGGCCGAGTGGGAGACCATCCGGCCCGAGGACACCGACCGGCTGTTCTACAAGCTGACGTGGTGGAAGAAGGTCGTCGTGATGGCCGGCGGGCCGACGGTGAACCTGCTCATCGCCTTCGGCATCTTCGCGGGCGTCTTCGCGACCTACGGCAACACCGACGACGTCCGGCTCGGCACCACGGTCTCCGAGGTGCAGGGGTGCATCGTGCCGGTCGAGGAGGACGGCCGGGTATGCACGGCCGCGGACCCGGAGAGCCCCGCCGCGAAGGCGGGCATCAAGGTCGGTGACCGGATCGTCGCGTTCAACGGCACCCGCATCGACAGCTGGAGCCAGGTGCAGCAGCTGATCCGTGCCAACGGCGACGGCGTCGCTCGGATCACGGTGGTCCGCGACGGCCGCGAGGTGGCGCTCACGCCGACCCCGACCACGGTGACACCGCGCTTCCTCACCGACGACGCGACGACCCCGACCAAGGTCGGCTTCCTCGGCGTGTCCCCGACGCAGACACTGGCCACCGGCGGTCCGCTGTACACGCTGCAGCAGATGGGCAAGATGACGCAGCACGTGGTCTCGTCGCTCGCGACTCTGCCGGTGCGCGTCTGGGGCGTGGCCCGCGCCATCGTCGGCCTGCAGCAGCGCGACCCTAACGGCCCGGTGAGCATCGTCGGCGGCGGCCGGTTCGCGGGGGAGATCGGCGCGAGCAAGAGCATCGACGTGCAGGAGAAGGTCATCTTCCTGCTGATGCTCATCGCCGGCTTCAACCTGTTCGTCGGCATGTTCAACTTCGTGCCACTGCTCCCGCTCGACGGCGGGCACATCGCCAGCGCCCTGTGGGAGGCCGTACGCCGGGGCATCGCCCGGCTCCGCCGCCGCCCCGACCCGGGCTACGTCGACGCCGCCAAGCTGCTCCCCGTCGCCTACGTCGTGGCCTCGGCGCTGCTCGTCATGGGCGTGGTGCTGATCGTCGCGGACTTCGTCGTACCGGTCCACATCGCCTCCTGACGGCCACCAACTACCCTTGAGACCATGACTGCCATCGGCCTCGGCATGCCCTCCGCCCCGCCTCCGGTGCTCGCCCCGCGGCGCCCGACGCGGCAGATCCAGGTCGGCAAGGTCGGGGTGGGCAGCGACCACCCGATCTCGGTGCAGTCGATGACGACCACGCTCACCAGCGACGTCAACACCACGCTCCAGCAGATCGCCGAGCTGACGGCTGCCGGCTGCGACATCGTCCGCGTGGCTTGCCCGAGCCAGGACGACGCCGACGCGCTGGCCGAGATCGCCCAGCACTCGCAGATCCCGGTCATCGCCGACATCCACTTCCAGCCCAAGTACGTCTTCGCGGCGATCGACGCCGGCTGCGCCGCCGTCCGCGTCAACCCGGGCAACATCAAGAAGTTCGACGACCAGATCAAGGAGATCGCGGCCGCCGCCAACGACCGCGGCACCAGCATTCGCATCGGCGTCAACGCGGGCTCGCTCGACAAGCGGCTGCTGGAGAAGTACGGCAAGGCCACGCCGGAGGCGCTCGTCGAGAGCGCCATCTGGGAGGCGAGCCTGTTCGAGGAGCACGGCTTCCGCGACTTCAAGATCTCGGTCAAGCACAACGACCCGGTCGTCATGGTCCGTGCCTACGAGCTGCTCGCCGAGGCGGGCGACTGGCCGCTGCACCTCGGCGTGACCGAAGCCGGTCCCGCGTTCCAGGGCACGATCAAGTCGGCCACCGCGTTCGGTGCGCTGCTCAGCACGGGCATCGGCGACACGATCCGGGTCTCCCTCTCCGCCCCGCCGGTGGAGGAGGTCAAGGTCGGCATCCAGATCCTGCAGAGCCTCAACCTGCGTCCGCGCAAGCTCGAGATCGTCTCCTGCCCGTCCTGCGGCCGCGCCCAGGTCGACGTCTACAAGCTCGCCGAGCAGGTGACCGCCGGGCTCGAGGGCATGGAGGTCCCGCTGCGCGTCGCCGTCATGGGCTGCGTCGTCAACGGTCCGGGCGAGGCGCGCGAGGCCGACCTCGGTGTCGCCTCGGGCAACGGCAAGGGCCAGATCTTCGTCAAGGGCGAGGTCATCAAGACCGTCCCCGAGTCCGAGATCGTCGAGACCCTGATCGAGGAGGCGATGAAGATCGCCGAGGGCATGGAGCCGGTCGAGGGCGCAGCCGCGGAGGTCAGCGTCTCCTGAACCGGAGCCGGGTCACCGCCAGGCGCGCACCCAGTCGACTTGGTACGCCGACGGCAGCCTCGTCCGCGCGGTGACCTGGTTGGGCGTCGCGTCGGCGTCCACCGCGTTGGTCAGCACCAGCGTGAACGGGCGGTTGAACGGCTGGGGTGCGGCCTGCGGCCAGTCCGGCGTCCACCGGCGGGCGAAGCACTGCCTGCCGTCGATGCTGAAGGCGATGACGCTCGGCTGCCACACGACCTTGTAGTTGTGCCACACGGAGGGGTCGGCGACCGTGCACCTCCAGCCGGAGTCGGCCGTGCCGCTGCCGTTGTAGTGCAGGGTCGGCAGCACCGTGCGCGGGACGTTGGACCACCACTCGCCGACGTCGATCTCGCCCGAGGCGGGCCAGGCGCCGTACGTCATCGCGGCGGGGTACATCCAGAACCCGCCGTGGATGCCGGCGCTCGTGCGCGGGAAGCGCGCACGAGCCTCGAACCGGCCGTAGGTCTGCTGGAACCGGCCGTTCGTCGCGATGTGCCCGCCCGTGTAGCGCGTCGAGAAGCCGTTGAAGAGGCCGGACCCGCACCAGATGTCGTAGCCGAGGTCGGCCGCGACGAGGTTGAGGTGACCGTCGCCGACCGACACGTTCTGTGCCTCGAAGCAGGTCCTGCTGACGCTGAACCCGGTGCTGGGCGTCGTCGCCACCAGCCACTTGTGCGGGTTCACCGCGGATCCGGAGAAGTTGTCGGCGAAGGTGCAGGTCCAGGTCGACCCGTCCGCGCGGTGCACGGCCGCGCCGCAGCCGGCGACCGCACGGGCGCTCACCTGCCGAGCCGCAGCCTGCCGGGGGAGCGAGGTCGCCGAGCCGCCGCCGGCGACGAGCAGCGACCCGGTCGCCAGGGCGATCGTCGCGAGCAGGACGGCTCCGTGGCGGGCGCGAGCGCGCGGCATCGAGGTCCTACGGCTGAGGCGCATGGTCGTCTCCTCGGGAGCAGAAGATGGACTCCCGAAGGCCCAACGAACCGGTGCGCCGATTCTTCGTGTCGCGCAGCGGCGCCGTCAAGGGCGTCGCTGCACGGCACGTGTCCTCTCTTCCTACTTCCACGCCTTCGCGTAGTCGACCTCGTACGTCGCCGGGAAGGTCGTGCTCGCGCTGACCGCGTCGGCACCGCTCGCGCCGCCGGCCGCCATGGTCAGCAGCATCGAGAACGGCTTGTCGAACGGTTGCGGAGCGACCAGGGGCGCGTTGGGCGTCCACGAGTCGGTGAAGCAGGTGGTGCCGTCGATGCTGAACTGCATCTGGGTCGGTTGCCACACCAGCGTGTAGGTGTGCCAGGTCGTCGGGTCGGCGACGGTGCAGCCCCAGCCGGAGTCGCCGGCGAAGGTGCTGCCGCTGTAGTGCAGCGTCGGCAGCACCTGGGTGGGGGAGGACGACCACCACTCGGAGACGTCGATCTCGCCCGAGGACGGCCACGCGCCGTACGTCTGCTTGTCCGGGTACATCCAGAAGTTGGCGGTCAGCCCCGAGGAGCTCTGCGGGTAGCGCGAGCGCACCTCGAACCGTCCGTAGGTCTGCGAGAAGTGGCCGACCGTGCCGATGTGGCCGCCGGTGTAGCGCGTCGTGAACCCGCCGGCGGCGGTCGGGCAGGTGAAGCTCTGACCGGTGTCGCGTGCCGTCAGCCGGAGCTCGCCGCCGCCGACCGCGACGTTGTTGGCGGTCAGGCAGGTGTTGCCGACGAAGAAGCCGGACGTCGCGGTCTCGCCGATCGTCCACTTGGTGGTGTCGAGCCGGGTGCCGGAGAAGTTGTCGACGAAGCTGCAGCTCCAGGCCGAGCCGTCCGCCTTGTAGAGCGTCGTGCCGCAGCTGTCGCCCGACGGCCGGAACGCCGCGGCGGTCGCCGAGGTGCCCGGAAGGGACACGACGGCGGCAGCAGCCAGCGCGACGGTGGCGAGTGCGGCAGCGACACGGCGGCGGCGTTGGACAGGCAGGGGTGAGCGCATCGTGCGGACTCCTCGAGAGGTGAGGGGCCGGCCCCGACGCTGCCCCCAGTGGTTCGGTTGCACCACTGTGCAGGTTGCCCGGGATCCGACGGATCGGGACTTCGGGCCGCAGCCTATAGTCAAAATTGACTAGACCGCCAGGGTGACCGTCCGAACGAGTAGCCTCGGCCGCGTGCTGACCACCCGCCGAGGAGTTCGTGTCCTCAGCAGCGCCGACCTCGGCGCGTTCCTGGGCCTCGCGTCGCAGGACCCGGTGGCCAACGTGTTCGTGATCCACCGCGCCGAGACCACGAACCTGGAGCCGCGCTGGCTCGGTGGCGAGATGTGGGGCAAGTTCGAGGGCGGCGAGCTGGTCGCCGCCTGCCACGTCGCGGCGAACCTGGTGCCGGTCGAGGCCGACCCCGACGACGCGGTCGACTTCGCCGACGCGGCGCTGGCCCGCCGGCGTACCGCTTCGACGATCGTGGGACCGCAGGACGCCGTGCGTCCCTTCTGGGAGCGGGTCGCCCCGGACTGGGGCCGGCCGCGCGACGTGCGCTGGGACCAGCGCCACCTGGCGATCTCCGCCGCGCCGCTGGTCGAGCCCGACCCCTTCGTGCGGCCCAGCGTGCGCGCGGACCTCGGTGTGCTCTACCCGGCCTGCGTGGCGATGTACACCGAGGAGGTCGGCATCTCGCCCGAGGCGGGCGGCGGGTCCGACCTCTACCGGGCGCGCGTCCTGCAGCTGGTCAACCGCAGCTGGTCCTTCGCGAGGTACGACGACGGCCAGCTCGTGTTCAAGGCGGAGGTCGCCTGCGCCACGCGTGACGCGGCCCAGATCCAGGGGGTCTGGGTGCCGCCGCACCTGCGGGGCCAGGGCCTGGCGACTGCCGGGATGGCAGCGGTCGTCGAACAGGTGCGGGCCACCATCGCCCCCAACGTCTCGCTCTACGTCAACGACTGGAACGAGGCGGCGCGTGCCGTCTACGAGCGGGTCGGCTTCGTCGAGACCGACCGCTTCGCCACCATCATGTTCTGAGGAGCCCGCATGTCCCTCCGCCCCGACGCCAAGGTCGTCATCGGCGCCTTCCTCGCCAGCGGCACCGTCCACCTCGTCAAGCCGGAGGTCTTCGAGCCGCTGATGCCGTCGTGGGTGCCCGCGCACCGCGAGGTCATCGTGTGGTCCGGCGTCGCCGAGCTGGCGTGCGCGGTCGGCCTGATGGCTCCCCGCACGCGCAAGCCCGCCGCGCTGGCCAGTGCCGCGCTGCTCGTCGGGGTCTTCCCGGGCAACGTCCACATGGCCACCGAGGCCCTGAAGGGTCGGAACCGCCCGCTGCAGGCCGCCTCGCTCGGGCGGCTGCCGCTTCAGCTGCCGTTGATCCGGGCCGCGTGGCGGGCCCGCTTGGCGACGTACTGACCCGCGTCGGCGGCGGCGACGAGCCGGTCCACCGTGGCGATCCCGCCGTCGGCGACGGCCGTGCCGATGCTGACCGAGACGCCGCGATCGGCGCCCGCCGGGCCGACACGCACGGTCGCGAGCGCCTGCTCGAAGGCGGCCAGGCAGCCGTCGAGGCGATCCGCGTCGCCCCGCACGGCGACGGCGAACTCGTCGCCGCCCAGCCGGCCGACGACCGCCCGCGGACCGAAGGCGGACCGCAGCGATGAGGCCACCCCGATCAACGCCTGGTCGCCGAACTCGTGGCCGAGCTCGTCGTTGATGGGCTTGAGCCCGTCGAGGTCGAGCATCACCAGGTGCACCGTGTCGGCGGCGCCGCGCGCGTCGTCGAGCAGGGTCCGCGTCGCCTCGCCGAAGCCGCGCCGGTTGAGGATCTCGGTCAGGTCGTCGACCCGGGCCATCCGGTCGAGCTCCCGCTCGCGCTCCCGCCGGAGCGTGACGTCCCGCGCGATGACGAGCGTGTACTCGTCGCGCAGGAAGCTGTGGGTGAACTCGATGACCAGGTGGGCGCCGTCGCGGCGGGTGACCGTGTTCTCGTACATGCCCTCGTGGCCGAGCACCGCATCGGCCTCGGCGATCAGCCGCACGCCCGCGGGGTCCACGAGGCCGAGGTCGACCGAGCTGCGACCGAGGAGCTCGGCGCGTGAGTAGCCGGTCAGCCGGCAGAAGGAGTCGCTGACCTCGAGGTAGGCGCCGCTGACCCGCTCGCAGAGCACCACCGCGTCGAAGGACGTGCGGAGGATCGTGTCGAACAGGTCGGTCATGAGGGCCGGGCTGACGTCGGCCGGCACGTCGGCGTACTCGCCCGCACCCGCCCGGACCCGTGCCGCACGCTCCTGCCACGGCATCGCCTCAGGCACCGTCACTCCTTCCTGCCACAGCGTCTGCATCGGCACGAGCACCCCAACCCGAACTGGTTGGAGGTGGCGGACCTCAGCGCCGTAACCTTCTCCCCATGCTGGCCCGGATGTCGACCCTGTTCCTCCGCACCCTCCGTGAGGACCCCTCCGACGCCGAGGTCGCGAGCCACAAGCTCCTGGTCCGCGCCGGTTACATCCGCCGCGCGGCGCCCGGCATCTACACCTGGCTGCCGCTGGGCCTGCGGGTCCTCGGCAAGGTCGAGGGCATCATCCGCGAGGAGATGGGCGCGATCGGCGCTCAGGAGGTCAGCTTCCCCGCGCTGCTGCCGCGCGAGCCCTACGAGGCGACCAACCGCTGGACCGAGTACGGCGACGGCATCTTCCGGCTGAAGGACCGCAAGGACGGCGACTACCTGCTCGGGCCCACCCACGAGGAGATGTTCACGCTCCTGGTGAAGGACCTCTACGGCTCCTACAAGGACCTGCCGGTCAGCCTCTACCAGATCCAGAACAAGTACCGCGACGAGGCGCGGCCGCGTGCCGGCCTGCTCCGCGGCCGCGAGTTCGTCATGAAGGACAGCTACTCCTTCGACGTCGACGACGCCGGTCTGCAGGCCGCCTACGACGCCCACCGGGCGGCGTACGTGAAGATCTTCGACCGCTTCGGCTTCGAGTACGTCATCGTCAAGGCGACCTCCGGCGCCATGGGCGGCTCGGCGTCCGAGGAGTTCCTGGCCAAGGCCGAGGTCGGCGAGGACACCTACGTGCGCTGCACGAACTGCGACTACGCGGCCAACGTCGAGGCGGTCGAGGTCCGCGCGCCCCAGGCGCTGCCGTACGACGACGCGCCCGCGGCCCACGCCGAGCCGACGCCGGACACGCCCACCATCGCGTCCCTCGTCGACCACCTCAACGCGGCCTTCCCCCGCGAGGACCGGGCCTGGGAGGCGGGCGACACGCTCAAGAACGTGCTGCTCGTCCTCACCCACCCCGACGGCACGCGCGAACCGCTGGCGGTCGGTGTGCCGGGCGACCGCGAGATCGACGTGAAGCGGCTCGAGGGCCAGCTGGAGCCGATCACCGTCGAGCCCATGGACGAGGCCGAGCTGCGGAAGCACCCCGCGCTCGTCAAGGGCTACATCGGCCCCGGCGTGCTGGGGGAGGAGGGCAAGACCGGCATCCGCTTCCTCGTGGACCCGCGCATCGTCGAGGGCACCCGCTGGGTCACCGGCGCCGACGTCGACGGCTCGCACGCCATCGACATGGTGGTCGGGCGCGACTTCACGCCCGACGGCACGATCGAGGCCGCCGAGGTGCGCGACGGCGACAGCTGCCCGCGCTGCGAGGACGGCACGCTCGAGACCGCGCGCGGCATCGAGATGGGCCACGTCTTCCAGCTGGGTCGCAAGTACGCCGAGGCGCTGGACCTCAAGGTGCTCGACGAGAACGGCAAGCTCGTCACCGTCACGATGGGCTCCTACGGCATCGGCGTCACCCGCGCCGTCGCGGCCATCGCCGAGGACACCCTCGACGACATCGGCCTGTGCTGGCCCCGCAACATCGCGCCGTACGACGTGCACGTGGTCGCCGCCGGCAAGGAGGAGGCCGTCTTCGCGGCCGCCGACCAGCTCGTCGCCGAGCTCGACGCGGCCGGCATCGACGTCCTCTACGACGACCGCGCGGGCAAGATCAGCCCCGGCGTGAAGTTCAAGGACGCCGAGCTGATCGGCGTCCCGACCATCGTCACGGTCGGCCGCGGCGTGGCCGACGGCGTCATCGAGGTCAAGGACCGGCGTACCGGCGAACGTACCGAGATCGCGCTGGCCGACGCCGCCGCGGAGATCGGCGCGCTCGTCCGCGGCTGACGCAACTTCGGTGCGGGCGCCGGCGTCCCACCCGGCATGAGCACCACATCGAGGTTCGTCGCGCTCGGCGCGATGCTGCTGGCTGCCGGAGCCGCCACGGCGTGTGGTGCACCGGCCGCGCAGCACGGGTCCGCGGCGACGATCCAGACCGCGCCGCAGCCTTCGTCGGCCCCGCACCCGACGCCGGCTCACCACCCGACGAAGACTTCCTCGGGCGCCGGGCACCGACGCGTGCTGTCGTTCGTCACCCCGTCGGGCAACATCCGCTGCGAGGGCGAGCCCCTCGCCCGTGCGATCGCCTGCGTCATCGGTGATCGCCGGTGGAAGCCGCCGGGCGGCGACGATCGCTGGTGTCCCGTGGCGGATCTCGCAGGGATGGAGATGGCCCTCGGACACGACGCGCACTTCCTGTGCGTGACCGACGTCCTGATGCCCGGACGTGATCCGGTGCTCGCGTACGGCGACTCCCAGACCGCCGGCGGTTTCACGTGCTGGTCGCGACGCCCGGGCGTCACCTGCACCGACTCGGGCGACCACCACTTCCTGCTCGGCCGCCGTGCCTACCGCCTCGACTGATCAGGGACCGCGGTCAGACGAGCAGCCCGGTGAGGACCGCCAGCAGCGCATCGCGCACCTCGGCGGTCGCTCGCGCGCGGTCCTCCGCCTGCGCGCAGTAGAGCGCGGCCTCGTCGAGCGCGCCGACGAGCACGTGGGCGAGGGGCCGGACCGGGCGGTCCGCCACCAGGCCCGCCTCGATGAGCGAGCTCAGCGCGGACTCGACGAGCCCGACGCCGTACCGCAGGCCGACCTCGCGCCACCGCTCCCAGCCGAGCACCGCCGGCGCCTCGATCAGCGCGATCCGGTGGAAGTCCGGCTCGGCGCAGGTCGCCAGCCAGGCGTCGATGTTGGCGCGCAGCGTCGACTCCACGTCGGTGGGGGCGGCGGCCTCGATGAACGCGTCGATCCGCTCGGCGATCTCGGACTCCACCTGCTCGAAGACGGCCGCGAAGAGCTCCTCCTTGCCGTCGAACTGGTGGTAGAGCGCGCCCCGGGTCACCCCGGCCGCCTTCGCGATCTGGTCGGTCGAGAGCGCGGCGTACCCGTGCTCGGCGACCAGGGCGCGTGCTGCCGACACGAGCGCCGCACGGGTCGCCGCCGAACGCTCGGCCTGGGTCCTCTTGATTTCCATACAACCTGTCCGTAAGTTACGTACAACGTGTTCGTAACTTTAGTGGAGGCAGTGATGGAAGCACGAGAGACGCGCCGCAGCATCGACCTTCCGGCCGGGACGGTCCACTACCGCGAGGCCGGTCCCGCCGACGGTCCCGCCGTCGTGTTCGTGCACGGCTTCCTGGTCGACGACACGCTCTGGTCCGACGTCCCCGAACGCCTCGCGGAGCAGGGCTTCCGCGCCCTCGCCCCGACCTGGCCCCTCGGCTCCCACACGACCGCGATGCGGCCCGATGCCGGCCTCTCGCCCCGCGGTGTCGCCAGGGTGGTGCTGTCCTTCCTCGAGGCCCTCGACCTCCACGACGTCATGCTGGTCGGCAACGACACCGGGGGAGCGGTGTGCCAGCTCCTGCTCGACGAGGACGCCTCGCGCATCGGCCGGCTCGTGCTCACCAACTGCGACGCCTACGACCAGTTCCCGCCGGCGCCGTTCGGAGCGCTCTTCCGCGTCGCGCGACACCCCGCGATCGCCCTGCCGCTGCTGGAGACCATGCGGGTCGCCGGGCTGCGCAACGGGCTGCCCGGGTTCGGTGGGCTCGTGGAGCGTCGGCTGACCTCGGCGGAGACGTGGCGCTGGGTGGCGCCGTACCTCACCGACGCGGACGTACGCCGGGACGTGGCCGCCTTCGCGCGCGGGTGGGATCGCGCCGACCTGGTGGACGTCGCGACGCGTCTGCCGCGCTTCGACCGTCCCGTGCTGCTGTGCTGGGCGCCGGCCGACCGGTTCTTCCGCATCGAGCTCGCGCATCGCCTCCTCGCCGACTTCCCCGACGCGCGCCTGGTCGAGGTCCCCGACGCGAAGACCTTCGTCGCCCTCGACCAGCCGGGGCGGCTGGCCGAGGAGATCGCGGCATTCGCCCGTGCGGGTGTCGGGAGCGACCAATAGGGTTTCGCGCATGGCGGATCGGGCGGGCGTGCAGGCGGTCATCTTCGACTGGGGCGGCACCCTCACCCGCTGGCACGACGTGGACTTCCACGCCGAGTCGCTCGCGCTCGCCGCGGCGGTCGCGGCGGAGCACGGCGGTGACCCCGCGACCCACGCGCGGGCGCTGCACCAGGCGGGCAGCGTGATCTGGGGCCGCAGCCGCGACCACCAGCGGAGCGCCACCATCGGCGACCTGTTCACCGAGGCCGGTCTGCCCCACGACCCCGAGCTCCTCGGCGCCTACTACGACTTCTGGGTGCCGCACACCGAGACCGACCCGGAGGTCCGGCCGATGTGGGAGGCCCTGCGCGCGGCCGGGATCAAGGTCGGGGTGCTGTCCAACACCATCTGGCCGCGGTCGTGGCACGAGGGCTTCTTCGACCGCGACGGCGTGGCCGACCTGATCGACGGCGACGTCTACACCAGCGAGATCCCGTGGACGAAGCCCTCGCCCCGCGCGTTCCGGGCGGCGATGGACGCCGTCGGCGTGAGCGACCCGGCGGCGTGCGTCTACGTCGGCGACCGGCTGTACGACGACGTCTGGGGTGCCCAGCAGGCGGGGATGCGCGCCATCCACATCCCGCACAGCACCATCCCGGCCGAGCAGGTCGGCCACACCGAGGGCGCTCCGGACGCGGTCGCTCACGCGCTCGCCGAGATCCCGGCCCTCGTCGAGCCCTGGCGCTGAGCCTCGCTGGAGATGCGCCGCGGCCCCGAACTCCGAGGAACTCCCGAGACGTCCCCCGAAGCACGAGGCCGCGGACTCCGGCGACCCTGTGGGGAGGTCGCCGCGAAGGGAGAGGTGGGGCTCGCCCGTCGCTTATGCAAGATCATGCAACGTCGCGCGTCGTGGCGTGGGGACTATCGATCCTCATATATCTGCAGTGCACTAACCTGCAACGCTGCGTCGCGCGTTCCTATGGGCGGAGTCAGAGTCCGGGGAGGATCTCCACGGCGCCGCCGAACCCGATCTCACGGGTCGCCGCATCGATGAGTGCCGTGGTCTGCCAGGCCCGGTTCGCGCCGGTCGTGTTCGCCACGGCATAGGCGTACGCCGCCGCGCATCCGCGCTCGATCCGCAGCGCGGCCGCCTCGACCTCCAGGGGCGTCGAGAGGTCGGCGGGCACCTGGTAGGCGACCTCCGCCGCCACCGGATCGGCACCGAGGGCGGTGAGGGTCGCGATCAGCTCGTCGCGTCGCTGGCGGTGGACGACGAAGGCCGCGGTGACCCGTTCGTAGAGCGCCGGCTGCTGGGACTGCGAGGTCTGCGCCCCGAGCACCCCGAGGACGTAGACGGCCGCGTGCTCGCCGGCCAGCACGTCCTGCAGGGCGGCGACCTCGGGGTTGCTCATGCGCGCACCAGCCGCTGCTCGATCGCGGCCGCCATCGACGCGAGGACCTGGGCCAGGGCACCGCTCTCGGCGCGCCCCGCAGCGCTGACGAGTGCGTCCCGGACGACGCCCTCGGCGGCGGCGAGCGCCGCCGGCGTACGCGCGACGGACGGAGCCGCGTGGGCGGTGGTCGCACCCAGCTTGCGCAGGTGCTGCTGGTGCATCGAGGCGAGGTCGAGCGCCCACGACCGCCTCCGCGGAGACCGCTTGGCCACGGCCGTCGCAGCGACCCGGAGGCCGGCGATCTGCTGGGCGAGGACGTCGACCAGCGCCGCGTCGGCAGCGGCCGAACCCGCCGTCGGGCGTACGCCGGTGGAGCGACCCTGTGTGGTGTCGGTCGCATCGCACGCGCTGATCAGCGGCACCACGAGCGCGGCGCAGGCGAGGGACCGCAACGCCGCGCGTCGATCGGTCTGCAGCGGGGCCCTGGTCACCGGGCGAGGATAGTCGGACCTACCCCCTGTCGGCGCTAGGGTGGTGCCACAACCAGCCACACAACAGGACACAGGGAGACTCCCGATGGGATCGAGCAAGCAGTCGAGCGATGCCATGAAGGTCGAGTCCCTCGTGTCCGGCCCGCTGGGCGAGCTCGGCCTGGACGTCGAGGCCGTCGAGCTGACGCCGGCCGGGAAGCGCCGGGTGCTCCGGATCGCGGTCGACAAGGACGGCGGCGTCGACCTCGACGACGTCGCTGCCGCGACGCGCGCGCTCAACGCCGTCCTCGACGAGTCCGACGTGATGGGGGAGCTGCCGTACACGCTCGAGGTCACCTCGCGCGGCGTCGACCGCCCGCTGACCCTCCCGCGGCACTGGCGCCGCAACCTGGACCGCCTCGTGAAGGTCACGCTCGCCGACGGTGAGAGCGTGACCGGCCGTGCGACGTCGTACGACGACGACGCCGTGACGCTCACCGTCGACGGTGCCGAGCGGGTGATCGCCTACGGCGACATCGCCAAGGCGCTCGTCCAGATCGAGTTCAACCGCAAGGAGAAGTGACGTGGACATCGACCTCAACATCCTCCGGACCCTGGAGCGGGAGAAGGAGATCAAGTTCGACGTCCTGGTCGAGGCGATCGAGCAGGCCCTGCTGACGGCGTACCACAAGACCCCGGGCGCCTACGAGAAGGCGCGGGTCGACCTGGACCGCAAGACCGGCCACGTGCGGGTCATGGCGGTCGAGTACGACAACGCCGACAACGAGATCGGCGAGTTCGACGACACCCCCGAGGGCTTCGGCCGGATCGCGGCCATGACGGCGAAGCAGATCATGCTGCAGCGCCTGCGCGACGCCGAGGACGAGGTCAGGTTCGGTGAGTTCTCCGGCAAGGAGGGCGACATCATCTCCGGCATCATCCAGCAGGGTCGCAACCCCGACGACGTGCTGGTCGACCTCGGCAAGATCGAGGCGGTGCTGCCGGTGAGCGAGCGCGTCCCCGGCGAGGAGTACAAGCACGGCACGCGCATCAAGTGCCTGGTCGTGTCGGTGCGCAAGGGCATGCGCGGCCCGCAGGTCACGCTGTCGCGCTCCCACCCGAACCTGGTCAAGAAGCTGTTCGCGCTCGAGGTGCCCGAGATCGCCGACGGCTCGGTCGAGATCTCCGCGATCGCCCGCGAGGCCGGGCACCGCACCAAGATCGCGGTTCGTACGTCGGTCGCCGGCCTCAACGCCAAGGGCGCCTGCATCGGCCCGATGGGCCAGCGGGTCCGCAACGTGATGTCGGAGCTGCACGGCGAGAAGATCGACATCGTCGACTGGTCCGACGACCCCCGCCAGCTGGTCGCGCACGCGTTGTCGCCGGCGCAGGTCCAGTCGGTGACGGTGGTCGACGAGGCGGCGCGGTCGGCCCGCGTCGTCGTACCGGACTTCCAGCTGTCGCTCGCGATCGGCAAGGAGGGGCAGAACGCCCGTCTGGCCGCCCGGCTGACCGGCTGGCGGATCGACATCCACTCCGATGAGGAGCCCGCCGGCGACTGAGCGTCCCGGTTCGGGTCTTCGTGGCCCGACACGGTAAGGTTGACCCTCGGTGGCTCGACGAAGGCAATTCCCTGCGCGGACCGACGAAACCCTGGAGACGGGGCCCGTTCGGACCTGCATCGGATGCCGGACCCGGGCCGCCAAACGCGAGTTGTTGCGGGTGACCGTCGGCTCGGATCCGAGGACCGGGACACCGGTCGTCGTACCCGATCCCGAGGCCACCGCACCTGGCCGCGGGGCGCATCTGCACCCCACGTCCGCGTGCTACGACCTCGCGGTGCGGCGGAAGGCCTTCGCTCGCGCGCTCCGGTTCACCGGGGCTGCGGGTGGGCTGTCCAGCGCACCGGTGGGGGAGTACCTCCGCGACTCGCACCAGACCGACACGACCGGATCCCGTCCTGGGGCCGGTCCGACAGAAACGGGAGCACCCCGCTCATGAGCACTCGATGAGTACTTCGCGATGAGCATGTTCACCTCGCTTCACCCATCTACGGTCTAAGACTCACCACCGGGTCTGGGCCAAAAGGAGAATTGTGGCCAAGACCCGAGTTTCCGAACTCGCCAAGACCTATGGCATCACCAGCAAGGAAGCGCTGGAGAAGCTGAGCGCGATCGGTGAGTTCGCCAAGACGGCGTCCTCGAGCGTCGAGCTTCCCGCTGTGAAGAAGTTCGAGGCCGCGTACGGCGCCGAGCTCCTCGCCAAGAAGGACGGCGGCGCCGCTGCCGAGCCCGCCAAGAAGGCCGCCCCGGCCAAGAAGGCTGCGGCCGCTCCGGCGCCCGCCGCCGAGGCCCCCGCGGCTGCCGCTGCGCCGGCCGCCGAGGCCCCTGCC
>DATFHM010000136.1:0-25201 GCA_035248385.1 Nocardioides sp. | reverse complement strand
CTTCCAGGTCATCCACATGGCCAGGGCGCGGACCTCGTCGAGGTCGACGCGGGCGTCGAACCGGACTCCGCCCTTGCCGGGGCCGCGGGAGTAGTTGTGCTGGACGCGGTAGCCGCGCAGGACCTCGATGGTGCCGTCATCGCGTCGTAGCGGGATCGAGACGGAGACTTCGCGGCGGGGCTGGGCCAGCATGGCGTGGACCGAGGGGGCCAGGCCCAGGACCTCCACGGCCTGGGCCAGCTGCTCGTGCGCGTCGTCCAGGACGGTCCGCGCGGCAGCGGGAGCTTCGAGGATCGTCACTTGGCAGCCGCCAGACCCGCTGCGACGACCTCGAGACCCTCGGTGAGCAGCTCGTCGGAGATGCTCAGCGGCGGGAGGAAGCGGATGACGTTGCCCCACGTGCCGCAGGTGAGCGTGATGACGCCCTGGCTGTGGCAGTACGACGCGACGGCCTTGGCCAGCGCACCGTCGGGCTCGCCGGTCGCCGGGTCCACGAACTCGGCCGCGATCATCGCGCCACGGCCACGGACGTCGCCGATGCGCTTGTCGGAGGCCTGCAGCTCGGTGAGCTTGCCGACCAGGAGCGCCTCGATCTGCTGGGCGCGGGTGAGCAGGTCGTCGGCCTCGATGGTCTCGATGACGGCCAGCGCGGCGGCGCAGGCCAGCGGGTTGCCGCCGTACGTGCCGCCCAGACCGCCGGGGTGGACGGAGTCCATGATCTCGGCGCGACCGGTGACCGCGGACAGCGGCAGGCCGCCGGCGATGCCCTTCGCGCTGACGATCAGGTCCGGGACGACGTGGTCGTGCTCGACCGCGAACCAGGTGCCGGTGCGGCCGAAGCCGGACTGCACCTCGTCGGCGACGAAGACGACGTTGTTCGTGCTGCACCAGTCGGCGATCGCGGCGAGGAAGCCGGGGGCCGGGACGATGAAGCCGCCCTCGCCCTGGACGGGCTCGATCACGATGCAGGCGAGGTTCTCGGCGCCGACCTGGGCCTCGATCTGGCCGATCGCACGCTTGGCGGCGAGCTTGCCGTCGATGGTGTCGGCGTCGCGGAACGGGTAGGACATCGGCGCGCGGTAGACCTCGCCGGCGAACGGGCCGAAGCCGTGCTTGTACGGCATGTTCTTGGCGGTCATCGCCATGGTGAGGTTGGTGCGACCGTGGTAGGCGTGGTCGAAGACGACGACCGCGTCCTTGCCCGTGTACGAGCGGGCGATCTTGACGGCGTTCTCGACGGCCTCGGAGCCGGAGTTGAACAGCGCGGAGCGCTTCTCGTGGTCGCCCGGGGTCAGGCGGGCGAGCTGCTCGGCGACCTCCACGTAGCCGGCGTACGGCGTGACCATGAAGCAGGTGTGCGTGAACGCGGCGACCTGCTCGGAGACGGCCTCGACGACCTTCGGCGAGCTGTTGCCGACCGTGGTCACGGCGATGCCGGAGCCGAGGTCGATGAGCCGGTTGCCGTCGATGTCCTCGACGATGCCGCCGGCGGCGCGGGTCGCGAAGACCGGCAGGGTGGTGGCGACGCCCTGGCTCACGGCGCTCTGCTTGCGGGCCATCAGCTCGGCGGAGCGCGGGCCTGGGAGGGCGGTGGCGAGGTGTCGGGACTGCTCGAGCGGCTGTGTCGTCATGCACCCACCCTCTCGCGCGCGTGGGCATGTCGTCCAAGACCTGTTCTGTACGTTTTCCATGCTCGCCGAGCATGCAAGAATCGTCGTCATGGGAGTCGACCTGCGCCTGCTGCGCTACTTCGTCGCGACCGCCGACGCGGGGTCGGCCACCCAGGCCGCGACCACGCTGCACGTGACCCAGCCGGTGCTGTCGCGCCAGCTGCGCCAGCTCGAGCAGCAGCTCGGACTGCGGCTGTTCGAGCGCGACGGCCGGCGGCTCCGGCTGACCCACGCCGCCGAGGAGTTCCTGCCCCGCGCCCGCGCGCTGCTCCGCGAGGCCGAGGGTCTCGAGCAGGCGGCGCGCGCACTCGGCGAGGGGCACGTGCAGCACCTCCACCTCGCCGTGCTGTCCACCACCCTGACCGACGTCCTGGCCCCCTTCATCGCGACCCTGGAGCCGTCCGACCCGGTGCCGATCCTGCGCAGCCTGGACCCCGGGGGAGCGGCGGCCGCGATCGCGGCGGGCGCCGACCTGGCCGTCGTCCACCGGCCGCCGCCGCCGTCGGTCAGCTCGCGCGCGCTCGCGGTGCTGCCGGTGCTCGCGTACGTGCGCGCCGACGATCCGTGGGCCGAGCGGGACCGCATCGACATCGCCGAGCTCGTACGCCGCCCGCTCATCCTCCAGCCCCCCGCGTTCCGGCCGCGGGTGCTCCTCGACCGGGCAGCCGACGCCGCCGACCTGGCCTACGACGAGGTCCTCGAGGTGGCCGACGCCCAGGTGGCCCAGGCGCTCGCGGCGGCGGGCCGCGGGGTCGCCGTCGTCTCCGACGACCCGCGCTTCGACCTCGTCCCGCTCCGCATCCGCACCGACCGCGGCACCCTCCGGCTGAGCCTGTACGCCGCCTGGGACCCCCACCACCACGCGGCCGCCCTGCTGGCCGGCCTGGCCGACCGGCTCGCCGCGTTCTGCGTCGAGCGCTACGGCCCGGGGGTCCGGCCGCGGAGCTGAGCCTGCGCTCGCCGTCGCCGCCACTCCGTGGGGCTGTCCTCGAAGTGCCGGCGGAACCAGCGGGTGAAGGCGCTCGGTGCCGCGAACCCGAGCAGCTGGGAGATCTCGGTCATCGGGTAGCGCGCGTTCGCGAGGTACCGCTCCGCCAAGCCCGCCCTGGTCTGGTCGAGGATGGCGGTGAAGGTGGTGCCCTCGGCGTCGAGGTGGCGGTGCAGCGTGCGCCGGTCGACCTGCAGGCTCCGGGCGACCTCCTCGGCGGAGCAGCGCTCCGTGGCGAGCAGCACCTCGACCAGCTCCTTGACCCGGTCCGCGACCGATGCCCGCCGCTGACCCGTCAGTGACCGGATCATCGCCGCGCTGTCGGCACGGGTGGGGCGACCCTCAGGCCCCCCGCTGTCGAGGTCGCGGGCGTACATGACCAGGCCGGTGAAGTCGTGGCCGAAGTGCACCCGGCCTCCGAGCCTCTCGACGTACGCCGAAGGATCCGCGGGTGCGTCATGGGTGAAGCAGACGGACAACGGCTCCCACGGCCGGCCGATGAGGTCACCGATGATCCCGCGCAGGGCGCCCACGGCGAGGTCCTCGGCCTGGGTCGTCGCCAGGGGTTCGCCGAGCTCGAACCAGAGCCGGATCGTGGCCAGCCCGCCGTCCTCGGTCAGGCGCATCCGGATCGACTCGTTGTAGGTGTGCTCGTAGCGCAGCAGCAGCCCGAGCGCGTCCCGCAGCGACGACTCCTGCGCGAGGGCGAGGCTCAGCGGCCCGAGCGTCGAGAGCTGGCGGTAGCTCGCGAGCCGCAGCCCGAAGTCGTCGTGCCCGCTCTCCTCCGCGGACAGCTCGAGCAGCTGAGACACCGCCGTCGCCGGGATCCAGCGATCGGGCACCGCCAGACCGGAGGGATCGAGCCCGACCCGCGTCATCAGCGGACCGGGTTCGAGGCCCAGCTCGTGCGCCAGGTCGACGTACCCGCTGAGCGAGGCGTACCGCAGCGAGGGCGTCAACGGCAGCTCCGATCGTGTCCCGAAGAGGTAAGCAGGGTGTCCCGAGCAGTAAAGCATGTGGCCCGCGTCACTCCTAGCGTTGTCGACGACCAGCATCGAGCAAGACCGCATCGACATGAGGAGAGAACCGTGGCCAAGGGCATCCGCTTCCACCGCACCGGCGGGCCGGAAGTGCTGCAGTGGGAGTCGCTCGAGGTGGGGGAGCCCGGTCCCGGCGAGGTCCGGATCCGGCACCACGCGGTCGGCCTCAACTTCGCCGACACCTACTTCCGCACGGGTCTGTACCCGGCGCCGCTGCCGGCCGGCATGGGCGTGGAGGGCGCCGGAGTGGTCGAGGCCGTCGGCTCCGGTGTCACGGACTTCGCTGAGGGTGACCGGGTCACCTACACCGGCAGCCCGCTGGGCGCGTACAGCACCGAGCGCGTGATGGGCGCCGAGCACCTGATCAAGCTGCCGGACTCCATCGCCTTCGACACCGCGGCCGCGATGACCATGCGCGGTCTGACGTCGGCGTACCTGCTCACCCGGATCGCCCCGCTCCGGGCGGGCGACACGATCCTGCTGCACGCCGCCGCCGGCGGCGTCGGGCTCATCGTCAGCCAGTGGGCCCGCGAGCTCGGCATCCGCGTGATCGGCAGCGTCTCGACCGAGGAGAAGGCCGAGATCGCCCGGGCTCACGGCTGCGCCGAGACCATCGTCTACACCCGCGAGGACGTCCCGGCCCGCGTCCGCGAGCTGACCGACGGCGCCGGCGTACCGCTCGTCCTCGACAGCATCGGCGCAGCCACCTTCGAGCGGTCGCTGGACTCGCTCAGCCGGCGCGGCCTGCTCGTCTGCTTCGGTACGGCGTCCGGCCCGATCCCGCCCATCGACGCGATGCAGCTCGCCGTGAAGGGCTCGTTGTTCGTCACCCGCCCGGCGCTGGCCGACTACATCGCGGGTCCGGCCGAGCGCACCGCGCTCGCGACGTCGCTCTTCGACCTCGTCGCCGACGGCCGGATCTCCATCGAGGTCAACCAGCGCTACGCGTTGGAGGACGCCGTCACCGCCCACCGCGACCTGGAGTCCGGCCGCAGCATCGGCTCCTCCGTCTTCGACCTCACCTGATCCGCCCGATCCGTCTGATCCGCACGAAAGGAGAACGCCATGTCCGTCCTCACCGCCATCGAGGTCCATCCGCTCACCGCCACGATCGGCGCCGAGCTCACCAACATCAGCCTCGCCGAGGCGAGCCGTGACGACGGCCTGTTCGCCGAGCTCCGCTCGCTATTGCTGCACCACAAGGTGCTCTTCGTCCGCGACCAGGACATCACCCGCGCCGAGCACGTCGCCCTCGCCCGCCGCTTCGGCCCGCTCGAGGACCACCCGGTCGCGCCCACCGATCCCGACAACCCCGGGCTGGTGCGGATCTACAAGGACCTCGACAGCGCGCCCGAGCACTACGAGAACGCCTTCCACTGCGACGCGACCTGGCGGGTGAACCCGCCGTTCGGCTCCGTCCTGCGCTGCGTCGAAGGGCCCGCGGTCGGCGGCGACACGATCTGGGTGAACATGGCGGAGGCCTACCGCCGGCTGCCCGACGACGTGAAGCGGCAGATCGCCGGCCTGCGCGCCAGCCACAGCATCGAGTCCAGCTTCGGCGCAGCGTTGCCGCTCGAGCAGCGCCAGGCACTCCGCGAGCGCTACCCGGACGCCGAGCACCCGGTCGTCCGCACCCACCCCGAGACGGGGGAGCAGGTGCTGTTCGTCAACGCCTTCACCACCCACCTCGTCAACTTCCACACCCCCGAGCGGGTGCGCTTCGGGTTCGACTACGCGCCCGGCGCGAACGAGCTCCTGGCGTACCTGATCCGCCAGGCGGCCGTCCCGGAGTACCAGGTCCGCTGGCGCTGGACGCCGAACAGCTTCGCGATCTGGGACAACCGCTGCACCCAGCACTACGCCGTCCAGGACTACTGGCCCGGCGTCCGGAAGATGGAGCGCGCCGGCATCGTCGGCGAGCCCACCTTCTGAACCGACCACCTCATCCCCGCCCCGCCCTCAGAAGGAGAAGCACCATGCACTTCCACGACGACGCCCTGTTCCCCGAGGTCCAGGAGAAGCTGGTCATCACCGCAGCGCCGTACGGCCCCGAGTGGGAGCTCGACGACTTCCGCGAGGACCTGCCGCTCACCATGGACGAGCACGTCCAGGCCGCGGTCGACTGCTACGAAGCCGGCGCCACCGTCCTGCACATCCACGTCCGCGAGCTCGACGGCAAGGGCTCCAAGCGGCTCTCGAAGTTCAACGAGCTGCTCGGCCGGCTGCGCGAGGCCGTGCCGGACATGATCCTCCAGGTCGGCGGGTCCATCTCCTTCGCCCCGGAGGGCGAGGGCGCCGACGCCAAGTGGCTCGGTGACGAGGCCCGGCACATGCTCGCCGACCTGGACCCCGCGCCCGACCAGGTCACCATCGCGATCAACACCAGCCAGATGAACATCATGGAGCTGATGACCGACGACGACATCGCCGGTACGTCGATGACCCGGCCCGAGCTCGCAGCGGCCTACCGCGAGATGGTGGTCCCGGCCGGGCCCGAGTGGGTGGCCGAGCACCTGCGCCGGCTCAC
Source organism: Nocardioides sp. (assembly GCA_035248385.1). GTDB lineage: Bacteria > Actinomycetota > Actinomycetes > Propionibacteriales > Nocardioidaceae > Nocardioides. The sequence continues at coordinate 18,976 of DATFHM010000136.1, read as the reverse complement.
CGCGAACGGCATCCAGCCGCACTTCCAGCTCTCCAGCATCCCGCAGCTGGAGACCGTCGAGCGGCTCATCCGCCGCGGCTACTACAACGGCCCGCTCAACCTGACCTGGGTCGCGATCGGCGGCGGCTTCGACGGCCCCAACCCCTACAACATGATGAACTTCATCAACCGCGTTCCCGACGGCGCCGTGCTCACGCTCGAGACGCTGATGCGCAGCGTCCTGCCGGTCAACACGATGGCGCTCGCCATGGGCCTGCACACCCGGTGCGGCAACGAGGACACGATCTGGCGCCGCAAGGGCGAGAAGTTCACCTCGGTGCAGCAGGTGCAGCAGGTCGTGCGGATCGCGAAGGAGCTCGGTCGCGAGATCGCCGACGGCAAGGAGGCCCGCGACATCTACCGGATCGGTCAGACGTACGCCGACACCGACGAGACCCTCGCGCGGCTCGGCTACGCCCCCAACCGCAAGCCCGGCCAGCTCGGGTTCACCTTCCACGCCTGACGGCACCCGTCCCGTTGACCCCCTGGAGCGTCATGTCCCTCATCGCCAACGACGGCGTCGTGCTGCAACGACGTACCGCCGACGCCACCGCCACCCGCACCCGGTTGTTCCCCGCACTCGTCTTCCTGCTGACCTTCGGCCTGCTGCTGTCGGACTACATGTCCCGCCAGGTGCTCGCCGCGGTCTTTCCCTACCTGAAGACGGAGTGGGCGCTCAGCGACACCCGGCTCGGCGCCCTCACCAGCGTCGTGTCCCTGACCGTCGGGCTGCTGGCGGTCCCGCTGTCGCTGCTCGGCGACCGGTGGGGCAAGTCCCGCGCCATCGTCGCGATGGCCGCACTCTGGAGCGTGGCCACGATCGGCTCGGCGCTCGCCGCCGACTACCAGCAGATGCTGGTCTCGCGGCTGCTCGTTGGCGTCGGCGAGGCGGCGTACGGCAGCGTCGGCCTCGCCGTGGTGCTGATGGTGTTCGCACCGTCGAAGCGAGCGACGCTCTCGGGTGCGTTCATGGCGGCCGGCTCGTTCGGCTCCGTGGTCGGCGTCTTCCTCGGTGGCATCCTCGCCGTGCACCTCGGCTGGCGCTGGTCGTTCGGGGCGATGGCGGTCATCGGGCTCGTCCTGGTCGGTCTGTACGCCGCCCTCGTCACCGACGGCAAGCTCAGCCGCCACCAGCACCCCGGCAACACCGCGGAGCAGGAGGCCGTGCGTCCGCACCGGGCACCGCTGCGGACGCTCGTCGCGACCCCTTCCGTCGTCTGCGCGTACGTCGGCAGCGGGCTGCAGCTCTTCGTGGCCGGCACCCTGTTCGCCTGGCTGCCCAGCTTCCTCAACCGCGGCTACGGCCTGCGCCCCGACAAGGCGGGCATCGCAGCGGCGGGCTTCATCCTGCTGATGGCGGTGGGCATGGTCGTGACGGGGCTGCTCACCGATCGTGTCGCGCAGGATCGGGCGCAGCTCAAGTGGCTCACCGGCATCGGGTACGCCGCCGCCTCGCTCGCCCTCCTGGCCACCGCCTTCACGCTGCACCCCGGCGCAGCTCAGCTGGTCCTGCTCGCCGCCGGCGCGTTCTTCGCCGCCGGGACGACTGGGGCCACGACCGCGATGGTCGCGAACCTCACCGACCCGTCGATCCGGGCGACCGCCTTCGGCACGCTGACGCTGGCCAACAACCTGCTCGGCCTGGCGGCGGGCCCGATCGTGACCGGCATGCTCGCCGACCACCTCGGCCTCACCGGGGCGATGCGGGTGGTGCCGTGGGTGTCGGTGGCGGCCATCCTCGCGCTCGTGGTCGGCCGCCGGACCTACCCGAGCAGCCTGCGACGCGTGACGGGGGAGTGCTGATGAACGGGCCCGTCGTGCTCGTCGCCGGCCTCCGCGGCGACGTCGAGGACCACTGGCAGAGCCACCTGGCCCGGACGCTCCCGGACGTTGTCGTCGTCGACTCCTTCGGCCGCGACCAGGCCGATCTCGACGGCCGGATCGCCGACCTGGAGGCCGCCGTCGCCGGTCTCACCGAACCAGCGACCATCGTCGCCCACAGCGCGGGAGTCCTGGTGACCGTCCACTGGGCCGCCCGGACCGCCCGGACGGCGATGATCCGGGGAGCCGTCCTCGCGACGCCGCCTGACCTCGGACGGCCGCTGCCCGCGGCGTACCCCACCTCCATGGAGCTGGCACGGGCCGGTTGGCTGCCGGTCCCGGCCCAGCCTCTGCCGTTCCCGAGCGTGGTCGGCGTCAGCGCCGACGACGACCTCGGCGATCCGGTGCGGGTCCGCGCGCTCGCCCGGGCATGGGGGAGTGCCGTGGAGGAGCTGGGCGCGGTCGGCCACCTCAACCCGGCGTCGGGCTTCGGTCCGTGGCCCGGCGCGCTGGACCTGCTCGCGACGCTCGACGAGCTGGTGGTCGCACGATGAGCCACGACAAGGTCGTCGCATCGGCCGACGACGCCGTCGCCGACATCCGCAGCGGGTCGTCGCTGGCCGTGGGCGGCTTCGGCATCTGCGGTACGCCGAGCGTCCTGATCGACGCGCTCCTGCGCGCCGGCGTCGGCGACCTCGAGGTCATCTCCAACAACTGCGGCCTCGACGACTGGGGCCTCGGCGTCCTGCTCGCCGCTGGCCGGATCCGGCGGATGGTGTCGTCGTACGTGGGCGAGAACAAGGAGTTCGCCCGGCGCTACCTCGCCGGCGAGCTCGAGGTCGAGCTCACGCCCCAGGGCACGCTCGCCGAGCGACTGCGCGCCGGAGGCTCCGGGATCCCCGCCTTCTACACACCGACGGGCGTCGGTACCCAGGTCGCCGAGGGAGGCCTGCCCTGGAGGTACGACGCCCACGGCGCGGTCGTCGTGTCGTCCCCACCCAAGGAGACACGCGTCATCGGTGGCCGCGAGGTCCTCCTCGAGCACGCCCTCGTGCCGGACGTCGCGCTGGTCCGGGCCGCACGCGGCGACCGTCACGGGAACCTGGTCTTCCACCGCTCGGCCCGCAACTTCAACCCGCTGTGCGCCGTGGCCGGACGGGTGACGATCGCCGAGGTCGAGGAGCTCGGCGAGCCCGGCGAGCTGGACCCCGACTCCATCCACCTGCCGGGCGTCTTCGTCCACCGCGTCGTGGCCCTCACCCCCGAGCAGGCCGCGGAGAAGCCCATCGAGAAGCTCACCCTGAGGGAGGACTGACATGCCCTGGTCCCGCACCGAGATGGCGGCCCGCGCCGCCGCCGAGGTCGTCGACGGCTCCTACGTGAACCTGGGGATCGGCCTGCCGACCCTGGTGCCCGAGCACCTGCCTGCCGGCAGGCAGGTGACGCTCCAGTCGGAGAACGGCATCCTCGGCGTCGGCCCGTACCCGCGGGCCCACGAGGTCGACCCCGACCTGGTGAACGCCGGCAAGGAGACCGTGACGGTCAACCCGGGGGCTGCCTTCTTCGACTCCGCCCTGTCCTTCGCGATGATCCGAGCCGGCAAGGTCGACACCGCGATCCTCGGCGGGCTCCAGGTCTCGGCCCAGGGCGACCTCGCGAACTGGATGGTCCCCGGCGCGATGGTCAAGGGCATGGGCGGCGCGATGGACCTCGTCCACGGAGCCCGTCGGGTGGTCGTCGTGATGGAGCACCTGGCACCCAACGGCTCGTTCAAGCTGGTCGAGCGGTGCTCCCTGCCGCTGACCGGCCGAGCGGTGGTGCACCGCGTCATCACCGACCTGGCCGTGGTCGACGTGACGCCCGGCGGGTTCGAGCTCGTCGAGCTCGCGCCGGGCGTCACCGAGGCCGAGGTCCGTGCGAAGACCGAGGCGCACCTGGGCCGGCGCCCGGCCTACTCCGCGAGGTAGCGGCGTACGTCGTCCTCGGTCGTCGTGAACCGGTCGACCTCCTCGCCGCCGTCGCAGCGCAGCAGCGCGACGACCAGCTCGCTGCCGCCACCGACGAGCGTCGCCTCACCGCCGGCCGCCCGCCAGCGCAGGATCCGGTCCAGGTCGGGCGAGGTCGGATCGACGAACACGCCACGGGTCGTGTCCTTGACCACCGCTCCGGCCGCGAAGACGCGCCCGCTCATGGCGATGTGCACGCCCGCGGGGAGCAGCTGCACCGCGGCCGTCGCGGCCCCGAAGTTGTACGCCGCGTCGCTGACCCGCATCGCGGCCGGCTGCATGGCGCCGGTGAGCACCACGACCTTGTCGCGTGACGCGGGGGAGAGGTGCTCGTCGAGGTAGCGGGCCGTGACCGGCATCGTGTCGGTGCCGTGCGTGACGACGACCCGGTCTCCGTCGACCGCGTCCACGGCCGCGCACAGGACCGCTCGGTCGTCGTCGGTCATGTCGAGGCTGTCCACCCGCAGCACCGAGGTCACCTCGAACGCCACGTCGGTCAGCACCGGCGCGAGCAGCGCCTCCACGGACGGAGGCCCGATCTCGAGCTCGCCGGAGATGCCGTAGACCTTGTCGATCGTTCCGCCGGTGGTCAGGACGTGGATGCGCTGCACGGCCCCACGTTAGGACGTGAGCACGCGCGACCGCTTGGCGGCGTACATCTCGGCGTCCGCGGCGAGCAGCGCGTCGGGCAGGCCCTCGACCGTGACGACGGGTGCCGAGCCGACGCTGCCGCGAGAACCGAGGGCATGGGCGATCCGGTCGCGCAGGCGGTGGTGATCGGTGCCGGCGGCGTAGACCGCGAACTCGTCGCCGCCCATCCGCCCGACGACGTCACCGGGACGCACGACCTCGACGAGGGTCCGCGCGACGCCGGTGATGAGGGCGTCGCCCGCGGCGTGACCCTCCCTGTCGTTGACTCCCTTGAGGCCGTTCACGTCGATGAACGCGACCGATCCCGGCTCGAAGACCTCGGCCACCTCGGCCCCGAAGCCACGCCGGTTCAGGACACCGGTGAGCTCGTCGGTCTGCGAGAGACGGTGCGCCTCGACGGCGAGCTGGACCTCGCGCTGGAGCTCCTCGTGCACCGACACCTTCTCCAGCGCCAGGGACGTGGCGTCGGCGAGGGCGCGCAGGAACGCGACCTCCTCCTCGGTCGCCTCGTGCTGGTCGGCCCAGTACGCGCCGAGAGCCCCGATCGGCGCCATCGTCCGGATCGGCATCATCACCAGGCTGCGCACGAACGTCGGCCGGTACGCCGCGTGCGGGATCCGGTCGTCCAGGTAGATGTCGGGCAGCACGACGTGCTCGCGGTGCAGCATCGCCCAGCCGCTGATGCACGTCTCCATCGGGAAGCGCATGCCCTTCCACAGCGGGTCGATCGCGTCCTCGTCGGCGTAGTAGCAGTGGTCGCCGTCGCGCAGCACGAAGGTCGCGCCGTCGCACTCCGCAAGGTCGCGTACAGCGACGCGCACGATCGCCTGCACCTCGGCCAGCGTGGCCGCCAGCGAGAGCTCCTGGATGGCCCGCAGCAGGCGCGTCATCCCGTGTTCGACGGACCTCGGCATGTCTTGATCGTAGGACCATCTCGGCGTGGTGGGGCGAACCGATCGGTCGACCGGTATGACCCGAACGGGCCAGCCGATCAGTCGACGCTGGTGGGCCGGTCGATCCGCATCACCTCGGGCGGCCGACCCCACTCGTTGCGGCCCAGCCGGGACAGCGGCCGCAGCCGGTCCATGACCGGGTAGCCGTCCTCCAGGGCGTCCGCCCGCAGGCTGAACGCCAGCACCTCGCCGATGACCAGGAACGAGTTGCCGAGCGGGACGACCCGGTCGAGGCGGCACTCCATCGCCGCCGGGGACGCGGTCACCCGGTACGGCGCCACCGTCTCGCTCGGCTCCATCGCGATCGCCAGCTCGGCAGCCTCGTCCCGGTCGGGGGAGTACGGCGCGCTCGACCGGTTGACCTGGTCCACGAGCGGCTCGGTCGCGAGGTTGACCACGAACTCCCGGGTCGCCTCGACGTTCGCCAGCGTGTCCTTCGCGCCGACCGAGGTGAACGCCACCATCGGCGGAGTGGTCGAGACCACCGTGAAGTACGAGTGCGGCGCGAGGTTGCCGACGCCGTCGGCGCTCAGCGTGCTGACCCAGGCGATCGGCCGGGGCACGACGAGCGCGCCGAGCAGGGTGTACGCGCGGGTCTCCGGGTCGTCGACCCGCAGGACGACACGCTCATCGCTCACCCGAGCAGGCTAGCGAGGCCCGTGGTGGGATGGGCACATGGCAACCCTGCGTCAGGTCCAGGTCACCTTCGACTGCCACGACCCGCGTGCCGTGTCCCGCTTCTGGAGCGAGGCGCTCGGCTACGTGATCCCGGCACCGCCCGGAGTCGAGCTGCCCGAGGGAGCCGACCCTCTCGCGGCCTGGGACGCCTTCCTGGAGAAGATCGGCGTCCCGCGCGAGGAGTGGGACTCGCGCTCGGCGATCGAGGACCCGACCGGCCAGGGCCCGCGGATGTTCTTCCAGCGCGTCCCGGAGGGCAAGGTCGTCAAGAACCGGCTGCACCTCGACGTCCGCGCGGCGCCCGGCCTCTCCGGCGACGAGCGGATGGAGGCCCTCGAGGCCGAGTGCACCCGCCTCGTGGCCCTCGGCGCGACCCGGCTGCACCGGATCGAGGGCAACGAGATGGACGAGGGCATCATCGTGATGCAGGACCCCGAGGGCAACGAGTTCTGCCTCGACTAGCGACGCCGGCGGGTCAGGTCGATCCGCATCAGGTCCTCGCCGACCACGACGCGGCCGCTGTAGCCCTGCTGCGCGCGCTTCCGCCAGCGCGCGTCGCTCACGATCGCGTGGGCGGCCGGCACCAGGTGGCTGAGCACGAGGGTCTCCACTCCGGCGGCCTCCGCCACCTTGCCGACGTCGGCGACGGAGGTGTGCGACTGCTTGAGGTGGTCGAGCGCGGCCGGGGGCAGGTCGCCGAGCGCCTCCAGGTCGATCGCCTCGTGCACCAGGACATCCGCTCCGCGCGCCAGCGTGACGAGGTTCGGGGTGAGTGAGGTGTCGCCGGAGAAGACGACGGAGCCGTGGTCGGTGTCGAAGCGGTAGGCATAGCTCGGGAACACCGGACCGTGCGGCACCAGCACGGCGGTCACCCGGACCCGGTCGTCCTCCATCACCAGGAACGGGTCCATCCGAGGCGCCGTGTTCGTCAACGGGTCGGCCGGGACGTCCGCCGGGACCTGCAGCTCGTGCACGGCGACCAGGTCCCGCGGGTCGGGGCTGCCGGAGTCGCGGATGAAGAGGTTCGAGGAGTAGGCGTACGCCGCGATCAGGTGCTCGGTCATGTCGGCGAGGCCGGGCGTCGGGTCGTCGGGCGACACCGTCGGCACCTCGCCGCCCCGGAACGGCGGACGCAGGGCACCCGCCGGGCCGGGACCGTAGACGTCCACCTTCTGGGTCAGCGCGTCGTTGTCGTCGGTCAGTCCCCAGCCGGCCAGCAGGAAGACGTTGTAGTAGTCCGCGACGTGGTCGGCGTGCAGGTGCGTGATGAACACCGAGTCGAGGTCGGCGTACCGCAGCCCGACGTTGTAGTAGTTCGTGACCGAGCTGCGGCCGCAGTCGATCAGGTAGTTGTGCCCCTCGATGTGGAGAGCGCTCGAGATGCCGGCGCGGTCCGGCTCGGGCGGCGGCCCTGCGGCGGTGCCGAGGATGACCAGCTCGGCGGGACCGAACGGCTTGGTCTTCGTGATCCGTTGCTGGGCGAATGCGCCGGGCGCCATCGCGGTGGCACCGACGCCCATCGCTCCGGCGGCGCCGCCGAGCAGCAGGCTCCGTCGGGCCACGGTGGTGGCGGTCTTCTCTGCGTTCGCGTGCGTGTCGCACATGGCCGGCTCCTGGGGTCGAGGGGGAGTCCGGCCAAGATAGTTCGTATCCGAACGACTTGTCGAGGGGTGTGCTTCAGGACAGGTACTGGTGCACGAGAGGTACGACGGAGGCACCCTCACCCGACGCCGACGCGACCCGCTTCATCGAGCCGGCGCGGATGTCGCCCACGCAGAAGATCCCCGGGACGCAGGTCGCGAGGCTCTCGGGCGGGAGGCCGTCGACCCAGAACTCCTGGGGCACGTCGCGGCCGGTCTGCACGAACCCGTGCTCGTCGAGGCAGATCAGGTCGGGGAGCCAGCTGCAGTTGGGCTGGGCGCCGAGCAGCAGGTAGAGGCCGGCGGCCTCGACGTCGGTGACGACGCCCGTCTCCACGTCGCGGATCGAGATGCCCTCGAGGGCGAGGTCGCCGCGCGCCCCGACGACCTCGGCGCACGGGCGCACCGTGATCCGCGGGCTGTAGGAGAGCTCGCGGATGAGGTAGTCCGACATCGTCTCCTCGAGGCCGCGCCTGCGGATGAGGATGGTGACGGAGCGGGCGAAGCGGGCCAGGTGGATGGCCGCCTGCCCGGCGGAGTTGCCGCCGCCGACGACGTACACGTCGCGGCCCTCCACGGACCGGGCCGAGCTCGCGGCCGCGCCGTAGTGGACGCCCTTGCCGACCCGCTCCTCGACGCTGTCCACGGCGAGGCGGCGGTACTCCACGCCGGTGGAGATGACGACGGCCCGCGCGCGGACCTCGCCGCCGTCGGTGACCAGCGTGTGCGGCTCTCCGTCGACGCCGGGCACCAGTGCCGTGACCGGCCAGCCGGTCGAGAACCTCGTGCCGAACCGGATCGCCTGGTTGCGGGCCCGCTGCGCGAGCCGCATCCCGGAGATGCCGCGCGGGAAGCCCAGGTAGTTGCGGATCATCGACGACGTTCCTGCCTGTCCGCCGATCGCGTCGGCCTCGATGGCCACGGTCCGCAGGCCCTCGGAGGAGCCGTAGACCGCCGCCGCCAGGCCGGCCGGTCCGGCGCCGACGACGGCCAGGTCGGCCACCTCGTCGCCCACGTTCAGCGCACCGGGCCGGCCGTAGAAGCGGCTCGCCACGTCGCGGACGCTGGTGACGGTGCCCGCCTCGCGGTTGAGCGACCACACCACGGGGAGGCGCACCTCGCCGCCGTCGGCGGCGACCTGGTCGAGGATCATCCGGCCGACCTCGGAGTCGGGGGAGTAGGTCCGCGACGGCATCCCCATCCGGTCCAGGTAGTCGCGGATCTGCACCACGAGCGGGTCGTTGCCCTCGGTGATGATCTTCGCCGACGCGACCTCCGGGTCCGCGACGGTCGAGCCCCAGTCGGAGAGGAGCTCGGTGATCGCGGTGTGGAACTCCTCGTCCCGCGCGCCGCGGGGCATCAGCAGGTAGGCGTCGTACTTGCCCAGGGCCAGGCCCGGTCGCAGCTCGTCGGCCTGACGCAGGAAGTGGTCGACGTGCGCGGCGACGATCCTGCGCGCTGTCGGGATGATCGACCGCCAGGTGCTCACGGCCTCGTAGAAGGTCGTCCCGGGGAGCACCGACTCGGTCACGAGCAGCGCGATCGGCCGGCCCTGAGCGACGAGCGTGGCGAGGTCGGCGGTCATCGCGATCGAGGACCCGTGGCAGTGGACGTCATAGTCCCCGGCGTACCGCGAGAACTCGCGTTCCAGGATGTCGGCGTGCTCCGGTGCGCAGATCGCGATCACGGGCAGGGTGCTGGTGGCCTCCGGCATGCGCCCATCATCGCGGACGCAACCACGCCGAAGACACGGAGTTTGTTGCGGACCCGTGCCGGCGTCCGCGCCTAGCGTGGCCCCATGGGTCCCTCGGGCATCACGTCACCTCCCGACCTCGAGGTCGTCCGGACCTCCTACGACCGCGTGGCCGACAGCTATGCCGAGATGGTGGCGGCGACTTCTCTCGGCGACATCCGCGTCCAGCCGTGGCTGCGCGGCATGGTCGACGGGTTCGCCGACGAGGTCCGCGACCTGGGTCCGGTCCTCGACGTCGGTTGCGGCCCGGGCACCGTGACCGCGTACCTTCGGGAGAGGGGAGTGGACGCCGCGGGCGTGGACCTGTCCCCGCGGATGGTCGACCACGCGCGCCGGCTGCACCCGGAGTGCACCTTCGGCGTGGCGTCGGCGACCGAGCTCGAGCTCGCGCCGGCGACCTACGGCGGGATCCTCGGCTGGTGGTCCTTGTTCAACCTGCCGCGCGACGTCCTGCCGCAGGTCCTGCGGGCGTTCCGCGACGCCCTCGTGCCGGGCGGCCAGCTGATCGTGGCGACGCACGTCGGCGACGACGACGTACGGCGCACGGAGGCGTACGGCGGCGTGCCGGTCACCTGGACGACGTACCAGTGGCGGCCCGAGCAGCTCGTCGACCTCCTGGCCGGTGCGGGGCTCGGGCTGGTCGCCGAGCTGCGGATGCCGGCGGCGGGCGGGATCGGGCCCGGGGTCGTCGTCGTGGGCCGACGGGATCAATGACCCGCGATCGTCCGCTGTCGAAATCGGGACACCTGCTTCGTCGTACTCATGAAGGCAACGAGACGACACAGGAGGGCGTCATGTGGGACACCGTTCAGACCAGCACCATCCACCTGTCGCACGACCGGCCCTGCGGCCTGTGCGGACACGCAGCGCACACCTACCTGCCCTGCGGCGACACCTGCGCCTGCGTGCCGGTGCCCGTTCCGGGCGAGGCGTCGCTCGCCGCGTGAGCCTGGCGCCCCTCAGAACGCGAGCGCGACGAGCGCGACGGCCGGCAGGATCGACGACGCGATCGTGCCGCGGATGCTGCCACCGCGCGGTCGCCAGTAGCCCAAGGCGTCGGCGACACCCATGAACAGCGACGCGACCAGCATGTAGATGCAGCCGACCACGACCACGGTGGCGCCGGTGTCGTGGTGACCGTTGTGGAGCATCCAGATGCCGATGAGCGTGCCGATGCCGGCGAGTGCGTTGCGGGCGCCGATGCAGAACGACCACAGGTGGACGTGGTCGATTCCCTCGGGCTCGATGCCGAGGAACCTCTGGACGCGGGCGTCCCGGATGAAGAACGCCTCGGTCGGGAACACGACGATGAGGACCAACGCGGAGATCGCGGCGCAGACCTCGGTGGTGACGTTCATGGCTCGTCCTCTCTCACGATGCCGTCATCCGATGCTAGGACGGGTCCGGGGTCTCGTTTCCGGGTTCGCGAGAAGTGGCAGGCTCGCGCCCATGGGCGCGCGAGAACGAGCACACGCCGACGTCACGGAGCTCGAGCTGGTCGGGGGAGTCGAGCCGCGGCCGGTGGTGATCGTGGCGTACGACGACGCCTGGCCGGCGGCGTACGCGACCCACGAGCGGCGGATCCGCACCGCCCTCGGGCCGGTGGCCGGCATGGTCGAGCACATCGGCTCGACGTCCGTGCCGGGCCTGGCCGCCAAGCCGATCATCGACGTCCTCGTGACCGTCCCCGATATCACCGACGAGTCGGCCTACCTCGCGCCGCTGCTGGCCGCCGGCTACGAGCTGCGGGTGCGCGAACCCGGGCACCGGATGGTCCGCACGCCGCAGCGCGACGTCCACGTCCACGTGCTGGAGGACGGCGACCCGGAGGCAGGGGAGTACCTGCTGCTCCGCGACCGGCTGCGCACCGACGACGCCGACCGGGCGCTCTACGAGGCGACGAAGAGGCGTCTGGCCCAGCAGGACTGGCTCGACATGAACGCGTACGCCGACGCCAAGACCGCCGTCGTCGAGGAGATCAAGCAGCGGGCACGCGAGGTTGGGTGACTCAGGCGCGGGACCACGTTATGTCAGTTCGCGAACGGCGTTCGCGGCTCGTCCCGGCGCCCACGTGGGCCTCGGGTCCGCCCAGGGGGACGCCGATCGCGGCCATGCTGGTCACCTCCCAGTGCGGCGGTACGCCGAACTCGCCCGCCACGCCGTCCCGGTCGAACGCACGGAACTGGTGCACGGCGAGCCCCAGCGAATGTGCCTGGAACGTCAGGTGCGCCACGGCCTGGCCCAGGTCGTAGCGCGCGAACTCGGAGTACTCCAGGTCGGCGCCGGCCACCAGGACCAGTGCGAGGTTCGCGACGAGCACGCGGGCGTCCGCGGCCCAGGCCGACGAGCTCCTGGCCAGGTGCCGGACGAGCCGGCGGTGGACGTCGTCACCACGGATCCCGACGACGAAGCTCCACGGCTGCGAGTTTCCCGCTGACGGAGCCCACCGGGCTGCCTCCAGCAACGCGTCGACGTCGTGGGCGGTGGCGACGTGCGCCGCGTCGTACCGGACCGGGCTGAAACGCTCTGAGGCGAATCCGGTCAGCGCGTGAGGAACGTCCACAGGGAACGCAACCCGGCGCGAGGCCCACATATTGCCGAATCTCCGTCGAAAACCCAGCGGAACGCAAGGTCCGAGGCGCAAGGTAGATGTCACCGCAGGCAACGAGACGCCACCGGAGGCCGCCATGTGGGACACCGTCGAGACCAGCACCGTGCACCTGTCGCACGACCGCCCGTGCGCGCTCTGCGGACACGCAGCGCACACGTTCCTGCCGTGCAGCGACGCCTGCGCGTGCCCGCCGCAGGGAGTACCGGGAACCCATCTCGCCGCCTGACAGGTAATCGCCGATAAGTGACATTATGTCAGTTCATGCGGGAAGGGGCCCCTCTCCAGCCCGCGCCGGACGCCCTGGCACTTCGCGCTGCCCGATTCCCTGTCACCGGGCTGCCCGGACCCCGAGCTTCACTCCGTAGCCGATCACGGCGACCTGCAGCATCGCGCCGCCAACGCCGGCCATCGTTGCGCCGACCCACGGCGCGAAGGCGTTGCCCTGTCCGGCGAAGATCGCCAGCACGCCGGCACCCAGGGTCCCGACGATGACTCCGAGCACAAGGAGAAGCAACAGGGCGGCGTCGGCGTCGCTGGTCCCGTGCGGCTCGATGATCTTCACGCTCGGCTTGGCGTTGCTCCTGGCCGCACGCTACTGCGCACAACCGGTCTGCGTCCCTCGAGCAGCGTGCTCCCTTCGCTCACTCACCTGTGAGTGAATTCCCTTCACTCACATGTGAGTGAAAGCGGATCGCATCGATCCAGCCCGTGCCGCGAGTAGGCTGCCGCCATGGCCATCCGGGACTAGGGACGCGACTGCCGACGACTCCGTCGTCGGCACCTTCAGCGTCCCGTCACTGCGCGGCCGGCTGGCCGCCCGTCCCGAAAGACACCCATGTCCGGCACTGCTGTTGCCGGGAGCTACACCGCCCTGCTCCGCCGGCCCTCCGTGGCGCGCACCTTCGTGCCCGCCCTCGTCGGTCGTCTCGCGTATGGCGTGCTCCCCCTCTCGTTCCTCTTCACCGTCCAGCACGCCACGGGATCGTTCTCCGTCGCGGCCTCCGCGCTGGCGCTCAACGGCCTCGCCTCGCTGTCGATGCCGCTCAAGTCGCGCGCCGTCGACCGTCACGGCCAACGCCTCGTCATCCCGCTGATCACCGCGGCGATGGCGGTGGCGCTCGTGGCCGCCGCGACGATGGCGAGCTCCCACGTCACCGCGGCACTCCCCTGGCTCGTGGCCGGCCTGGCCGTGGGCCTGGCGAGTCCACCGCTCGGTCCGAGCATGCGCGCACAGTGGCGCGCACTCGTCCCGGAGGACGCGATCGGCCGCGCCTACTCCCTCGACGCCGTGGGCGAGGAGACGCTCTACCTGATCGGCCCGATGATCGCCGCTGGGCTGCTGGCCGTCGCGCCGACGTACGCCGGCCTCCTCGTGTGCGCCCTGCTCGTCGTCGTCGGAGCAGCGGGGCTGGCCGCCTCCCCCGCAGCCACGGTCACTGCCGAACCCGGCAGACAGCGGATGGCACGCGGACCGCTCCGACACACCCCGTTCCTCGGCCTCCTGCTGGTGATGGCCGGCGTCGGCGCCGTCACCGCCGCGATCTACACCTCGACCGCAGCACGCGCCCTCGTCAGCGGTCATCCGTCGTACGCCGGCCTCGCTGACGCCGCGATCGCCGTCGGCTCCGTGACCGGTGGACTCCTCTGGGGTCGCCTCCGACCGGCCCTGTCGGTGCGACTGAGCCTCGCGCTGCTGCTGGCCACCATCGGCACGGCCTCCGTCGTGGCGAGCGCCCTCGACCCGTTCTGGGTGTTCGCAGCGGTCCTGGCGATCGGTGGCCTCGCCATCTCTCCCCTGTACGTCGTCGCCTACCGGGCCAGCGACGCGCTCGTCGACCGCGCCGAGGCCACCGAGGCCTCGACCTGGGTGAACACCGTGAACAACCTCGGCGTCTCCGCAGGCAGCGCCGTCGCGGGCATGCTGGTGAGCCACGTCGACGCCCGCGCTCCCGGCTGGGCCGGCGGCGCGCTCGCACTGGCGCTCGCCGCCCTGCTGATCCGCTCCCGGCGGCGCCGGTGATCGTCAGTCGCCGAGCGGACGCACCATCCGCCGCTCGACACCGAACGACTCCTCCGTGGTCGCGCCGTCGAAGACGAAGCCGTGGCGCTCGTAGAACCGGATCGCGCGGGCGTTGCCCTCCAGCACCCAGAGGTACGCCGGCGCCGAGCCGATCGCGGCGTCCATGAGCCGGTCCCCGATGCCTGTGCCGTAGGTCTCCGCACGCACGTAGAGCGCCATCAGCTCCAGGGCCGGAAGGTCGGTCGCGTCGAGATCCCGGCCGGGCCCGGTGCTCGCGAACCCGATCAGCCGCCGGCTGTCCGACCGGGCCAGGAGCGACGACGAGGCCGATCCGGCGAGGATCTCGCGCCAGCGGGCGATCCGCTCGGACCGGCCCTCGCGACGCTCCACGAAGACGGAGGCCGGCATGAGGTCGGCGTACGCCTCCTCCCAGGTGTCCAGGTGGAGGTCGGTCAACTCCTCGGCGTCCTCGACGGTCGCCGGCTGGATCAGCACGTCACGACCCCGGCGTCTCGAGGAGGATGGTGATCGGTCCGTCGTTGACCGACGCGACCTCCATGTGGGCGCCGAACACGCCGCGTTCGACGTGCGCACCCAGATCGGCCAGCTGTGAGCAGAACGCCTCGTAGAGCGGTTCGGACACCGGTCCCGGGGCAGCCTCCGTCCACGACGGACGGCGCCCCTTGCGGGCGTCGCCGTACAGCGTGAACTGGGAGATCACCAGGATCGGGGCGGCCACGTCCGAGGCCGACTGCTCACCGTCGAGGATGCGCAGACCCCAGATCTTGCGGGCCATCCAGGCGATCTCGTCGGCACCGTCGGAGTGGCCGATGCCGAGCAGCACGAGCAGGCCCGGACCGGGCAGCTGACCGACGGTCTCCCCCGCCACCGAGACCGAAGCGGACGACACCCGGGTGACCACTGCGCGCACCCCGGAAGCCTGCCACGACGGCCCCGTCGGCTTGAACGGGGCCGCAGAAAGTGTTCTGGTGGAGGTGACCAGCCCACTTCTCGGAAGGCGAACTCATGACCCTCACCCTCACCGACAACGCCACCACGATCGTCAAGTCGATCACGGCACAGCCCGGCGCCGAGGCGCTTCGCATCAGCACCGCCGAAGGCACCGACGGGCTCGCCGTCGCGACCGCGACGGCTCCGCAGACCGCGGACCAGGTCGTGGAGCAGGACGGGGCGAAGGTGTTCCTCGACGCCGGCGCCGCCGAGCAGCTCGACGACAAGATCCTCGACGCTGCCGTCGACGACGCGGGCAACCTGCAGTTCTCGCTCGACGTGCAGCACCAGGCCTAGCGCCGCGTCGTCAGTGCTCGCTCCACTCCTCGGACTGGGTCAACCGGAACAGGTAGAACAACGCCGGCCCCACCAGGAGTGCAGCGAGCACGACGGCGACGACCAGCCCCTGCAGCGTCGCCCGCGCACCCGCCGCGTCGTGGATCGTCAGCTGGTCGACCAGCAGCCAGGGGTACTGCCCCATCCCCCAGCCCGACACGACGCCGGCGACCGCGGTGACCGCCGTCAGCCGCGCCACCCCGTAGCGGCGGCGCCACAGCAGCACCAGCGTGGCCACGCCCGCCAGTGCTGACAGCACCACCAACGGCGCCGCGCGGCCCTCGAGCCCGTGGCTGAGCCGCGGCGCGTCGTGCTCGATCGGCACGAGCGCGGCGAACACGACGGCACCGGTCACGATGCCGACCACGAGTGTCTGCACCCGGAGCCGTGCCGCGAGCGCGGCGTGGTGGTTGCGCTCCGCGTCGGCGGTCAGGAACGTGCCCGCCAGGAATGCACATGTCCCAACCGCGATCACCCCGCCGAAGAGCGACGTGGGGTTGAGCCACGACGACCACACGTCCCCATGCCCTGTCGCCGGCACCCGGCCGGAGGCGATGCCGCCTGCGACGGTGCCGAGGAAGAACGGTGTGATCACCGACGACGTCGCGAAGACGATGCCGAACAGCCGCGCCTGGTTGAGCGTGGCGGCGTACTTGCGGAACGCGAAGCTGGCGCCACGGAGCACGATGCCGAGCAGCGCCAGCAGGAGCGGCAGGACCAACGTGCTCATCGCGGGAGCGAACGAGGTCGGGAACCCGGTCCACCACACGACCAGGACGTAGATCAGCCAGACGTGGTTCGCCTCCCACACCGGCCCGATGCTGTGGTCGACCAGCGTCCGCAGCTCCGCTCCCCTGCGGCTGCCGCCGGCGATCAGGTCGAAGAAGCCGGAGCCGAAGTCGGCGCCCCCGAGCACGGCGTACGCGATGACGCCGACGAACAGGGCGGCCGCGACCAGCACCTCGAGGCTCATCGGGCCTCCTCCGCCGTCACGGGTGCGTACGGGCTGGGGAGCTCGGTCTCCCCCGCGCGCCAGCGGCGTGCCATCGAGCGCAGCACCACGTAGGCGCCCACGGTCATGGCCGTGTAGAGGAGGAAGCTCGCGCCGAACAGCAGCCACAGCCGGCCGGTGTAGTCGCCGACCGCGTCGGTGGTGCGGAGGACGCCGTACACGATCCACGGCTGGCGCCCCACCTCGGTGGCGACCCAGCCGGCTTCGAGCGCGACGATCGCGAGCGGGCCGGCGAGGGCGGCGAAGCGGAGGAACCAGCGCTTCTCAGTCAGGTCCCTCCCCCGCCGCCGCTGGACCCAGAAGAGCACGACGACGAGCGCCAGCAGCGAGCCGATCGCGATCATCGTCTGGAACGCCCAGTGCGTCATGTTCACCGGCGGCTGGTCGGCGACCGGGATCTGGTCGAGGCTGGGCACCGGCTTGGTGAACGAGTTCATCGCGATCGGCGAGCCGATCCACGGGATCTTCAGGCCGCCGTACACGTGGCCGTTGACGAGGATGCCGCCGAGCAGCTCCGGCGACGGGCTCTCGGCGTGCGTCGCCATCTCCATCGCGGCGAGCTTGGAGGGCTGCCGGTCGGCCATGCCCAGGCCGAGGATGTGCCCCATGAACGGCTGCAGGAGAGCCGCGATCGAGGCGAACACGAAGGGCACCAGGAACCCGAGCCGGTGGTGCTCGTCGCGCCGGCCGCGCAGCATCCCGACCGCGTACACGCCGGCCACCGTGAAGCCGGTCAGCATGTACGCCGCCAGCCACATGTGCGCGAACTGCAGGAAGGCGTGGGTGTTGAACAGGACCGTCCACGGGTGCACGTCGGTGACCGTGCCGTCGGGGGTCAGCCGGAAGCCGACCGGCACGTTCATCCAGGCGTTCACGGCGAGCACGCAGTACGCGCCGACGATCCCCATCGCCGCCATCGGCAGCACCATCCAGACGTGCCGCTTCGGTGGGATCCGGCCCCATCCGTAGAGGTAGATGCCGAGGAAGATCGCCTCGAGGAAGAAGGCGAGCCCCTCGAACGCGAAGGGCAGGCCGAGGACGTCGCCGTACTTCCCCATCAGGCCCGGCCAGAGCAGCCCCATCTCGAAGCTGAGCACCGTGCCGGACACCGCACCGATCGCGAACAGCACCGCCGCGACCTTCCCCCACCGCTTCGCGAGGCCGAGCGCGACCTCGTCGCCCCGGCGTACGCCGCGCAGGTGCATCGCGAAGATCATCGCCGGGAACGCGACGCCGAACGCCGCCAGGATGATGTGCCACCCCAACGACATCGCCATCTGCTCACGGGCTGGGAGCAGGCCTGCAGGATCCGCGGTGAGGCTGGTGATCACGCCCCCGAAACTACGCCGTCCCGACCCCGAAACCCCACGCTTGTGAAAGTATTCACATAGATCGGAAGGCGACGTCCGCGGTGTCGGCGACCGCCGCCGTCCGGCCCGGGCCCGAGTGGCCCTCCCAGAGCTCGTTGTAGTAGTGGATCACCTGCTCGGGCGGCGGGAAGTCGCCGTACTTGCGCAGGTCCTCGGTGGTGTGGGCGTCCTTCACCAGGGTCACGTCGTAGCCGCGGGTGAAGCCGCCGTGGATCGTCGAGCGGATGCAGAAGTCGGTCTGCGCGCCGGCCACGACGAGGTGCCCGACGCCGCGCTCGGCCAGCACCTGCTCGAGGTCGGTGGCCTCGAAGGAGTCGCCGTAGAGCTTGTGGACGACCGGCTCGCCCTCGGCCGCCACGAGCTCGGGGACGTACTCCCAGCCCTCGCTGCCGATCGGCAGGTCGTCGTCGGAGTGCTGCACCCACACGACGGGGACGTCGGCGGCCCGCGCGCGCTCGACGAGCGAGGCGATGTTCGCGATCACGGGGGCGGCGTTGATCGACGCCTTCATCACGTCGTTCTGCACGTCGACGACGAGCAGCGCGGTCGCGTCGCGGCCTTCCAGGGTGGTCATCCGAGCTCCTTCAGGGGGTTGACGACCTTCTCCACCATGGCGGTCGTCCACGCCACGGGGTCGTCGGTCGGCGGCATCATGGTCACGAGGTCGATACCGAGCGCAGCGTAGGACTGCATCTTGGCCAGGAACGCGGCGGGATCGACCGTCGGGTCCTCGTGCACCAGCAGCGTGCGACGGATCGAGTCGAACTCGCGGCCGATCGCGTCGCAGTGGCCGCGCAGCACGTCCAGCTTGTGCGCAACGGTCGCCGGGTCGTCGGTGGCGAACAGGTTGCACGCGTCGGCGTACTGGGCCACGAAGCGGAGCGTCTTCCGCTCCCCCGAGCCGCCGATCATGATCGGGACGCTCCCGCGGACCGGCGGCGGGAGGCAGATCGTCTCGGCCAGCTGGAAGTGCCGGCCGGCGTACGGACCGTCGTCCTCGCTCCACATCTGCTGCGCGATCTGCAGCGTCTCCTCGAGCCGCTCGAACCGCTCCGCCGTCGGCGGGAACGGCACG
>DATFHM010000135.1:0-18399 GCA_035248385.1 Nocardioides sp. | reverse complement strand
GGACGTCCGGGTGCCGGTCCGGTGGTGGCACGGCAACGCCGACCACATCGTGCCGTTCGCGCACGGGGAGCACGTCGTCAGCCGCCTGCCGAACGCGACGCTCTCGGTCATCGACGGGGAGTCGCACCTCGGCGGCCTGGGAATCGCGACCGCGGTGCTCGAGGAGCTGATGACACTCGCGTCGGCATCGGCGTGAAGTGCTGGAATCCCGGCTCGTCTTGAGCCACAATAGGAGTCACAACTACACAGGAGTCACTTGCGATTCCTGATCGACCGACGACGTACGAGACCGCTGGGGAAGGCGTAACTCGCGCCGGAGGAAGATCGAGGAGACCGCGGTGACCCACAACAGTGCTACCAGGGGCGTGTTCTACGTCCACTCGGCGCCGTCCGCGTTGTGCCCCCACATCGAGTGGGCCGTGGGCGGTGTTCTCGGCGTGTCCGTGAACCCGGACTGGATCCCGCAGCCGGCCCAGGCCGGCACCTTCCGCTGCGAGTTCTCGTGGAGCGGCGCGGCCGGCTCCGCCGCCGCCATGGCCTCCGCCCTGCGCGGGTGGAACCACGTCCGCTTCGAGGTGACCGAGGAGCCGACCTCGTCCACCGAGGGCGCCCGCTACTCCTACACGCCCGACCTCGGCGTCTTCCACGCCGTCACCGGCATCCACGGCGACATCATGATCCCCGAGGACCGGCTCAAGGCGGCCGCGGTGCGGGCGGCGCTGGGGGAGACCACCCTCGAGAACGAGATCGACAAGCTGCTCGGCAAGCCCTGGGACGACGAGCTGGAGACCTTCCGGCACGCGGGCGAGGGCGCCCCGGTGCGCTGGCTGCACCAGGTCGTCTGAGCCTGGCGCTAGGGCAGCCGCTGCTCGACGTACGACGTCAGCGCGGCGACCGTCGTGAGCCCGCGGGCGTCGTCGTCGGCGATGACGACGCCGAAGGTCTGCTCGACGCTGACGACGACCTCGATCAGGGCGAGCATGTCGACGCCGAGGTCGCGCAGTACCTGGTCAGGGCGCACCGTGTCGGCGTCGATGTCGAGGACCTCGGCGAGGATCCCGGCGATGCCCTGCGGTACGTCAGTCGTCACGGCCCCCAGGCTACGGCCGTGACTCACGCCTGAAACATCCGGCTGGTTGACTCCCGTCATGAGCGAGGTCGACTACGTCACGGTGCACGGCCATCGCCGTGCGTTCGTCCGGCAGGGGTCGGGTCCGGCGCTGTTGCTGCTGCACGGCCTGGCGTGTGACCACCGCACCTGGGATCCCGTGATCGACGCGCTCGCCGAGAGCTTCACCGTCATCGCTCCCGACTTCCTCGGCCACGGGCTCTCCGACAAGCCGCGCGCCGACTACACCGTCGGCGGCTATGCCAACGGGATGCGCGACCTGCTCACCATCCTGGGGATCGACAAGGCGACCGTCGTCGGGCACAGCTTCGGGGGTGGGGTGGCGATGCAGTTCGCCTACCAGTTCCCCGAGCGCACCGAGCGGCTGATGCTCGTCGACACCGGCGGGCTCGGCCGTGAGGTCACGGGGCTGATCCGGGCGATCAGCTTCCCGGGGTGGACCTACCTGGGTGCGCTGATCTCGCTGCCGGGCCTGCGCGACGTCGAGCAGCTGCTCCTGCGCGCGCTGCGCGACACCGGTCTCAGCGCGGCCCGCGACCTCGGGGAGGTGGCCGACCTCCTCGACGCGTTCGCCGACCCGCGGGCACGCCGAGCGCTGGTGCACCTGGTGCGCGCCGCGATCGACTGGCGTGGCCAGGTCCAGTCGATGCGCGACCGCGCCTACCTCACCGAGCACATGCCGATGCACGTCGTGTGGGGTCGCGAGGACATGGTGATCCCGGTGAAGCACGCCCTCGACATCGCATCGATCGCGCCCTCGGCCGAGGTGACGATCTACGACGACGCGGGCCACTTCCCGCACCGGGACCACCCGGCCGAGTTCGCCGAGCTCGTCATCGACTGGGTGGCGCGCACCAAGCCGGCGACGTACTCCCGCGCGCGGTGGCGCCGCCTGCTCCTCGAGGGCGCGGCTCAGGCGTCGCCGCCCTCCTGCGACACCCCGCGGACCGCGGTCGGGTCATCGATCCTGTAGCGGTCCGAGGCCTCCTTGACCCGGGCCGGGTCGATCTCGCCCGCGTCGGCGAGGGCCTGGAGCGCCTGCACCACGACCGACGGGGCGTCGACGTGGAAGAAGCGACGCGCGGCCGCACGGGTGTCGGCGAAGCCGAAGCCGTCCGTGCCGAGCACCCGGTAGTCGGCCGGCACCCACCGCGCGATCTGGAGCGGGACGGCGGTCATGTAGTCCGACACCGCCACGACCGGACCGGAGATGTCCGCCATCGCCTCGGTGAGGTACGGCGTGCGCGGCGACTCGTCGGGGTGCAGCAGGTTCCACCGCTCGGCCTCGATGGCGTCGCGGGAGAGCTCGTTCCAGGAGGTCACCGACCACAGGTCGGAGCTGACGCCCCAGTCCTCGGCCAGCATCCGCGCCGCGTCGCTGATCCACGGGTAGCCGACGCCCGAGGCGAGCAGCTGCACCTTCGGGCCGCCCTCGCCGACCGACTCGGTGCGGTGCATGCCCTTGAGGATGGCGTCGACGTCGACGTCGGTCGGCTCGGCGGGCTGGGGGACCGGCTCGTTGTAGACCGTCACGTAGTAGATGACGTCCTCGCCGTGCGGGTGCTCCGCGGTGGCGCCGTACATCCGCTCCAGGCCCGCACGCATGATGTGGCCGACCTCGTAGCCGAACGCGGGGTCGTAGTGGACGACGGCCGGGTTGGTCGCGGCGATCAGCGGCGAGTGGCCGTCGGCGTGCTGCAGGCCCTCACCGGTGAGGGTCGTGCGGCCGGCGGTGGCGCCGATGAGGAACCCCCGCGCCATCTGGTCGGCCATCGCCCAGATCGAGTCACCCGTGCGCTGGAAGCCGAACATCGAGTAGAAGATGTAGAACGGGATCATCGGCTCGCCGTGCGTGGCGTACGCCGATCCGGCGGCCGTCGCCGAGGCGAGCGCACCGGCCTCGCTGATGCCCTCGTGCAGCAGCTGGCCGTGCTCGGACTCGACCCACTTGAGCAGCTGGGCGCGGTCGACGGAGACGTAGTTCTGGCCGGCCGGGTTGTAGATCTTCGCGGTGGCGAACATCGAGTCCATGCCGAAGGTGCGGAACTCGTCGGGCGCGATGGGGACGATCCGCGGCCCGATCTCAGGGTCCTTCATCCAGTCCTTGAGCAGCCGGACCGTCGCCATCGTGGTGGCGACCTTCGTCTTGCCGGCGCCCTTCTTCAGCTCGGCGTAGACCGGGTCGCCGGGCAGCTTGAGCGCCTTCGGCTCCACACGACGGTTCGGCATCGACCCGCCGAGCTGGCGGCGCCGTTCCATCATGTACTCGATGTCGGGGTGGTTCGCGCCCGGGTGGAAGAACGGCGCCGTGTGGTCGGCCTCGTAGGCGTCGGTGATCTCCTTGTCGCTCATCGGCAGGTAGAGCCGGTCGCGGAACTTGAGGAGATCCGGGAGCTTGAGCTTCTTCATCTGGTGGGTCGCGTTCTTGCCCTCCAGCGCCTCGATCGTCCAGCCCTTGATGGTGTGGGCCAGGATCACCGTCGGCTGGCCCACCGTCTTCGTGGCGGCGTCGAAGGCGGCGTACACCTTGCGGTAGTCGTGGCCACCGCGCGGCAGCTTCTCGATCTGCCGGTCGCTCATGTGCTCGACCATCTTGCGCAGCCGCGGGTCGGGGCCGAAGAAGTGCTCGCGGTTGTAGGCGCCGTCCTCCACCGAGAAGGTCTGGAAGGCGCCGTCCGGCGTGGTGTTCATCTGGTTGACGAGCACGCCGTCGACGTCGCGGGCGAGCAGCTCGTCCCACTCGCGGCCCCAGATCACCTTGATGACGTTCCAGCCGGCTCCGCGGAAGTTCGCCTCGAGCTCCTGGATGATCTTGCCGTTGCCGGTGACCGGCCCGTCGAGCTGCTGCAGGTTGCAGTTGACGACCCAGACCAGGTTGTCTAGCTCCTCGCGCGCGGCGACGCGGATCGCGCCGAGGGACTCCGGCTCGGCCATCTCGCCGTCGCCGAGGAACGCCCACACCCGCTGCTGGCTGGTGTCCTTGATGCCGCGGCCGTGCAGGTAGCGGTTGAACCGCGCCTGGTAGATCGAGTTGATGCCGGTCAGGCCCATCGAGACCGTGGGGAACTCCCAGAAGTCCGGCATCAGCCGGGGGTGGGGGTACGACGGCAGCCCAGCGCCCGGGCCGTGCTGGACCTCCTGGCGGAACGCCAGCAGCTGCTGCTCGGTGAGGCGGCCCTCGAGGAACGCACGGGCGTAGATGCCGGGGGAGGCGTGACCCTGGATGTAGATCTGGTCGCCGCCGCCGGGGTGGTCCTTGCCCTGGAAGAAGTGGTTGAAGCCGACCTCGTACAGGCTCGCGCTCGACTGGTACGTCGCGATGTGCCCGCCGACCTCGAGGCCGGGCCGGTTCGCGTCCGACACCATGACCGCGGCGTTCCAGCGGATGTAGGCGCGGATCCGGCGCTCGGTCTCCTCGTCGCCGGGGAACCACGGCTCGCGCTCGGGCGGGATGGTGTTGATGAAGTCGGTGCTGCGCAGCGCCGGGACGCCGATCTGCTTCTGCCGTGCACGCTCGAGCAGCCGCAGCATCAGGTAGCGCGCCCGCTCCCGTCCCCGCTCGTCGACGAGGGAGTCGAAGGAGGCGATCCAGTCCTGGGTCTCGTCAGGATCGATGTCGGGAAGTTGGGTCGGGAGGCCCTCGTGGATGACCGAGGGGGCCGAACCGGACGTGGCGTCGTGAGTCACGTCACCCATCGTTGCACTCCGGTCGCGAACCGAAAATCTACTTGGCGGTAGTTGCGCGACGTCCACGACTCCGCTGGACTACTCCCACCACGGGGTCGAGAGCGGCCCCGACGACGTACAGGAGCTGGACACACCGTGACTTCCACCGCCGGCGGCGGGACGACTCCCACCGGGATCGCCGACCGACTGGGCTTCAAGAAGGGCCTCGTGGTCCAAGAGCTCGGCTGGGACCAGGACACCGATGACGCCGTACGGCTCGCCATCGAGGACGCCATCGACGGAGACATGGTGGACGGGGACTACGGCAACGTCGTGGACGCTGTCGTGCTCTGGTGGCGCAGTGACGACGGCGACCTCGTCGACGGCCTGGTGGACTCGCTCACCGACCTCGTCGGCGGCGGCTTCATCTGGCTGCTGACGCCCAAGGTCGGGCGTCCCGGCGCGGTCGACCCCGCCGACATCGCCGAGGCCGCGCCGATCGCGGGTCTCTCGCAGACCACCACCGCCACGGTGAGCAAGGAGTGGTCGGCGTCTCGTCTCGTCGCCCCCAAGTCCCTGGGCTAGGCGCTGCCCGATAGCGTCAGCCCGTCCGCAGAGTCGCGTCGACGGGAGTCCGCCATGGCAACGATCACCGGGAAGGTCACCGGCAAGGCCCGGGACGCCGCCGTCAGCCTCAAGATCCTGACCGAGTCCGGCATCGTCCGGCTCTACTCGCCGAAGGTGCTCGCCGGCATGGCGACGGCGCTCTACCAGTGGGGTCCGCACCCGGCCGGCGGGTTCAAGACGGTCGCGCTGCGCGCCCCCGACGACCTCGCGATCATCGACGAGATCGGCTCGCTGACCTTCGGCGAGCTGCACCGGCGTACGAACGCACTGGCGGCCGGCCTCCGGGCCCGCGGCGTGGGGGAGGGCGACGGCGTCGCCGTCATGTGCCGCAACCACCGCGGTTTCGTCGAGGCGTCGATCGCGATCAGCAAGCTCGGCGCCGACGTGCTCTACCTGAACACCGCCTTCGCCGGACCTCAGCTCGCGGACGTGCTGGCCCGGGAGAAGCCCCGCGTCGTCGTGTACGACGAGGAGTTCGACGGCCTGCTCGCCAACGCCGACATCGCCGACCGGGTCATCGCCTGGACCGACGGCGAACCCGGCCCCGACACGCTCGAGGGCATGATCGGCACCAACGCCGACGACGAGCTCGCCCCGCCCTCCAACCAGGGCCGCACGATCATCCTCACCTCCGGCACCACCGGTACGCCGAAGGGCGCGCCTCGCCCGCAGGGCGGCGTGGGTGCGGCCGTCTCGCTGCTCTCGCGGATGCCGCTGCGCAGCAGCTGGCGGTGCCACGTCGCCGCGCCCCTGTTCCACACCTGGGGCTTCGCGCACTACCAGTTCTCGATGCTGCTCGGGACCACGCTGGTGCTGAGCCGGAAGTTCGACCCGGAGGGCGCCCTGCAGCTGCTCCGCGACCACGACTGCGACTCCTTCGCGGTGATCCCGGTGATGCTGCAGCGGATCATGGCGCTGCCCGAGGAGACCCTCGACCAGTACCCGCTGCCGAACCTCAAGGTCGTCGCGTCCTCCGGCTCCGCGCTGCCGGGCGATCTGCCGGAGCGGTGGATGGACCGGTTCGGGGACAACCTCTACTCGATCTACGGCTCCACCGAGATCGCGTGGGCCTCGATCGCCGACCCGAAGGACCTGCGCGAGGCGCCCGGCACGGCCGGCCGGCTCCCGCACGCCACCATCGTCAAGATCCTCGACGCCGACGGCGCCGAGCTCCCCGTCGGGCAGTCCGGCCGGATCTTCGTCGGCAACGACCTGCAGATCGAGGGCTACACCGGTGGCGGCGGCAAGGAGATCATCGGCGGCCTCATGTCGTCCGGCGACGTCGGCCGCTTCGACGCCGAGGGACGCCTGTACGTCGAGGGCCGTGACGACGAGATGATCGTCTCCGGCGGCGAGAACGTCTTCCCGAAGGAGATCGAGGACTGCCTGGCGTCGTACGACGGCGTGGTCGAGTGTGCCGCCATCGGGGTCGACGACCCGGAGTTCGGCAAGCGGCTGCGCGCCTTCGTCGTCCGCGACAACGACGCGGTGACCGAGGACGCGCTCAAGGACTGGGTCAAGGCCAACCTCGCCCGCTACAAGGTCCCGCGCGAGATCGTGTTCCTCGACGAGCTGCCGCGCAACGCCACCGGCAAGGTGCTCAAGCGCGAGCTGGTCGACCGCGGATGAGCGACGCCGACGTCGGGCTGGCGCTGGGGGCCGAGGCCCCCGACTTCACCCTGCGCGACCAGTTCGGTCAGGACACGACGCTGTCCGACTTCCGCGGTCGCAAGGCCGTGGCGCTGGTCTTCTACCCGTTCGCGTTCTCCGGTGTCTGCACCGGCGAGCTGGGCGCGATCCGGCACCGCCTCGACGAGCTGATGACCTTCGAGACCGAGGTCCTCGCGATCTCGTGCGACCCGATCTACGCGCTGCGCGCCTTCGCCGACTCCGACGGGCTCAACTTCGGGCTGCTCAGCGACTTCTGGCCGCACGGCGCGGTGTCGTCGGCGTACGGCGTCCTCGACGAGCGCTCGGGCTGCCCGCGGCGATCGACGTACGTCGTGGACAAGGCCGGCCGGATCACCTGGGCGTTGCACAACCCGATGGGCGCGGCACGCGACGTCGACGAGCTCATCGCCCGGCTCGACCAGGCCACCTGAGACCACCCCCGGATCCATGACCCGAACGGGCTATCCAAACTAGTCATTTCGAGGCATTTTCGGCCGAATTCGACGGATCCGGTTGGCCGCGCCCGCCGACGCTACTAATGTCGGCTCCATCGAACCGCTGGTGACCCGAGACGCCGGCGGTTCGATCTGTTTTTCGGGCCTTCGCGCCGAGCGTGTCGCCGCTTTCGGCGCCTAGCTCGGCTTGCGTCCCTCGGCTCCTCCGGTCGCTCGTTCCTCGCTCCCTACGTCGCCTCGTGCCGCGCACCTCGCAACCGGCGCCGGCGGCGCCACGCTGCCGGCCCTGCGGCCTTTCGCGGTTGTCTTCCGCAGGTGGTCGCCTCGCCCTGGCGGCAAGACGTTCGTACCTTCACGTACCTTCACGCCGGTTCGGAGGTCGGTGGGGCGCGCCGGTAGGGTGGGCGGGCTCTCGGACGCATAGCTCAGTTGGTTAGAGCGCTTGCCTTACAAGCAAGATGTCGGGGGTTCGAGTCCCTCTGCGTCCACCGTGGATCGTTCCGATTTCTGGGTGTTGCCCGGAGGTCGCGGCGGTGCGACCGTGCTCCTTATGAGTGAGCCGTACGAGCAGCTGCTGGCGTCGTACGCGCGCCTGGTGGTCCGGGTGGGTGTGAACGTCCAGGTCGGGCAGCGGGTGGTCATCAGCTGCGTCCCCGAGCAGGCGCCGGTGGCGCGGGCGCTGGCCGAGGAGGCCTACCGGGTCGGGGCGTCGTACGTCTCGATCGACTACCAGGACCCCTACCTGCAGCGCGAGCAGGTGAGGTTCGCGCCCGAGGACCAGCTCGGGCGCACGCTTCCGCACGAGCTCGAGGGCATCCGTGCGTGGGCGGAGGACCGGCCCGCGTCCATCCGGCTGAGCGGGAACCCCCACCCCGGCCTGATGGACGGGCTCGACCCGGGCCGGCTCGCCCGCTCGGCGCCGACCGAGCGGATCGCCGCCACGATGGGGATCCTCGCCAGGAACGAGATCGCCTGGACCGTGGTCGGCGCGCCGACACCCGAGTGGGCGGCCAGCATCGGGGTGGCCGACGTCGCCGCGCTCTGGGACGCGGTCGCCGTGGCGATGCGCCTGGACGAGGACGACCCGGTCGCGGCCTGGCGCGAGCACATCGCGGGACTGCACCGGCGCCGCGACCTGCTCAACGCGCGCGGGTTCGACCAGGTCCGCTATCGGGGCCCGGGCACCGACCTGACCGTCGGGGTGTCGTCGGCCTCCAGCTGGGTCGCCGGCGCGATGACCAACCAGGACGGCGTCGAGTTCGTGGCCAACATGCCGACCGAGGAGGTGTTCTTCTCCCCGGACTGGCGGCGCGCCGAGGGCAGGATCCGCACCACCGCGCCCTTCTTCCTGATCTCGATGGGCGCAATGGTCGAGGGCCTCGAGCTCGAGCTGCACGACGGCACCATCACCGGCGCGTCGGCCGAGCGCGGCGAGGAGGAGGTCCGCCAGCAGTTCGACCTCATCCCGCGGTCGCGGCACCTGGGTGAGATCGCCGTCGTGGACGGCACCTCACGCGTACGCCGGACCGGGCTCGTCTACAAGGACATGCTGTTCGACGAGAACGTCGGCTCGCACATCGCCTGGGGGATGGGCTTCCCGTTCGCCTGGGCGAACGGCACGGACATGACCCCCGACCAGAGGATCGCCGCCGGGCTCAACCAGTCCGGCACGCACGTCGACGTGGTCATCGGCAGCCCGGAGGTCCAGATCGAGGGCATCCACGCCGACGGCAGGGTCGTACCGATCGTGGAGGGTGACCGGTTCGTGCTGGCCGACTGACGGGGCTGGCCTAGAGACCCAGCGCGGTGCGCAGCGCGTCGACGTCGGAGCGGACCGACGCCAGCACGCCCGGCGCCTGCGACTCCTTGACCCGGCCGTCGGAGACGCCGGCCAGGGAGACCCTGGTCCGACCGGGGCCGACCAGCCGTCCGGTGACCTCGTAGGCCGTGCGCAGCAGGGCGCCCTCGGCCCCGGACGGCACCGCACGGAGCGTGTCGACCATGCGCGCCGGGAAGTGCCACCGCTCGAGGGCCTCGGCGGTGAGGGCAGGGGTGCTGATGCCGAAGCGCCGCTTCTCGGCGGCGAAGCGCACCGGACCGAGGTCGGTCGACAGCGCGAGCTGCTCGTACCCCTCCGGGTCGGCCTGGTGGAGCAGCGCGGCCCCCAGCTGGGCGAGCAGACCCAGGCAGAGGGCGTCGGCCGTGGGGACGCGGAACTGCGGGCCGAGGCATCCCGCGCTCGCCGCCAGGTGCAGCGAGGTGTCCCAGAAGCAGTCCGGGAGCTCCTCGGTCTCGTCGATGCCGCACAGCGCGACGGTGGCGATCGAGCGGACGGTGTTGAAGCCCACGACGGTGACGGCGAACTGCAGGCTCGTGACCCGGCCGGAGAGCCCGAAGTACACCGAGTTCGCCAGCTTCATCACCTTCGCGGCCAGCCCGACGTCGGCGCCCAGGATCGCGGCGAGCTCGGTCGCGCCGCTGTCCTCCTCGTTGCTGGTCGCCACGATCCGGGCCGCGACCGGCCGTTGCGCGGCCATCCGGTCCAGCCCGTCGAGCAGCGCATCGACGTCGACGACCGCGGCCATCACCACATCTCCTGCCGGGTCGGGCGCCCGGAGCGGCACCACTCGATGAGCTCGGCCGAGGTCAGCGGTGGGCTGATGCCGAAGCCCTGGGCGACCGAGCAGCCCATGGCGCGCAGCATCGAGAGCTGGCACCTGGTCTCGACACCCTCGGCCACGACGCCGATCCCGAGGTTGTTCGCCAGGCTGATGACGGCCTGCGCGATCGCCGTGTGGCCGTCCTGCAGCTCGGCCACGAAGGACTGGTCGACCTTGAGGTAGCTGACCGCCAGCCGCCGCAGGTAGGCCAGCGACGAGTAGCCGGTGCCGAAGTCGTCGATCGCGATCGTCACGCCGCGCTCGCGCAGCTCGCTCAGCATCAGCGACGCCGCGCCCGGGTCCTTCATCAGCGCCGACTCGGTGATCTCCAGGCAGAGCTGGTCGGGGCGGATGCCGTTGGCACGCATGGTCCGGTTGACCGTCTGGACCAGCAGGTGGTCGCTCATCTGCAGCGCGGACAGGTTGACGTTCACCCGTGGTGGAGCCAGTGGTCCGAGCTCCCGCTGCCAGTCGAGGAGGGCGGCACAGGCCGTGTCGAGCACCAGGTCGCCGAGCTCGCGCACGAGTCCGTTCTCCTCGGCCAGCTTGACGAAGACGTCGGCCGGCACCGCGCCGCGTGTCGGGTGGTGCCAGCGCGCGAGAGCCTCCACGGACTCCAGCACCGAGCTGCCGTCGTCGAACCGGACCAGCGGTTGGTAGCAGAGCGTGACGGTGCGGTCCCGGAGCGCCTGCCGGAGGTCGGCGACGAGCAGGAAGGAGTCCGTCGCCGCCGTACGGGCGCCCTCGTCGAGCACCGTCACGCGGCCCTTGCCGGTGCCCTTCGCCTGGTACATCGCGATGTCGCAGTCGCGGATCAGGTCGTCGGGCGACTGGTGGTCGGGCCCACGGACCACGACGCCGATGGAGGCCCGGGGATGGATCTCGATGCCGTCGAGGGGCACCGGCTCGGAGACCACCCGCAGGATGCGGTTGGCGAGCTCGAGCGCACCGTCGAGCGACCCCGTGGTGCACGCGACGACGAACTCGTCGCCGCCGAAGCGTGCGACGAGGTCACCGGGCCGGACCGAGCCGAGCAGGCGTTGCGCGATCTCGACGAGCAGGGCGTCGCCGGCGGTGTGGCCCAGGCTGTCGTTGACGAGCTTGAAGTTGTCGAGGTCGAGGAACATGCAGGTGAGCGGGGTGTCGGGGTCGTCCATCGCCGCCGAGATGTGCTCCCACAGCTTGGTGCGGAGCGGCAGGCCGGTCAGCGAGTCGTGGGTCGCCTGGTAGCTGAGCTGCTCCTCGAAGGCGCGCCGCTCCGTGACGTCCTCCACGGTCGCCACGAACCCGTCCCCGACCCGCGGCGTGTGCAGCGGCGTGAACCGCACGATCGCGTGGTGGGTACGCCGGAGGTGGTCCACGAAGCGGGCCTCGATCTCGGACTCCTCGCCCTCCAGCGCGGACACCGCGGCCTCGCTGATCCGGCCGAGGTCCTCGGGGTGCGCGTAGGCCATCCAGCCGGTGCCGGTCAGCTTGTCCGACGTGACGCCCACCAGCGCGCACATCGCGTCGTTCACGTGCGCCAGCCGCATGCCCTGCTCCGACATCATCGTCGGCACCGGTGATCGCTCGGCCAGCACCTCGAAGCGGTGCTGGTGCGCATCGGCGGACGCCCGGAGCGCGAGCTCCACGTCGGAGCTGGCCGGGCTCATCGTCACGGCCCAGAGCCGGCCTCCGGGACCCGGCACGGTCCGGATCCGGCACTCCACGGACTCGCCGACCGCCGTACGCACCGTCACCGACCCGGTCGTCGCGCGCTCCCGGCGGAACGTCGAGACGAGCGGCACGTCGTCCGCGGTCCGGACGAACTCCGCCAGGGGGCGCCCCACCAGGTCCGAGGCCGCGCGCCCGAGCAGCTCGGTCGCTCCCAGGTTGCTCCACCTGATCACCGGGCCGGTGGGGCCGTCGACCTCCGTCACGAGGAGGGCGAGCGAGGTGTCGGCGGCCGCGGAGTGCAGGACGGTCGCGACGACCTCGTGCGGCTGCTGGACCGCGTGGTCGGGCTCGGCGCCGGTGCGCCGGGGTGCTGCGCTCATGCTCATCCGCATTCCGTCCTTGGAATCATTGGAGTCAGCGGTGATGGCTCCGGGCCGTCCTTGGCCCGTCGGGGGAGTCCTCACCTGCAGCGACCATCGGCGGTGGACCCCGGCACCTGAGCGGCGGTCCCGGATCTTTGCCGTCGCGGCTCCCGGAACCGCATGGTCCGGACGGGCCATGGTGGGACGGCGTTCGGTCACTCCCTCGTCCCAGGCGGTGCGGTGGCGCGCCGCGACCTCCTACGCTCGGGACCGGAGGGAACGTGGAGGATGACCTGCCCCGCGGTGCGCTGCCGCGCACCGGTGTCGTCGCGCCCGCAGACCGGGGCGACGACGACTTCCTCGGTGTGGTCGGACGCGCCGTGCACGACCTCCGGAACCCGCTGGCGGTGATCGAGGGCTGGGCGGGTGAGCTCGTGGCCGTCGTACGCGACGGTGCGGTGCCGGCCCCTCACCTGGCGCAGCTGGCCGAGCGGATCCTCGGTGCCGCCGAGGAGGCGTCCTCGCTGGTGGACGCGTTGCTCGCGGACGCCGCGGTGCGGGCCCGGGAGCCGGCGATCGAGCGGGTCGACCTCACCGTGCTGGCGCATGCCGTCGTGGCGTCCCTGCCGGGTCCCGCGCAGGTCCAGGTGCTCGAGGTGGGCGTGGTGCCGGGCGACCAGGTGCTGCTCCGGCGCCTCCTCGCCAACCTGCTCGACAACGCGTTGAAGTACGTCGCGCCGGGGACGCTGCCGGAGGTCACCATCAGCGGGAAGCCGGTCGAGGAGGGCGTGTGCGTCTCGGTCGCCGACCGCGGCATCGGGATCCCGCCCGGAGCGCACCAGCGGATCTTCGGCGACTTCGAGCGCGCCACCTCCGAGAAACCCGGTACCGGGTTGGGGCTCAGCATCTGCCGTCGCATTGCCGAACAGCATGGTGGGCGGATCTGTGCACGCGACCGCGACGACGGCCACCGAGGCGCGGTCTTCGAGCTCACGGTCCCCGCCTGGAACCCGAACGCACCCGCCCACCCGGACCTCCCGGGCCCGGACAGAGAAGGACGAGAGCCATGACGAGTGAGCAGCAGCTGCGCAAGGAGCTCGCCGAGGCCAAGCAGGCGCTGGCCGACCTGCAGGCGCGGGTCGACAACGCCCAGCAGCTGGCCAACATGGGGGACTACGACTGGCACATCGCGAGCGACACCAACTCCTGGTCCGACCAGCTCTACCGCATCTACGGCCACGAGCCCGGCGCCTTCAACCCGGCCTACGACCGCTTCCTCGAGATGGTCCACCCCGACGACCGGGACATGATCACCGAGCTGCACCGCCAGGCCTACGCCACGGGAGGCAGCTGGACCGTCGTCGAGCGCATCGTCCGGCCGGACGGGGAGGTCCGCCACCTGTCCACGAACGGGGTGGTGGTCACCGACGAGGCCGGTACGCCGGTGCGGATGCGCGGCACGTGCGTGGACGTCACCGAGCGGGTGCGCGCCGAGGCGGAGAGCGAGCGCCTCGCCGGCGACCTCCGCGAGGCGCAGGTACGCCGCCGCCAGGCCTTCGAGCTGAACGACCAGGTCGTGCAGGGCCTCGCCGTCGCGGCGATGGCGCTGCACGTGGGCGACCTCGACGCGGCCGGCGCGCAGCTGGACCAGACCCTCAGCGCGGCGCGCACCATGATGAGCGACCTGCTGCTCGGCACCGACCTGCCGGTCCCCACGGCCGGCAGCCTCGTCCGCACGACCGCGGGCGCGGTGCCGACGCCCGAGCCGACCGTGGCGCCGGTCCGTCCCGCGGTCCGGGTGCTGCTGGCCGACGACTACGACGACATCCGCGGCCTGATGCGGTTCCAGCTCGAGAAGGCGGGTTTCGAGGTGGTCGGCGAGGCGAGCGACGGCGCATCCGCGGTCGCGCTGGCGATCGAGCGGCTCCCGGACGTGGTCGTGATGGACCTCGCGATGCCGGTGATGGACGGGCTGGAGGCGATCCCGATGATGCTGACGACCGCGCCCGGGCTGCAGATCATCGTGCTCTCCGGCTTCTCGACCGCGACCGTCGCCGACCAGGCCCTCGCCGCCGGCGCCTCGCGGTTCGTGGAGAAGAGCCGTCAGCTCGACCTCGTCGCGGAGGTCCGCTCGCTCCTCGGCGTGTGAGCCGGGCCGTTCAGGTCCGGGCCCTTCCTGCCGACAGGAGGGGAGGGGAGTCCGGCGCGAACGCCGGGCACGCCTCGGCGTACGAAGGGGCGGGCAGGATGGAGCAGGTCACCGAGGGTCCGCGCACAGGAGCGGCCGATCTCGAGCGACGGCTGCGTCTGATCGTCGCGGCGGCTCCCAATGCCATCGTCATGGCCGGTGAGGACGGCCGGATCACGCTCGCCAGCGGCAAGGCCGGCCAGCTCTTCGGCCACACCCAGGAGCAGATGCTGGCCCTGCAGGTCGAGGACCTGCTGCCCGAGTGGGGCCGCGGCGACCTGCTGCGGGCCTCGCTGGACGCCGCGGGCACGCGGGTGCCGGCCGCGCCCATCGAGGTGTACGCGCGCCACCGCGACGGTCAGGAGTTCCGGGTCGAGGTCGGGCTCACCCCGATGGTCGTCGGGGACGAGCGGTTCGTGCTCGTCTCGGTCGCCGAGTCGGACGGCCGCCCGCGCGAGGCCGTCGAGGAGACCGGGACCTCGGTGGTCGACAGCGTCCCGTTCAGCGTGATCGAGACCGACGCCGCCGGCGTCATCGTCGCCGCGAACCCGGCGACGACGCGGTTGCTGGGCCACCGGCGCGAGGACCTCGTCGGCAAGCCGCTGAGCTTCGTGGACGGCGCCGCGAGCGGCGGCGGACCACAGCTCGCGGACTCGTTGACCGTGCGGGCGGGCACGGAGCGGGAGCGGGAGTACCGCCGCGCCGACGGCACGACGGTGCCGGTCAGCGAGGGGATCACGCGGCTGTGCGACGACACCGGCGTCACGACGGGGTACGTCGCGGCGGCGTACGACATCACCAAGCACCGGCAGGCCCAGGCCGCCGTACTGTTCATGGCCAGCCACGACGCGCTGACCAACCTGCCGAACCGGTCGATGCTGGTGCGCCACCTCGTCGGTGCCATCGCGCGGGCGAAGTCCGAGGGCACACAGGCGGCTCTCGTGCTGCTGGATCTCGACCACTTCAAGCGGGTGAACGACTCGCTCGGGCACCACGCCGGCGACGTGCTGCTGCTGCGGGTGGCCGACCGGCTCAAGCGCGGGGCGCCGCATGCCGACATGGTCGCGCGGCTGGGCGGCGACGAGTTCGTCGTCGTCTTCACCGGCGTCGAGGACCCGGCCGCTCTCACAGCGGAGATCCAGGAGCTGCTGCGCGGCCTGACCGCGCCGGTCGAGATCCACGGCACCGAGCTCGCCGTGACGGTGAGCGCCGGCGGGGTGCTGTGCCCGCGGGACGCCGACAACCCGTCCGCGCTGCTGCGGCTGGCCGACACCGCGATGTACCACGCCAAGGCGGGCGGGAGGAACGGCTTCGCGTGGTTCGCGGAGCCGATGCTCGACGAGGCCAACGAGCGCACCTCGATGGCGTCCGACCTCCGGGTCGCGATGCGCAGCGGGCAGCTCTCGGTCGCCTACCAGCCCCAGCTGGCCCTGGACACCGGCGAGGTCGTCGGGTTCGAGGCGCTCGTGCGCTGGCACAGCCCCGTCCACGGTCCGGTGCGGCCCGACCGGTTCATCCCGGTGGCCGAGGAGAGCGGCATGATCGTCGAGCTGGGGTCCTGGGTCCTGGAGCGCGCCTGCCGCGACCTGGCCGAGATGCAGCGGATCCTCGGCCGGCCGCTCCGGCTGGCCGTCAACTGCTCACCCCGACAGCTCCACCACGGCGGCTGGGTCGACACCGTGCTGGACGCGCTCGACCGATCGGGGCTGGCCGCCCAACAGCTCGAGCTCGAGGTCACCGAGGGCGTCCTGATGGACGACCGCTGGGACGTCCTCGAGGTGCTGCGCTCGCTGCGCGAGCACGGGATCTCGATCGCGATCGACGACTTCGGTCAGGGCTACTCCAGCCTCGCCTACCTGACCCGGTTCCCCATCGACAAGCTCAAGATCGACCGGGCGTTCGTCCAGAAGATCCAGCCGGAGGCGCCGCAGGCGCCGATCGTCGACGCCATCATCGGGATGGCCCACGCGCTCGGCCTCGAGGTCGTCGCCGAGGGGGTGGAGACCGAGCAGCAGGCCAGCTACCTGCGTGGGCGGGGCTGCGAGCGCGCCCAGGGGTTCCTGTACAGCACGCCGGTCGCGCCGGACGAGGCCGTCGCCAAGGTCCGGGCGCTCGCGGGCTAGGACACGTCGGGAGCCCACAGGTCGGCGACGGGGATCGCGCGCCCGAGGATCCGCTCGGCCGCACGATGTCCGGACATCAGGGCGGCGGTGACGGTGGCCGGGTCGTCGGTCCAGGTCGCCTCGCCGGCCAGGTGCAGCACGCCGCCGACCGGGGTGGCCAGCGTGTCGTGGTCGCCGGGGGTGCTGCCGACCGTGAGGTAGGCGTAGGAGCCGCGTGCGAACGGGTCATCGCGCCAGTGCGTCACGTGGACGTCGGTGGGCGCCGGGACGTCGGGGTGGATCTCGCGCAGCGACGCGAGGACGGACGCGGCGACCGCCTCGTCCGACCAGTCCCGGATCGCCTCGGCGCAGGGCCCGGCGGCGAACGTCAGCAGGGTCGGTACGCCGTGCAGGCCGGTCAGGTCGTAGAAGGAGTGCCACCACCGGCCGGCCTCACCCTGCCGCCGGATCGCGTAGACCCCGTCGGCCCAGAACCGGCGCGGGAAGCGCAGGAAGACCTTCTCGAAGCGGTTCATCTCCAGCCGGCTCAGCGCGCCCGCGACCGGCTCGGGCAGCGGTGGCTCGATGACGAGGCCGCCGGAGCGCAGCACCCCGGCCGGCACGGTGACCACCGCCCGGTCGGCGTCGAGCACGCCGTCGCGGGTCGTGACGGTGACGCCGGCGGCCGACCAGGTGACCCGCTCGACGACGTGCTCCAGCCGGACGTCGAGCCCGTCGGCCAGGTGGGTCGCCAGCTCGTCGTACCCCTGCGGGAAGACGACCTCGTCGCCGTCGGTCCGGTCGTCGTCGAGCCCGTGCGCGTCGAGGTCGGCGATCCAGACGCCGTACTGCTCCTCGGTGCGGTGCCGCAGGAACTCGCGCACCCGGTCGATGCGCTCGGCGTCCCAGCCGAGCGCGGCCAGGGTGGCCTCGACGACCGTCTCGTAGGAGTCGCCGTACGCCGAGCCGGCGATCGTCCGGGCCAGCTGATCGTCGACGCTGTGGACGTCGGCCGCGAACGCGGCCGCGGCCTCGTCGGACAGCCGCTCACCGGACGGGTCGTGGTAGGCGATCGGCCGGCCGTCGGGCTGGAAGCTGCCGACGGTGAGCTCGGCGGTCGGCATCCCGAACGCCCGCACCACGTCGTGGACGCGGCTGTCCTCGATGCCGTGGATCCACGAGGCGCCGAGGTCGGTGACGACCCCGCCCTCGCGCAGCGAGTGCGTGCGGCCCCCGATCCGGTCGCGGGCCTCGAGCACGACGACCCGCTGCCCGGCCCGCGCCAGCAGCCGGGCCGCCGTCAGGCCCGCGACCCCGGCACCGATGACAACCGTCTCGACCTCGCGCATGCCCCCAGTCAATAGGGTGGGGCCATGCCCGCGCTCAAGGACGTCGTCGACCTGGTCCACGGGTGGTACCCGCCCGCCACCGCGGAGTCCTGGGACGCCGTCGGTCTCGTGTACGGCGATCCCGAGCAGCCGGTCAAGAAGGTGCTGTTCGCCGTCGACCCCACGCCCGAGGTCGCGCAGGAGGCCGCGGACTGGAGGGCCGACCTGCTCGTCGTGCACCACCCGCTGTTCCTCAAGCCGGTGAACGGCTTCGCGGCGACCACGCCGAAGGGCCGCACCCTCGCGACGCTCGCGGCCGCCGGCTGCGCGCTGCTCACCGCGCACACGAACGCCGACCAGGCCGTCGGGGGAGTCTCGGAGGCCCTCGCCCTGGCGCTCGGCCTCACCGACCTCCGCCCGATCATCGCGACCCCGGCCGAGCCGCTCGACAAGCTCACCGTGTTCGTGCCGACCGATGCCGCGGCGCCGGTGCGTGCGGCGATGGGCGACGCGGGAGCCGGGCGCGTCGGTGACTACGACTACGCGTCGTACACC
>DATFHM010000134.1:0-8433 GCA_035248385.1 Nocardioides sp. | reverse complement strand
CGCCGGCGTCCTCATGCCCAGCGGCTGCCGGATGGGCATCTGCATGGGCTGCGTGCTCCCGATGACCGAGGGCAGCGTCCGCGACCTGCGCACCGGCGAGCTCACCACCGCCGTCCCCGGCGAGACCGACGCCGCCGGCGTCCTCATCCAGACCTGCATCAACGCGGCCGCCGGCCCCTGCCACCTCGACCACTGATCCGTCCCCCGATCGCCCCAGGAGATCCGCATGACCACCGTGACCCAGAAGGCCGACAACCCGATCGCCCACCTCACCGAGGACGACATCGCCGAGATCGGCCGCCGCCTCGACGCCATCCGGCAGTCCGTGATCGACACCCGTGGCGAGCAGGACGCCGCCTACATCCGCGGCATGGTCGACTTCCAGCGCCGCCTGGAGCTCGGCTCGCGCGCCGTGCTGCTGTTCTCGGTGCTGCCGCCGGCCTGGCTGATCGGCACCGCCGGCCTGACCGTCGCCAAGATCCTCGAGAACATGGAGATCGGCCACAACGTCATGCACGGCCAGTGGGACTGGATGCGTGACCCGAAGATCCACTCGACCACGTGGGAGTGGGACAACGCGACGCCGGCCGAGGCCTGGAAGCACTCTCACAACCAGGTGCACCACACGTACACGAACATCGTCGGCAAGGACAACGACCTCGGCTACGGCATCATGCGCGTCGACGAGGAGCAGCGGTGGTACCCGCTCTTCCTGGCGCAGCCGCTGTGGAACTTCATCAACGCCTGCTTCTTCGAGTACGGCATCGCGGCGTACGACCTCGAGCTCGGCCGCAACCTCGCCCTGCCCAAGGACAAGCGCCCGGAGTCGTTCAAGGCCAACGTCCGCGCCACCTTGAAGAAGATCCGCAAGCAGGCCACCAAGGACTATGTCATCCACCCGCTGCTGTCGCTGCCGACCGGCTCGCTGCTGCCGACCCTGGCCGCGAACTTCGTCGCGAACCTCGGCCGCAACCTGTGGTCGCACTCGGTCATCATGTGCGGCCACTTCCCCGAGGGCGTCGAGACGTTCGAGAAGGCCGCGCTGCCCGAGAAGGAGACGCGGGGCGAGTGGTACGTCCGGCAGATGCTCGGCTCCGCCAACATCTCCGGCTCCAAGGCGATGCACGTGATGAGCGGCAACCTCAGCCACCAGATCGAGCACCACCTGTTCCCCGACCTGCCGAGCAACCGGTACGCCGAGGTGGCGCCCCAGGTGCGCGAGGTGTTCGCCGACTACGGCCTGACCTACCTGGCCCGCCCGCTGCCGCAGCAGGTCGCCAGCGCCTGGCACAAGGTCTTCCGGCTGTCCTTCCCGAACGGCTGGCTCGAGACGACCAGCGCCACCAACCTGCCGAGCCAGCTCAAGCTGCTCGCCACGATCGCGCGTGCCGACAAGAAGACCCGCCGTCGCCTGCTCGCCGAGCTCGAGGCCCGGGCCGCCGACACCGGCGCCGAGGCCGGGGAGCTCCTCCCCGCCTGATCCTCCCGCTTGCTTGCCGGCAGGTAAGTACTTGCTTGCCGGCAAGCAAGCCGCAGACCCGCCAGGCTCCCCAGCGGAGTTACTGGCGAGTAGCATTGCCCCCATGAGCTACGTGACCTGCGAGATCGTCGACGGCATCGCCCAGGTGCGGCTGAACCGCCCGGACAAGCTGAACGCCCTGACCCTCGACATCCTCGACGACCTGGTCGCCACCGGGAAGGCGCTGGCCAAGGACAAGGACCTGCGCGCCGTCGTCATCGCGGGCGAGGGCGACGCGTTCTGCGCGGGCCTGGACTTCGCCTCGGTGCTGCGCAGCCCGGCGGGCGTCGCGAAGGCCTTCGCGCCGCGGCCCTGGCGGGGCACGAACACCTTCCAGGAGGCGCCCTGGACGTTCCGCCGGATCCCCGTCCCGGTGATCGCGGCCGTCCACGGCCACTGCCTCGGCGGCGGCCTGCAGATCGCCCTGGCGGCCGACTTCCGGATTGCCACCCCCGACTCCCGCTGGTCGGTCCTCGAGGGCAAGTGGGGCCTGATCCCGGACATGTCGGGCATCCAGGCGCTCAAGGAGGTCGTCGGCATCGACCAGGCGAAGCTGCTCACGATGACGGCCGACGTCTTCGACGGCTCGCGTGCCCGCGAGCTCGGCCTGGTCACCGACCTCTCCGTCGACCCGGTCGCCTCGGCGAACGCCCTGGCCCGCAAGCTCTCCACCAAGTCGCCGGACGCGCTCGCGGCCGCCAAGCGCCTGTTCAACGACACCTGGACGGCCAGCCCCCGCAGGACCTTCGCCCGGGAGCGGGTCGAGCAGGCCTTCCTGCTCGCGGCGCGCAACACGAAGGCCGCCCGGGAGGCGGCGTTCAAGAAGGCCGAGCCGGTCTTCGGGCCACGCGGCCGCTAGGCGGCCACGAGGGCCACTAGGCGGTCCCGCCGCGTCCGATCGTGCCGATCACCCCGGTGACCCGGCGCAGCGCGACCGCCCACGCGGCCATCCAGGCGGCGTACGCGTGCAGGCCCCAGTGCACCGGCAGGGCCACCGCCCACAGGGCCGAGCGCCAGCCGCCGCGCGCCGCCAGCCGGTGGGCCGCGACCGCCACCGAGCCGACGAGGAACAGCGCGGGGGCACCGAAGGCGAGCAGGAGCTGCCAAGCATCCGCAGGTCGGCCGTCGAGGCTCCACCTGACCGCGGCGACGACCCCGATGCCCATCACCACGGGGTAGGCCAGGAACATCGCGCCCCCGCCGCTGCGCAGGTCGCGGGCCAGCCGGTCGGCACGAGCGAGGAGCCACCCGCGGGCCGAGCGGTTCGTCCCCCGCAGCGAGCTCGAGTCGAGGGTCTCGATGCGGGCGTCCGACCGCGGCCCGGGCCCCGGCACGAGCAACCCGAATCCTCCCCGCCGGCGCAGCAGCCCGGTGTTGAAGTGGATCGAGGTGACGTCCGGCGACGTCACCGGCCCCCGGCCCGACCACACGTCGTCGACCGGCAGCACGTCGTCGGGGGTGCTCAGCCGGTCGAAGGCCGTCGGCCACTGCGGCCCGGTGTACCGGCCGACGCGCAGGCCCACCAGCGGAGCGGCCCGCAGCCGCCCCTCGAGACGGTCGACGAGATCCGCCTCGAACACCGCCACCGCCCGCCGCAGCTGGTCAGGCTCGGGCCGCTCGTCCTGGTCGTAGGCCACGATGTAGCGGCCGCGCGCCAGTGCGAGCCCGTGGTCGCAGGCACGGATCACGCTGAGGAACTCACGGTCCGGCACCTTCACCACCCGTACCCACCCACGCGACGGCAGCGCCCGCAACGCCGACAGCGTGTCGCGATCGCCCTCGGCGACGATGAAGATCGCGTCCGTCCGCTCCCGCGGGTAGTCGACAGCGCGGAAGTTGTCGAACAGCTCCTCGAGGCCCGGCGCACCCCCGGCGACGCGCACCACGACGGTGTAGAGCGGGAGCCGGTCGTCGTCGCTGCCCGCCACCGACGGCGCCACCTCCCGGCGGCGCGTACGACGGGGCACGGGCCCCCGGCTCGGCGACAACTGGGTCAGCCCCCCGGCCACGAACGCCAACGACGCCACGGACAGGACCACCAGCACGACGAACACCGGCAGGACCATCGCGACGACGGCGGCGGTGGTCGCGCCGGCAGCGGCCAGCAGGCCGTGCACGGGCCGCACCAGGGGTCGCGCAGCGGCCTCCTCGGAGGACTCCAACCGCCGGCGGCGCTCGGCGAGGACGACCTCGTCGATCTCGCTCCGGCTGCACGCCACGAACCTCGCGGCCAGGCCCGGGAAGCGCTCGCGCACCTCCTGGACGAGGTGCTCGTCCGGGGGCAGGCAGGAGCCGACGACGACGGTGCCGTCAGTGATCTCGCACGGCACCCAGCCGAGCTCGACGGCCTCCTCGATGTCCAGGTCCGCGAGAAGGGCGGCGTCCGGCGGGTGCCTGGCTAGGTCGCGGCGCTGCCGCCCGACGGCCCCGGCCGGCTCCTCCGAGTTGTCTCCAGCATCCATCCCCCAGCCCATCCCCACCTCGCGCCGGCTCGGTTCGGCGTCCGAGCCAGCGGTGGTTCGATGGTAAGAAGGCACGGCGCAGGCGAGCGTCGGCACCTGGAAAATTTGTCCTACGGAGGCGCCGGAACGCGCGAAATCAGGACTTAGATCCCGCTCAGGGGTAGGCGATCCCGGTCGACCGCTCGCTGATCTCCCAGAGCCGCCGCGCTGCGGACGCGTCGCGGGCCATCCGCGTGCGACCGACGACCTTGGGCGGTCCGGCCACCTGGCCCCGGCCACCCGGGCCGCAGTAGGTGTCGCCCGGCAGGTCGGCGGTGGCGGCCATCAGGGTCGGCCATGCGCCGGCCTCGGCCGACTGGGAGATCGCCCGGTTCGCCGCGTCGAGGATGGTGGCGATGCCGCCCGAGGAACGACCGAACTGTCCGTTGGCGGCCAGGTGCGTGCCGGCGTACCCGGGGTGCGCGGCGAGGGCCTTGACCGGCAGCCCGGCGGCACGCAGGCGGCGCTCGAGCTCGCTGACGAAGAGCAGGTTGGCGAGCTTGGTCTGCCCGTACACCGCCCAGCGCAGGTAGCGCCTGTGCTGCTCCTTCGGGTCGTCCAGCGGCGGCCGTGGTGCGACGCGATGCGCCTGCGAGGCGAGGTTCACCACCCGGCCGTCGCCGCCGGCGATGAGCTGGGGCAGCAGCAGGCCGGTCAGCAGGAAGGGCCCGAAGTGGTTCGTCGCCATCTGCAGCTCCAGGCCGTCGGCCGTGCGGGAGTACGGCGTCGCCATCACCCCGGCGTTGTTGACGAGCAGGTCCAGCGGCCCGTACGCCGCCGCCGACTCGGCCGCGTCCCGGACCGAGCCGAGGTCCGACACGTCCAGCGTCAGCTCCTCGAGCTGCGCGGACGGCACGGCGGCGCGGATGTCGGCGGCCGCCTCCGCGACCTTCGCCGGGTTGCGGCCGGCGAGCACCACCCGGGCCCCCTTGGCCGCGAGCTCGCGTGCGGTGAAGAAGCCCAGACCACCGGTGGTCGGGCCGGTCACGATCGCGGTGCGGCCGGTCAGGTCGGGGATCTGCGCGGTCGTCCAGGTCATGGCGTGGTCGCCAGCTTCGCGAGGATCTGCTGGGCCAGCTCGGCATCGCCCTCGACGGTGACGGCGGCCGGGTCGACCGGTCGCCGCCCACCCGCGGCCACGACGAAGGCCTCCCGGCCCATCGCCAGGCGCACCGTCGGCGACGCGGGCTCCTCGGCCACGCGGCGTCCGCGGCCCGACTCGTCGACCTCGACGGCCACGACCGGCGAGCCCTCGACGGCGAGCACCGCGGTCGTGCCCGGTGCGGCGCCGACCTTCTTGCCGACGATGAAGCCGAACGCCTCGGACAGGTAGTCGGCCGTGTGCTGCGCGCCGGCCGAGTCCATCCCGCCCGGACGCCCGACGGCACGACGCACGTCCTGCTCGTGCATCCACACGTCGAGCGGGCGGTTGCGCAGCAGCGTGGCCCAGGTCCAGCCGATCGCGCCGAACAGCCCGTCGGCCGGCACCGACGGGTCGATGTCGAGCTCGGCCAGCTGCTCCCGGCGTACGGCGGTGTCCCGGCGGATCGACGCCACGAGCTCGGCCGGAGCGACGTCCCGGCGACCGATGACGCCCTGCTCGGTGAAGACCGACATCGGCGAGCGGACGTGGTCGGGCGCGCCGACCTCGATGCCGTCGACGTCGTCGTGGGATCCGCCCGCGGCCACGTGCTCCAGGTGCGCGGTGTGCGCGACCACGTCGTGCACGGTCCAGCCCGGGAGGTCCGTCTCGGTGGACCACTGCTCGGCGGGCAGGTCGTCGAGCAGCGAGGTGAGGTCGGCGATCGACTGCCACCAGGCGTCGATATACGAGGAGTAGGGCTCAGGAGCGCTCACGCGCCGATTCAAGCACCCCGCAAGGTCCTAGCGGCGGGCGTATCCGTGGATGACCGGCCGGCCGTGGCGCCACGCCAGCCGGGCGGCGTACATCGCGCGCCGGCCGCCGCGCACCCAGCCGTGGAAGTAGACCTTCTTGTGGCCCCGCCGGCCGGCGATGTCGGCACCCCCGGGCCCGCAGACCCCGTGCGTCGAGCGGCGGGTCAGCAGCTCGTGCGCGCGGCCCGACCAGCGGCCCAGGTGCCGCGAGGCCCGCCAGGTCTCGTGGTAGCCGCAGCCGGACCAGTCGCCCTCCGAGGTGAGCAGGTAGTAGCGCCCGTGGTGGCCCACCAGCATCGGGTTCTCGATGATGCCGCGCGAGCGCACCAGGCGGACGCTGTGGCTGTGCCGCCGACGGCCGAGCCCGCCGTGGGCCAGCGGGAGCAGCCGGATGCTCGACGGGCGCCCCGAGGTCTTGTAGACGAGGTAGCCGTGGCCGCGGCGGTCACGGAAGTACGACGGGTCGATCACCCCGCGCCGCGGCATCCGGCGCGGCCGGAGCTGGTCCCACGCCCGCGGAGCCCGCGCGCCGGCCTGGCAGACGAGCGGACGACGGTCCACCGGGTGGAAGCGGCCGTACGGCGACCGCGCGACCGCCGCCCCGATGCAGTGCGCGCTGCCGCCGAGGCCGCGCACCTGGGCGGCGAAGTAGAGCACCCAGCGGTGGCGGGTCACGTGGGCCAGGTCGGGCCCCCACACCGCACCCTGCCGAGCCCAGCGCGGCACCCGCACCAGGGCGGCAGAGCGCCAATGCCAGTGCCGGCCGCCCCGGCGCAGCGCCCCGCGCAG
Organism: Nocardioides sp.; assembly: GCA_035248385.1. GTDB lineage: Bacteria > Actinomycetota > Actinomycetes > Propionibacteriales > Nocardioidaceae > Nocardioides. The sequence continues at coordinate 1,728 of DATFHM010000134.1, read as the reverse complement.
CACGCGCGGCCCGGTCGACACCACGACGCTGCCCAGCCGCGTCGTCACGACGCTCGGGTCGCCGAACACCTGCCCGCGCAGGACGGGTCGCGGCTCCTGCCGCGAGGCGTCGGCACGAGCGCCGAGGAGAAGGGAGGAGCAGAGGACCAGCACGACCGCGACCGCGACGTACCCGAGCTTTCGAGACGACCACACGGCGGAGGACGTTAAGCGGCCCCCGGTCCTCTGTCCGGCGAATCGCGCAAGTCACCTACCGCGTTTCCGAAACGTGACCGATCGGAGGAGGGGATGGCCGAAAAGGACGACGCCCGCCCGGAGGACCGGACGGGCGTCGTACGTCGGAGGGTGCGTCAGAACGCAGCCTCGTCCAGGTCCATCAGACCCAGGTCGACGTTCTTGGCGATCGCGAGCTCGGCGGTCAGCTTCGGGAGCACGTTCGCGGCGAAGAACTTCGCGGCCGCGATCTTGCCCTCGTAGAAGGACTTGTCCGCACCGGTCGCGGTCGGCAGGGCGGCGAGGGCGACCTCGGCCTGACGCAGCAGCAGCCACGCGCAGACGACGTCACCGATCGCCATGAGCACCCGGGAGGTGTTCAGGCCGACCTTGTAGATGTTCTTCAGCTCGGTGGCCGCCGACATCAGGTCGTTGATCACCAGGCCGACGAGCTCACCGGCGTCGGCGAGGCCCTGGGCGAGCAGCTCGCGCTCGACCTTGAGCTCGGCCGAACCGGCCTCGTCCTTGACGAAGGCGTCGATCTGGCCGTTGACGACACCGAGAGCGGTGCCCTGGTCCTTGACGATCTTGCGGAACAGGAAGTCCATGCCCTGGATCGCGGTCGTGCCCTCGTAGAGGGTGTCGATCTTGGCGTCACGGACGTACTGCTCGATCGGGTACTCCTGCAGGAAGCCGGAGCCACCGAGGGTCTGCAGCGACTCGGTGCCGAGCAGCGTCCACGACTTCTCCGAGCCGTAGCCCTTGACGATCGGGAGCAGCAGGTCGTTGACCGCCACGGCCTGCTTGGCCTCGTCTGAGCCCGGCTCGGCCAGCATGACCTTGTCCTGCCAGCTGGTCGTGTAGAAGACCAGGGCGCGCATGGCCTCGGCGTACGACTTCTGCGTCATCAGCGAGCGGCGCACGTCGGGGTGGTGGGTGATCGTGACCTTCGGGGCCGTCTTGTCGGCGGCCCGGGTCAGGTCGGGGCCCTGGACCCGCTCCTTGGCGAACTCGAGCGCGTTGAGGTAGCCGGTCGACAGGGTCGAGATGGCCTTGGTGCCGACCATCATCCGGGCGTTCTCGATGACGTCGAACATCTGGGCGATGCCGTCGTGGACCTCGCCGAGCAGCCAGCCCTGCGCCGGCTCGCCGCCGCCGATCTGCGGGTCACCGAAGGTGACCTCACACGTGTTGGACACCTTGATGCCCATCTTGTGCTCGACGTTGGTGACGTAGACACCGTTGCGCTCGCCGAGCTCACCGGTCTCGAGGTCGATGTGGAACTTGGGGACGATGAACAGGGACAGTCCCTTGGTGCCGGCGCCGGCGCCCTCGGGCCGGGCCAGGACGAAGTGGATGACGTTGTCGGTCATGTCGGACTCACCTGAGGTGATGAACCTCTTGACGCCGGTGACGTTCCAGGTGCCGTCGGGGTTCTCGGTGGCCTTGGTGCGCCCTGCGCCCACGTCGGACCCCGCGTCGGGCTCGGTGAGCACCATGGTGCAGTGCCAGCCC
>DATFHM010000133.1:0-2591 GCA_035248385.1 Nocardioides sp. | reverse complement strand
TGACCACGTCACCCAGGGCCAGGTCATCGGGTACGTCGGCTCGACCGGCAACACGACCGGCCCGCACGTCCACATCGAGGTCCGTCCCGGTGGCGGCGACCCGGTCGACCCGGACCCCGCCTTCGTCGAGCACGGGATCTCCCCCGACGCGAACCAGTAGGCGGAGCGCCGAGGGCTTGCCGCCAAGCAAAGGCAGGTCCTACGGAAGGCAACTGCGAGCGCGGCAGCGCGGCGCCACCGACGCTGAGCCGGGGTTCAGCCGCAACCGAGCGGAGCGAGGGCGCGGGTGAACCCCGGGATGCGTCGATCAGTGGCGACGCGCTCGCGCCAACAAGGAGTCCCCCGCAGGAGATCTACAATTTCTCGACTGGTGCATACCTGAGCAACAGGCGCTTGACGCCCTCGCTGCCGAAGTCGATCGAGGCGACGGACTTCTCCGCGGCCCCCTCGACGGCGACGACCGTGCCGAGGCCGAAGGAGTCATGAGTGACCCGGTCCCCCGGCTCGAGGTTCGGGATGGGGCGGGCGGGCTTGGCCTTGGCGGCCGCGTCGGCACGGACCGCGGCGCTGGAGAAGTTGCGGCGGCCGGCGGCGGTGGGCGAGCCGAGTCGCTGGCCGGCGTACTCCCGGTTCTCGCTGGCGAAGGTGGGGCGGGCCCAGCGCGCCTGGTCGGCCTCGGTGCGCCGCCAGTCGACCAGGTCGACCGGGAGCTCGCCGAGGAACCGCGACGCGGGGTTGTGCGCGGGCGCGCCCCAGGCCGAGCGGACCACCGCGCGGGAGACGTAGAGGCGCTGGCGGGCCCGGGTGATGCCGACGTACGCGAGCCGGCGCTCCTCCTCGAGCTCCGGGCGGTCGCCCAGCGCGCGGGAGTGCGGGAAGACGCCGTCCTCCATGCCGGTGAGGAAAACGACGGGGAACTCCAGCCCCTTCGCGGTGTGCAGGGTCATCAGGGTGACCATGCCGGCGTCCGGCGGCGCGTCCTCGTCCCCGTCCTCGGGGGCGTCGGGGATCTGGTCGCTGTCAGCGACGAGCGCGACCCGTTCCAGGAAGTCGCTGAGGCCGGGCTCGACCAGGCCGGCGTCGACGTCCGCCGGGTCGGCCGACGGCGCGGCGATGGGGTCCTCGGCGAACTCCCGGGCCACCGCGACGAGCTCGGCGAGGTTCTCGATCCGGCTCTCGTCCTGCGGGTCGTCGGACTCCTCGAGGCTGACCAGGTAGCCGGACTTGTCCAGCACCGACTCCAGGACCACGTCGGGCCGCTCGCCCGCCTCGACCATCTGCATCAGCTCGGTCATCACGGCCACGAACTGCTCGATGTTCTTCTGGCTGCGGGTCGCCAGGCCCGGCGCCTGGTCGGCGCGCTGCAGCGCCTCCCAGAACGTGATCCGGTCGCGGTCGGCGAGCTGGGTGATCGCGAGGACCGCCCGGTCGCCGATGCCCCGCTTGGGGGTGTTGAGGATGCGGCGCATGCTGACCTGGTCGTCCGGGTTCACCAGCGCGCGCAGGTAGGCCAGGGCGTCGCGGACCTCGCGCCGCTCGTAGAAGCGCACGCCGCCGACGACCTTGTACGGCATGCCGGTGCGCATGAAGATCTCCTCGAAGACCCGGGACTGCGCGTTGGTGCGGTAGAAGACGGCGACGTCGCCGGCCCGCAGGCCGTCGTCGCCGTCGGTCAGCTTGTCGATCTCGTTGGAGACGAACCGCGCCTCGTCGTGCTCGGTGTCGCCGACGTACCCGACGATCTTGGCGCCGTCACCGGCGTCGGACCACAGCCGCTTCGCGCGCCTGCCCTCGTTGCGGTCGATGACCGCGTTGGCCGCGCTCAGGATCGTCTGGGTGGAGCGGTAGTTCTGCTCGAGCTTGATGGTCCGGGCGTCCGGGAAGTCCTTCTCGAAGTCCAGGATGTTGCGGATGTCGGCGCCGCGGAAGGCGTAGATGGACTGGTCGGCGTCACCGACGACCATCAGCTCCGCGGGCGGTACGGCGTCGGGCCCGTCGTGCTCCTCGAGGTCCTGGCCGCAGAGCTGGTGGATCAGGGAGTACTGCGCGTGGTTGGTGTCCTGGTACTCGTCGACGAGCAGGTGCCGGAAGCGGCGCCGGTAGGTCTCGCGGATGCCGGGCTTGGTCTGGAACAGCCGGACGGTCTCCATGATGAGGTCGTCGAAGTCGAGAGCGTTGGCCTCGCGCAGCCGCCGCTGGTAGAGCTCGTAGGCCTTCGCGTAGGACTCCTCGAAGCCGTTGCGCGCGTCCTTGCGGACCTCCTCGGGGTCGCGCAGCTCGTTCTTGTAGCTGCTGATCTGGTGCAGCACCGGGCCGGGCTGGAACTTGCGCGGGTCGAGCTCGAGGTCGCTGCAGACCAGGGCGATCAGCCGCTTCTGGTCCTGGGTGTCGTAGATGGAGAAGTTCGACTTCAGCCGCTCGTAGCCGAGGTGCTCGGCCTCCTTGCGCAGGATCCGGACGCAGGCGGAGTGGAAGGTCGAGACCCACATGATCTTGGCCCGGTTGCCCACCAGCTCGGCGACCCGCTCCTTCATCTCGGCCGCGGCCTTGTTGGTGAAGGTGATGGCCAGGATGCTCCCCGGGTGCGCCTT
>DATFHM010000132.1:0-35969 GCA_035248385.1 Nocardioides sp. | reverse complement strand
CAAGCTCCGCGACGGCTCCCCGGCGCAACGCTGGCTGGCCGATCCGACGGCGACGGCGACCCCGGGCTCGCTGTCGATCACAGGGACGGGGGCGCCTGCGGCTCGGCCGGCCTGGTTGTCGGAGAGCGCCTGACGGCTCGGGGGTGCGGGAAGTCGCCGGTCGCGGGTTCGTAGCGGCTTGTCGCGCCCCCGCGGCGGAGCTGTACAGGGTGACGGCGGGGTGAGCCGACAACGCAGTTGGGGCCGGTGGGGTCGGCCTGGGCCGACCGGACACGGCGTCGACCCGTGCTGCCGGATTCAACGAACTGCCGGTACCCGGGACGGCCTGAGCCTGACCGGGTGAGAACGCTCAGTCACGGGCCGGCGGCGTGTAGAAGTCGCCGACGGAGGTCCACACACCCTTCTTCACGACCACGCGCTGGACACTGCGGGTGCCGAGGTGGTCGCTTGCGCTGAACTTCATCACCGGTGACACTCCCGGGTCCACGGACGACGCCTTCTCGTACGCGGCGGTGAGGGCCTGCGAGGTGACGGGCCCCTTGACGGTCTTCGCGATCTCGGCGAACACCTTGGCGTTGCTCCAGCCCCACAGGGCGAGGAAGCCGGCGTCCTGACCGGGCTCGTACTTGGCCATCGCGGTCCGGAACTCCTTCACCGCGGGGTCGTCGTCCGAGGGAGCCTTCACCAGCTGCACGGCCTTGAGGCCCTCGGCGGCGTCCTTGGCCAGGGAGATGGTCGACTCGGCGGCCACCGGTGCGTAGGCATAGGTGGGCAGGGAGACTCCCTGGAGTTTGGCCTCCTTGAGGAAGGCGGCCGCCTCCGGGGAGGTGAGGATCAGGATGACCGCCTGCGGTTCAGCGGACTTCACCTTGCTGATCACCGGGGTGTAGTCGGTGGTCTGGTACTTGACCGGCAGCCGGTCCACCTCGACCGAGGAGTCCACCTTCTTCGCCACGGGCTCCACCTGCTTGGCCACGTTGACGAACGCGGCCGGGTCGCTGTGCACGACGAGGATCTTCTTCGCGCCGTCCTGCACCGCCCAGGCGGCGATCGCCGCGGCCTGGTCCTCGTAGAGGGTCTGGGTGCCGAACAGGCCCGCCCGCGGCGGCTTGTACCAGTTCTCGGCGCCGCCCACCTCGTTGAGGACCGGCACCTTGGACTGGTTCAGGACGAACGGGAAGGACGCCTCCGCCTGCGAGGTGCCGTTCGCGTTCACGATCGCCACGACCTTGTCCTGGCCCACGAGTTCGCGCGCGATCTGCACGGTCTGCTGCGGGTCGGCCGCGTTGTCCTTGACGGTCCACCGGACCTTGCGGCCGTTGATGCCGCCCTGGGCGTTGAGCATTTTGAAGTACGCGTCGGCGCCCGCCTTCTCGGGTACGCCGTACGAGGCGGTGGCACCGGTCAAGGGCAGCCACGCGCCGATGTGGATCTCGGAGGAGCTCCCGGCGGCTCCCGCGGAGTCCTGACCGGCGCAGGCGTTGGCGGTCAGCGCCACCACGGCCACAACGGCCGTCGTGCCCGCGGCACGGCGGAATTTTCTCATTGTCCGGAACATGGTCCACCTCGTTCACTAAGGGATTTCAACGGGAGAAGTCCGGGCGGAAGCCGCCGAGGGCTCCGCGGCCGCCGGGCCGCCACTGAAGTAGGCGGCTTCGGCCAGGACCGCGAACTCCGGGTCGCCGGGCCGCCCTTGGGCCGCGACGACGCCCTCGTGCAGCACGACGACCTCGTGGCACACGGACATGGCCCGGCTGAGCAGTTGTTCGAGCAGGACGACGGTCAGGCCGTCGTGGGCCAGTCGGGTGAGGCGGTCGTAGACCTCGTCGACCAGCGCGGGGGCCAGGCCGAGCGCCGGTTCGTCGACGATGAGGACGTCCGGTTCGACGATGAGGGCCCGGGCGATGGCGAGCATCTGCTGCTCGCCGCCGGACAGCCCGCCTGCCGACGCGGACATCCGGTCGCGCAGCCGCGCCGGCAGCCACTGCACGGTCTCCTCGAGGCGCTCGCGCAGCGGCGCGCCGGTGATGCCCGCCGCGTACGCCGCGACCTCGAGGTTCTCGCGCAGGGACAGCGTCTTGAACAGGGCGCGTCCCTCGGGCGCCAGGCTGGTGCGGACGGTACCGCCCGTCTCACGCTCGCCGCGGGTGGGCGGGAGCGAGCCGTGCAGGATGCCGGCCAGTGTGCTCTTGCCCGCCCCGTTGGCCCCGGCGATGCCCAGCACGACCCCCTGGCGGACGTCGAGTTCGACATCGCGCAGGGCGGTCACGCCACCGTAGGCGTGGCCGACCCCGTGCAGACGGATCATGCTCCGCTCGCCCACCTGCTCGGGCGGCCGGGTCCTGCCGTCGACCGTTCCCAGATACGACGAGCGCACCTTCGGATCCTGCAGAACGGTGTCCGGGGTGCCCTCGCCGATCGTGCGGCCGAAGTCGAAGGCGAGCACCCGGTGGGCGACGGAGAACAGGTCGTCCAGGACGTGGTCGATGACCACCACGGCGGTGCCTTCGGCGTGCAGCCGCCTGATGTGCCGTGCCAGCAGGGCCCGTTCACTCGCGTCGAGGCCGCCGAAGGGCTCGTCCAGGATCAGCAGCTTGGGTTTCTCGGCCATCGCCCTGGCCAGGTCGAGACGTTTCTGCAGCCCGAACGGCAGCTCCCCGGGGCGGCGGTCGGCGACGTCCGTGAGACCGACGGAGCGCAGCAGCGCGGCGACCTCGGCCCGGTCCCGGCTGGTGATCCGGCGGCGGGTGCACAAGACGTTCTCGGCGACGGTGAGTTCGGAGAAGACCTCGGCGTGCTGGAACGTGCGCCCGACACCGAGCCGCCGCCGCGCGGTCGCCCGGGTCCTGAGCAGGGGCCGTCCGGCGAAGTCGGCGGTGCCGCTCACCCGGCCGTTGCCGGTCAGCCCGGACAGGGCGTTCAACAGGGTGGTCTTTCCTGCCCCGTTGGGTCCGATGACCCCCAGGATCTCGCTCTGCCGCAGGGACAGCGAGGCGTCCTCGAGTGCTTTGAGGCCGCCGTAGGAGACCGAGACGTGTTCCAGGTGCAGCAGGACGGGGCCGTCGGCCGGAGGCTGGAGCGGTGCGAGGTCCGTCAACTCCTCCGGGTGCGAGGCGACTTGGGAGTCCGGCCGGCGCAGGGCGCGCCGCAGCAGCTTCCGGGCCGGTGTGGACAGGAACGGCACGACCCCGCCCGGCAGGAAGAGGAGCACGCCGATCAGCACGAGCCCCTGCACGACCGGCTGCGGCAGCCCTACGGCGGACGACAGCGAGGGGTTCCAGGTCAGATAGATGCCGCCGGCCACGGCGCCGAGCAGGGTGCCGACCCCGCCGAGCACGCACGCCGCGATCAGCGCGATGCCGAAGGCCAGCGAGAACGGCTCCGGGCTGACGAACCCGGTGAGCAGGCCGAGCAGCACGCCCGCGAAGCAGGTGCACGCCCCGCTCACGGCGAACGACAGCGCCGACTGCGCCTCCGGCGCGATGCCGATCGTACGGGCGGCCAGGGGGTGCGACTTGGCTGCCACCAGCCGCATCCGCAGTCCCGACGAGGCCGCCGGCACCGCCAGCGCGAGCACCACGGCCGCCGCTCCGACCGCCAGGTACTGGGTCTCGGCACCGCCGGCGAGGAGGGTGCCCAGGCCCAGGGCGCTGCGCAGCTGGAGCACCGGCACGCCTTGGTCGCCGCCGGTGACGCTGCTCCAGCGGTTGATCAGTTCCAGGGTCACCGTGGTGAAGGCGAGCGTCAGCAGCGCGATGTAGAGCACCGAGAACCGGGCGCCCGCGTACCCCAGGAACCCGCCGAGGACGGCGCCGGTGGCGACGGCGCCGAGGACCACCGCTTCCAGCGGCCAGTCGTGACCGCTGCCGTACGCCGCGAAGTAGGCGCCGATGGCGAAGAACGCGGGGTGACCCACCGACCAGATGCCGGACCAGCCGGCGAGCAGGCCGACCGACAGCACGACGATCGTGTACACGGCCGCGAGCCCCACCGAGTACATCTGGTACGCGGGGATCGCGCCGGAGGCCATGAACGCCATGAGCGCCGCGCCGGCGGCCGGGCCCAGGGCGGCCCGCGCCAGGAGGGAACGGTTGAAGACCATGGACAGGACCCCTCAGACCCGTTGGAAGGTGCGGGTGCCGAACATGCCCTGCGGGCGGATCAGCAGGACCAGCACGGTGAAGGAGAAAACGAACGTGTCCCGGAAGCTGGCGGAGACGTAGTTCGCCGCCAGGTTGTCCAGGACGCCGATGGTCAGCCCGCCCAGGACGGCGCCGTACATGCTGGTCAGCCCGCCCAGGAAGATCCCGGCGAAGGCCCGGAACAGGGGCGCGACCAGCGCGGTGGGCACCAGGCCGGCGCGCGGTGCGTACAGACAGGCGGCGAGCGCGGCCAGACCCAGGCCGAGTGCCCAGGAGATCCTGGCCAGCCGCTGCGAACTGAGCCCGACCACGCGGGCGGTGTCCGCAGACTCGGCCGCCGCGCGCATCGCCGAGCCGAGCGTGGTGCGGGCGAACAGATAGCCCACCAGCGCCATCGCAACGGCGGCGACGGCGATCGTCACCAGACTCTGCACCGGCACCGCGGCGCCGGACCAGCGCACCGTTCCGTCGACCAGGCTGGGGAAGGCCTTGGGCTGGTCGCCCCAGATCGATCCGGCGGTGCTCTCCGCGATCAGGGAGACGCCCATCGTCACGACCAGCGCGGAGAACAACTGCCCCTGGCCCAGCGGTCGGATCACCGCCTCCCGCACCAGCAGTCCCGCCGCGACGGTGATCGCGACGGCGGCAAGGATGCCGAGCACCGTGGCCACGCCGCGGTCGTGGAGCGAGACCGCCACGTACAGGCCCAGGGTGGCGAGCGAGGCCATCGCGAAGTTCACGACGTCGGTGGCCCGGTAGATGATGACCAGCCCGAGACCCATGAGGCCGTAAACGGCTCCACTGGCCACACCGCTGACCAGGACAAGCAGGAACTGACTCACAGTCCCTCCTTCGAAGAAGAGCGTGTTCACGCCGCCCATACGGAACGCATGGTCACCTCACCAACCGCGAAGTGGAAGTGAACTCAATTCAGTACGCTAGCCAGTCCGGTACCGAGCGAGCAAGCCTTGTGCACCGGATTCGTGCCGACCGACCGGTTGGGGCGCCCGTCCGCGTCGCCACCGACAGCCGGGGAACGGGATACTTGTTCCGGAAGGGGTGCGTGACTCCCGCAGCCCATGCGTCGTAGGCGCCGGTCGGTACACGGCAGACCGGCGACGAAAATGAATTTGATTCAGTAACCGTGGATGGGCGGCGTGACGGACGAGGGGGGCGTCTTCTTCATCTCCATGCGGGCAACGGTGCGGCGGTGGACGGCGTCCGGACCGTCGACGATGCGTAGCACGCGCGCCCAGGCGTAGAAGTAGGCCAGCGGGGTGTCGTCGGAGACGCCGGCGCCGCCGAAAACCTCGATGGCCCGGTCGATCACCCGGGTCGCCATGGCGGGGGCGGCAACCTTGATCGCGGAGATCTCGCTGCGCGCACCCTTGGCGCCGTACTGATCGATCAGCCAGGCCGCGTGACAGATGTGCAGCCGGGCCTGGTCGATCTCGATCCGGGACTGGGCGATGGCGTCCTGAACGTTGGCCTGGTCGGCGAGGCGCTTGCCGAAGGCGACACGCGACTTGGCCCGGTCGACCATCAGCGCGAGCGCGCGCTCGGCCATGCCGATGGCCCGCATCGCGTGGTGGATGCGCCCGGGGCCGAGGCGGGCCTGGGAGACGAGGAAGCCGTCGCCCTCCCGCGCCAGCAGGTTCGAGGCCGGCACGCGGGCGTCGCGGAAGACGATCTCGGAGTGTCCGTGCTGGTCCTGGTAGCCGAAGATGGGCAGGTGGCGTTCGATGCTCACGCCGGGTGTGTCGCGCGGAACGAGGATCATCGACTGCTGGCGGTGGGTGTCGGCCGACGGATCGGTCTTGCCCATGACGATGAAGATCCGGCAGCGCTCGTCTGCGACACCAGTGATGAACCACTTGCGGCCGTTGACGACGTAGTCGTCGCCGTCGCGGGTGATCAGCGTGGTGATATTGGTGGCGTCGGAGGACGCCACATCGGGCTCGGTCATCGCGAAGGCGGAGCGGATCTCGCCGGCCAGCAGCGGCTCGAGCCACTGCCGGCGCTGGTCGGGTGTGGCGAAGAGGTCGAGGGTCTCCATGTTCCCGGTGTCGGGGGCCTGGCAGTTGATCGCCTCGGGTGCGATCACCGGCGACCAGCCGGAGATCTCCGCCACGGCGGCGTACTCGACGTTGGACAGACCCGAGAGCCTGGGCAGGAAGAGGTTCCACAGTCCCCGCCTGCGTGCCTCCTGCTTGAGGTCCGCCATCACCGGAGGATGGGCGTGGTCGCCGTGCTCGCGCAGCCACGCGGCCCAGACGGGCTCGGCCGGGAGGACGTGGGACCGCATGAAGTCCCACATGTTCTCGCAGGTCTCCTGTGCCTTGGGGGAGAGGGAGAAGTCCACGTGTGCTCCTTGGCTCAGATGAGGTCGAGACCCGACTGCGCGAGGGCGAGGATCTCGTCGTCGAGGTCGCCGAAGCTCTGGCCGCCCATCGCGTCGGCGCGGGCGCGGACGGAGACGCCCTGGGCGATGACGGCGAACTTGAAGTGCGCGAAGGCGGTGTAGAAGTCCAGATCGCCGAGGTCGGTGCCCGACCGCTGGGCGTAGCGCTCCTTCATCTCCTCACGGGTCGGAAAGCCCGGTAGGCGGGTGACGCCGGGCGTGAGCGACGACACCGGTGCCTCTCCTTGTTCGCGCCAGAAGAGCAGCAGGAATCCGAGGTCGGACAGCGGGCCGCCCAGCGTCGAGAGCTCCCAGTCCAGGACGGCGTTGATGCGCCCCGGTTCGGACGCGTCGAAGACGCAGTTGTCGATGCGGTAGTCGCCGTGCACGATCGTCGAACTCTGTTGTACGGGCACCTGGGCCGCGAGGCGGCGCCCCAGTTCGTTCAACTCGGGGACGTCGTGGATGCGCGACTTCTCCCACTGTCCGGTCCAGCGGCGTACCTGCCGCTCCATGAAGCCGGCGGGGCGACCGAAGTCGTCGAGGCCGACCGCTTGCGGGTCGATGCCGTGGAGGGCGGCGAGGGAGTCGACGAAGTCGTACGAGAGTGAGCGCCGCTCCGTCTCGGTGTCGGCGTAGCCAGGGGGCAGGGCTGCCCGGATGACGTGCCCCGGCGCTCGGTCCATGACGTAGCACTGAATGCCGATCAGGCCCCCGGGGTCGGACAGAACGATGCCGGGGACGGGCACGGACGTGGCGGCGAGCGCGGCCTGGACGCGCGCTTCACGCGCCATGTCGTGCGCGCTGGGCAGCAGCTCGCCGGTGGGCGGGCGGCGGAGCACCAGCTCGCCGGCCGGACTGGAGAGCAGGAAGGTGAGGTTGGACTTGCCGCCGCTCACGAGCTCGGCCCGGACGTCCAGCCACCTCTCGTCGCCGGTCGCTGCGGCCAAAGCGGGACCGACTCGGTCGGTGCGCGCGATCTCGTCGTGCGCCGGCACAGGCGTGGGCATCGACGCTTCTCAGCCGGCGAAGCGGACCTGCGGCGAACGGCAGATCAGCAACGCCTCGAAGGCACCGCCGCGCCGGGTCTCGCCGAGCACCAGCTCGGTCCCGCGCACCAGAGCGCTTTGGAGGATGTGATGTGTCAGCACACTCAGCGTAGGGGTGGAGCTCATTCAGGGGGTTCCTTCCGGCGTCAGGCATCAGGCATCAGTCAGTACGGACAGCTCGGGATCGAAGGCAACCTGATGCCGGGTGATCACACCGTTCGAGGTCGCCGACTTCGGACTCACGCGCGCTCCCGCAAGCGGGAGCGTCGATTGGTGGGACCAACTGAACTTAGTTCATTTACCGTGTCGTGTCGAGCGTTGTGTTCAGTGCGGTCCGTCGGTAATGTGAACTGAATTCAGTCCTAGTGGAGGAGTGTACGCATGGTGAATCCGTGGCCCGAATCCGACTCCGCGGTCATTGCTCCTGTCGAGGAGCACGACGAATTGCGCCAGGTCGTGCGCTCCGTGCTGGCGAAGCACGCGGACCACGAGTCGGTGCGAGCCGCGGCCGACTCCGAGTTGGGCTACTCCCAGAAGTTGTGGCGCCTGCTCAACGACGAACTCGAGGTCAGCGGGCTCGCGGTGCCCGAGGAGCTCGGTGGCAGCGGCTACGGCGTTCGTGAGCTCTGCGTGCTCCTCGAGGAGACCGGCGCGGCCCTGCTGCCCGAGCCGGTGCTGACCTCGGCCGTCCTCGGGTGTCAGGCGCTCGCGGCCGCGGACGATCCTGCAGTTGTCGAGGACCAGCTCTCGGCCGCTCTCCGGGGAGTGGTGGTCACCTTGGCCCCGCCCGCATCCGAGCTGCCGGCCGCCGAGAAGGCCGAGGGCGGCCGGTGGGACGTCACGGGCACGCTCCCTCGCCTTGCTCACGGTGCTGCGGCCGATTTGGTCGTGGTTCGAGCCGCGACCGCGGAAGGGCCGGTGATGCTGCTGGTCGAGACGGCCGACGTCGACGTCACGTCCCTCACCGCAGTCGACCTGACGCGGCGGCAGGTGAGCCTGCGGCTGGCGAGTACGCCTGCGCGCCTGCTCGTGGGCCCCGAGCGGGCCGGCGGGGTCCTGGAGCGATTGGACCTCCTCGCTCGCGCCGCCGTTGCTGCGGAGCATGCGGGCATCGTCGGGGAACTCCTCGCCCGGACGGTGGAGTTCGCGACCGAGCGTGAGCAGTTCGGGCGGCCGATCGGATCCTTCCAGGCCATCAAGCACCGGCTCGCCGATGTCCTGGTGGACCGCGAACGTGCCTGCTCCGCCGCGCGATACGCGGCCGCGGCGATCGATCACGACCCCGCGTCCGCGCCCCTGGCGGTGGCCGTGGCCTCCTCCGTCTGTGCGGACGCCGCCCTGCGGGCAGCGCACGAGGCGGTGCAGCTCCATGGCGGCCTGGGGTTCACCTGGGAGCATCGCGCGCACTACTACCTGCGGCGGGTCCTGGGCGATGAGGGCCTTTACGGCCAGTCGCGCGACCAGCGCGCCGCCATCGCTGATCTCGTCGGAGTCTGACGGACGTTGCAGCACCACACGCCGAGCGGGCGAACCCGGACGGGTCCGCGGCCGAGCCATGACACGAACTCGTGGCGCGATGACGCCGGGTACGCACGCTCGCTCTTCCGGACGCTCTGGCCACTGCTGGGTGACCCCCAGGTCGACGGCGAGCTTCTGCACTCGGCGGCTGCTGAAATCGGGGCCTGCGGCGCCCTGCAGACTGTCGGCATCGGGCGGGTTCCGTGGAGACTCGTAACCGCGTCCCTGAACGCGGCGGGTACCCCCTCTTCGGACCTTGTGCCGAGTGCTCAGCTGCCCGTCGCGGTCCGCGCCGCTGTCAGGCCGAAGACCAGCGCGGAGGCCAGGCCACCGGCGTACGCGCGGTGGTAGAGGCCTCCGGTGTCGGAGCCGGCGCACAGTAGGCCGGGGATCGGGGCTCCGTCTTGGGACAGGACGCGGGCCCGGTCGTCGATGCGTACGCCGTGGAACGGGAAAGTCACCGCGGGCACGCACTCGATCACGTACCACGGCCCCTCGGCGAGGGGCGCGGAGTCTTTCGCGCGGCCCGGCTCGAGTGTGTCGCCGCCGGCCGCGGCGGCGTTGTACTCCTCGACGGCCCGCCGGATGGCCGGACCGTCGTAGCCCCACTCCTCGGGGAGGTAGTCCAGCTCGTCAAGGCTCTCGGCCAGACCGACGCGACCGCCCCGCTTGCTGGCCACCGCGAACTTGTCGACAGCGACCGCCCCCTTGACGTACGAGCCGAGAACCCAGTCACGCCGGACCCGCGCGTCCGCGATGAGAAGGCCGCGCGACTCGGGCTGCTCCAGAAGGGCCATCGTGGTGAGGTGGTCGCCGAGGGTTTCGTCGGTGAAGCGCCGGTTCTCGAGGTTGAACAGCAGCGCGTGCTCGCTGTAGTAGAGCGACAGGTCGACGAAGTCTGCCGGGTCCTCGAACCGGACCTGGCTGGGGATCAGGTGCCCGTAGAAACCTGCGTCCTCGTTGCCGGCTGCCGCGCCCGTGCCGGTTGCGAGACGGTATCCGGCCCCCGTGCTGTGCGGGTTGGAGCGCAGCTGCATCTCGCCGGCTCGAGGATGGGTCCGGCTCGACAGCAGTTCCGGGTCGCCCTGGAACCCGCCGGTGGCGAGCAGGGTCCATGTCGCACGGACCTGCTCGGCGCCCGAGGCTCCCGCCACCTCGGCGCCCACCACGCGGCCGTCCTCGACCAGGAGACGGCGGGTATCGGTGCGGCAGCGCACCTGGCCGCCCGAGTCGGTGACGATGCGGCGGCAGAGGTCGACGTACTGATTGGTGTCGAACTGGTGTCCGCGGCCGAACCCCAGGACGGGCACGGGGTCCATGCACTCGACCCCGACGGAGCGGATCCACTCGATGCCGTCGGCGAAGCGGTCCACGAGGGCGTACTTCAACGCCGGGTCACCGTCGGGGTTGACCTCGTCCATCACCTCGCGAGAGGGGGCGGTCCAGGCGTAGCCGGCCAACCGCGCCGATCCGCCCACGTCGTCGCCGACCTCCACGACGACCACGCGCTTGCCGGCCCGGGCGGCCGCGGCGGCTGCCGTCAGCCCCGCCATCCCGGCGCCGATGACCAACAGGTCGGTCTCCTCCATCTGGGTCTCCCTTCAGCTGTGTGACCATCGTTATGCTAAATCAAATTCACTTCAGTTCACAGGGCGGTGACGGACCGGACCCGTCCACGCGGCGCGAACCGTCCACTTGGTCGGCGCGGCGCCGGCGACAAGGAGGAGAGATGACACAGCGGGTAAACGGAGCCGGACGGTTCGCCGACCAGGTGGCCCTGGTGACCGGAGGTGGCTCGGGCATCGGAGCCGCGGTGGCGCGCCGGCTCGCCGCCGAGGGCTGCGCGGAGGTGCACGTCGCCGACCTCGACGAGGTAAACGCCACGGCAGTCGCCCAGGAGGTCGGCGGACGCGGCCACCGGGTCGACGTGACCGATCCCGCCGCGGTCGAGGCCCTGGTCGAACAGGTCGTTGCCACGTCGGGAGCCCTCGACGTCGTGGTCCACACCGCTGGGGTCGACGACCCCGAGGCCAAGGCCTCGATCCTGCAGGCTCAGGAGAGCGGTGAGCCGGTCGACGTGCTGACCGGGTTGAGCGATGCACGGTGGCGGCGGGCGATCTCGGTGAACCTGGACGGCACGTTCCATGTGCTGCGCGCCGCCGTCCGGGCGATGCGTCCACAGGGCCGTGGTGCGATCGTCACCGTGGGCTCGTCGGCGGCCTTCGACACCCTCGTGGGATACCCGCACTATGCGGCCTCGAAGGCCGGGGTGCACGCGCTCTCCCAGGCGGTCGCCAAAGAGGTGATCGCCCACGGCATCCGGGTCAACACCGTGGCGCCGGGTCCGGTGGACACGCCCATGGCCGCCCGGACCCCGGCGGCCGTGCGGAAGAAGATGGAGGCCTCGGGTGCGATCGGCTACGCCACGCCGGAGCAACTCGCCGACAACATCTGCTATCTGGCCTCGCACGGCGCGGCGAACGTGATCGGCGCCGTACTGCTCAGCAACGGGGGACGGTTCACGGTCTCATGAGCCACCACGTGTGAGAGCCGCGACTGTCTCGCGGAGCGTCGAGGTCGCTCACGGTCAGGGTCGACGGGTCGCCGGCTCGGAGCGGGGTGCCGCACGGTGCTGAGACCTGAACCCCGTTCGATTTCCATCCTCGACTTCTTGACAGGGATGTGAATCGAGCTAAAGATGAACTGAATCCAGTTCGATGAGAAAGGCGGACTCATGGTGGACACCGACCACGTCGTGCTCGAGAAGGACGGTGGCGTCGCGCGGGTGTGGCTCAACCGCCCGCACAAGAAGAACGCCGTCACGGTGGAGCTGCTGCACCGCCTCGACGAGATCATCAAGGAGGTCGACGAGGACCCCGAGCTGAAGGTGCTGGTGTTGCGCGGCCGGGGCAACACTTTCTGCTCCGGCTTCGACCTCGACGAGCTGCTCCAGAACTACGTCGGAAACACGATGGCGATGGAGGTGGCCGTCCTCTCCGCGCAGGTCTGCGACCGCCTCTACCAGATGAACACCCCGTCGGTCGCCGTCCTCGAGGGCTACGTGACCGCCGGCGGCTTCGAGCTGATGATCTCCTGTGACTTCGCCGTCGCGGCGGACGACGCCAAGATCGGCGACTTCCACATCCGCCGCGCCCTCTTCGGCGGGGCCGGCCCGATCTACCGCCTCCCGCGCATGATCGGTCTGCGCAAGACCAAGGAGCTCATGCTCACCGGCAAGCTGCTCTCGGGCCGGGAGGCCGTCGATTTCGACCTCATCAACGCCTCCGCCCCCGCCGAGGAACTCGACCGGCTGGTGGACGACTTCATCGCCCCCATCCTCGACAAGAGCCCCTTCACCATGAGGCTCACCAAGATGACGATCAACCAGGGCCTCGACGCCGACGTCCGCTCCCTCATGGTCATGGAGCACCTCGCGGTCGGCAACGCCCTGCAGTCCCAGGACGCCAAGGAAGGCGTCCAGGCGTTCCTCGACAAGCGCGAGCCCAAGTGGGTCGGTCGCTGAGCCGCTGACCGGCGTCATCGCGACACCGCGTCCCTGACACCGCCCTGGAGCAGTCCGAGGAGATGAAGTGAGCGTCGAACCGTCCACGACCGTTTCGGCAGCCGGGACCGAGGGTCCGCCGCTGCGGGGGAGCCGATGCCCAGGCTGCGGCAACGTGGCCTTCCCCGTCGCGACCCGCTGCCAGCGCTGCGGCCGCGCCGACGTGGTGCCCGTCGACCTGGCCCGCCGCGGCACGGTCTGGGCCCACACGGTCCAGCGGTTCGCTCCCAAGTCTCCGCCGTACGTGCCCCCGGCCGAGGGCTTCCAGCCCTTCGCCGTGGGGTATGTCGAGCTCCCCGACGGCGTCCGCGTCGAGGCGATCCTCGACGGCCACCACGACCGGCTGGCCGGCGCAGAGGTGACGCTCGTCGCGACCACCCCCGTGCCGCGGTTCGCCACCGACGACTGGTTGCGGGCAAACGACTCCCGGGAGGTGGCCCGATGAGCGGGGTCGCCATCATCGGCGCCGGGCTCTCGCGGTTCGGCCGCCAGCCCGGTGTCACCGGCCGGCAGATGGCGGTGCAGGCGATCCAAGCGGCGCTGCACGACGCCGGCCTCACCTGGCCCGACGTGCAGGTGGCCTTCGGCGGCAGCGACGGCTCCGGCCTGGCCGACACCCTGGTCGCCGACCTCGGGCTCACCGGCATCCCTTTCACCAACGTCAAGAACGGCTGCGCCACCGGCGGCAGCGCCCTGGTCTCCGCCGTCAACGCGATCCGCTCCGGGGCCGCCGAGATCGCTCTGGCCGTCGGCTTCGACAAGCACCCGCGCGGGGCCTTCGACCCGCGCCCCGAGGACTGGGGCCTCCCCGCCGGCTACGGCGAGGCCGGCCTGATGGTCACCACCCAGTTCTTCGCGATCAAGATCGCCCACTACATGCGGGAGCGCGGCATCTGCGAGTCCACCCTCGCCAAGGTCGCCGCCAAGGCGTTCCGCAACGGCTCCCTCAACCCCAACGCCTGGCGTCGCGAGCCCATGTCGGAGCAGACGATCGCCTCCTCGGCGATGGTCAACGA
This sequence comes from Nocardioides sp., assembly GCA_035248385.1. GTDB lineage: Bacteria > Actinomycetota > Actinomycetes > Propionibacteriales > Nocardioidaceae > Nocardioides. The sequence continues at coordinate 22,281 of DATFHM010000132.1, read as the reverse complement.
CCCGCTCACGCAGTACATGTTCTGCTCCCCGGGCGAGGGCGGCGCCGCCGTCGTCGTCGCCTCCGAGGAGATGGCCCGCCGGCTCGATGCCAGGTCTGTCAAACTGCTCTCGGTCGCGACCCGAACGCGCGGCTTCGGCTCGTTCGAGGTCTTCAGCCCGTCGATCCAGGGCGAGGGCCGACCCGCCAGCGTCAGCGCCGACGCCGCGCGCGCCGCCTTCGCGGCCGCCGGTGTGGGCCCCGAGGAGATCGACGTCGCCCAGCTTCAGGACACCGAGGCGGGCGCCGAGATCATGCACCTCGCCGAGTGCGGGTTCTGCAAGGACGGTGAGCAGGAGGAGTGGATCGCTCGGGGCGCCACCGAGATCGGGGGCGTGCTCCCGGTCAACACCGACGGCGGCTGCATCGCCAACGGCGAGCCCATCGGTGCCTCCGGTCTGCGGCAGGTGCACGAGGTCGTCACCCAACTGCGCGGGGAAGCCGGCGACCGCCAGATCCTCGGCACACCCCGGCTCGGCTTCACCCACGTCTACGGCGCGCCCGGCATCAGCGCGTGCACCGTGCTGGGGGTGTGAGGAGATGACGATTCCCACCCCGGAGGCCTTCGGCGCCGAGGCCCGCGCCTGGCTCAGCGGCACGGCGAAGCCGCGCACCGCCCGCGCCTGGGGCGAGGGCTCCGACTCCGTCGCCGTCTTCGAGAACTGGACCGAGGAGCAGGAGTGGGCCGAGACGGACCGCATCCGTGCCTACGAGCAGGCCAAGTTCGACGCCGGCTTCGGAGCGATCACCTGGCCGGAGGAGTACGGCGGCCGGGCGCTGGCGACCTCGTACCTGCTGGCCTTCCGCCGGATCGAGGCGGAGTTCGACGTGCCGCGGCGCACCGAGATGTTCCCGGTGACCCAGCAGCTGGTCGCGCCCACGATCGCCCAGTGGGGCACCGAGCAGCAGCGGGCCAGGTATGTCCGGGCGATGCTGCGCACCGACCTGATCGCCTGCCAGCTCTTCTCCGAGACCGAGGCCGGCTCCGACCTCGCGGCGGTGCGCACCCGCGCGGTGCGCGAAGGAGACGGCTGGCGGCTCGACGGACACAAGGTCTGGACCTCGGGCGCCAGGGTCGCCACCCTCGGGATCGCGGTGACCCGCACCGACCCGGACGCCGACAAGCACGCCGGGCTCACCGTATTCCTGGTACCGATGGACGCCGAGGGCGTCACTGTGCGACCGATCCAGCAGATGACCGGCGGCAGTTCGTTCAACGAGGTCTACCTCGACGACGTCCGCCTCGACGACAGCATGCGCCTCGGTCCGGTCGGCCAGGGCTGGAAGGTCGCGCTCACCGTGCTCGCCTCCGAGCGCCTCGACTCGGGAAACCTCGGCCTGGAGAACGCGGACCAGGCCGTCGAGCTGGCCCGCAACCTCGGCCGTCCGCTGACCGAGCTGGAACGCGACAAGGTCGCCGACCTCGTCACCCGCAGCTACGTCCAGCGGTTGACCGGCATGAGGGCGGCGGCGGCCCTCGTCGCCGGCAAGGACCCCGGGCCCGAGGCCTCGGTGGGCAAGCTGCTCGCCACCGACACGATGGCCCGCACCTCCGAGGTCGTCCGGATGCTGCTGGGCCCCGACCTGACCGTCGACAGCGGCCGCTGGGGCACCTGGGCCTGGACCGAGCACGTGCTCGGCGCCCCGGGCTACCGCATCGCCGGCGGCACCGACGAGATCCAGCACAACATCCTCGCCGAGAGAGTCCTCGGCCTGCCCCGGGAGCCGCGCGGATGAGCGCGAAGGTGACTCCCCGGACGGATGCCGATCCGCTGCGCGAGCGGGTCGTCGCGGGCCTGCGGGCGCGCGGCCACCGCGGGGAGGCAGGCGCCCTGGAGCCGATGCCCGGCGGCCACTCCGGGTTGACGTACCGCATCGCCGTGGGCGACGAGGAGTTCGTCGTCAAGGCCGTGCCAACGGGGCAGCGCCCCACCGGCCGGCACGACATGCTGCGCCAGGCCCGCATCATGGAGGCCCTGGGCGGAACCGGCGTCCCGGTCCCCGGCATCCGGGCGACCGACGACGAGGCGCCCGCCTGGTTCGCCATGGAGCTGGTGCGCGGCGAGTCGCTGGAGCCGGTGCTCGACGACCCGCCGGTCGAGCCCGCGACGGCGGCCGCGCGCATGCTCCGGGCCGCCGAGGTGTTGCCCCGCCTGCACGGCGTCCCCCTCGCCTCGCTGCCGGTGGACGGTGACCCGCTCCCGCCCGCCGACGAACTGGCGCGATGGGCCCGCACCATGGGTGCGGTGCCGCCGGAACTCGTGCCGGGGGCCGCGCAGTTGGAGCGTCGTCTCTCCGCGCGGGTGCCCGAGGCCGCCCCGCCCGTGCTGGTGCACGGCGACTACCGGCTGGGCAACATCATCTCGGTCGGCAGCGAGCCCGCCGCCCTCATCGACTGGGAGATCTGGAGCCCCGGAGACCCACGGGTCGAACTCGGCTGGTTCCTTCTCTTCGCCGACGGGTCCAACTTCCCCGGGGTCGGCCGTGCGGTCCCCGGCCTGCCGGCCGCCGACGCACTCGTCGAGGCCTACACCGGCGGCTCGCCCGCCCCCGAGGCGCTCACGTGGTTCGACGGGCTCGGGCGCTTCAAGATGGCGGCGATCATGGGGCACAACCTCCGCCGTCACCGCGAGGGCCGGCACCACGATCCCGACCAGGAAAAGCTGCCCTCCACCATCGAGCGGCTCATCGCCACCGGCCTCGACCGGCTCACCTGACCCCAGCACCGGCAACGAGAGGCCGACCGTGGACTTCGCACACTCTCCCCGCACCGCCGAGCTGGCGGAGAAGCTCCAAGCCTTCATGGACGAGCACGTCTACCCGGCGGAGGCCGTCTACGACGCGCAGATCGCGGCGAACGAGAACTTCCATGAGCAACCCCAGATCATGCGTGACCTGCAGAAGATCGCCCGTGAGCAGGGCCTGTGGAACCTCTTCATGACCCACGGCGACCGGGGCGCGGGCCTCACCAACCTCGAGTACGCCCCGCTCGCCGAGATCGTGGGCCGCTCCATCATCGGCAACGAGGCCGTCAACTGCTCCGCACCCGACACCGGCAACATGGAGATCCTCGCCATGTACGGCACGCGGCAGCAGCAGAAGGAGTGGCTGCAGCCACTGCTCGACTGCGAGATCCGCTCGGCGTTCGCGATGACGGAACCGGCCGTCGCCAGCTCCGACGCGCGCAACATCACCTCGACCATCCGCCGCGAGGGCGACGAGTACGTCCTCAACGGCCGCAAGTGGTACACCTCAGGGATCCTCGACCCGGACTGCAAACTGGTCATCTTCATGGGCAAGTCGGAACCGGACGCCCCCACCTACCGCCAGCAGAGCATGATCCTCGTGCCCCGTGACGCCGAGGGCATCGAGGTCCTGCGCGACCTGCCGATGTTCGGGTTCAAGGACCGACTCGGCCACGGTGAGGTGCAGTTCACGGATGTGCGCGTGCCGGTGGGGAACATGCTCGGCTCCGAGGGCGACGGCTTCGCGATCGCCCAGGGCCGCCTCGGCCCCGGCAGGATGCACTACGCGATGCGTGCCATCGGCATGGCCGAGCGGGCGCTGGAGCTGATGTGCCGGCGCGCCCAGGCCCGGGTCGCCTTCGGCGGACCGCTGGCCGACCAGGGAGTGGTGCGCGAGTGGATCGCCCGCAGCCGCATGGAGATCGACCAGATCCGGCTCTACACCTTCAAGGCCGCCTGGCTGATGGACACCCGGGGCAACGCCGCTGCGCGCACCGAGGCCGCCGCGATCAAGGTCGCGGCGATGGAGGTGGCCCACAAGACCGTCGACCGCGCCGTACAGACCTGGGGCGCCGCGGGAGTCAGCGGTGACACCGTGCTGACCCGGCTGCACGCGCTCACCCGGGCGCTGCAGATCGCCGACGGTCCGGACGAGGTGCACCTGCGCACGATCGGACTCCGCGAGCTCAAGCAGTACGCCGACCTGCGACAGGAGGATGCACAGTGACCGCGCGCGAGCTGGAGGGGAAGATCGCCCTCGTCACTGGCGCCACCCGCGGTCTGGGCCGCGCGATCGCCGACGCACTTGCCGACGCCGGCGCCACCGTGATCGTCTCCAGCCGCAAGGAGGAGGCGTGCGCCGCCGTCGCCCACGAGATCACCCGGGCGACCGGGGTGACGGCCTACCCGCTCGCGCTGCACATGGGCGACTGGGAGGCCATCGAGCCGGCGGTCGACGCCGTGGTCCGCGACCACGGAAGGATCGACGTGCTGGTCAACAACGCCGGCATCGCACCGCTCGCGCCGTCGGCCTACGACGTCAGCGAGGCGCTCTTCGACAAGACCATCGACGTCAACCTCAAAGGCCCCTTCCGGCTGATGGCCGTCGCCGGCCTCCATATGCGCAAGGCAGGCGGCGGCTCGATCATCAACATCTCCAGCATCGGCGCCGAACGCCCGAGCCCGCCCGAGGCGACCTACGCCGCGTCCAAGAACGGGCTCAACGCGCTGACCCGCTCCTTCGCCCAGGAGTACGCGCCCACGGTGCGGGTCAACTGCGTCATGCCTGGCGCCTTCGCCACCGACATGGCCGCCGACTGGGACGCAGAGTTCACCGGCAAGGTCGTCGACCGGCTCCCCGCAGAGCGCCTCGGTGACCCGCGCGAACTCGCCGGAATGGTGCTGCACCTGGCGTCCGACCGGGCGGGCTACACCACCGGCGCGCTGATCCCCGTCGACGGCGGCAGGACGGCGGTGTACTGATGGCCGGCCTTCCCGCGATGTTCGACCTCACCGGTCGGGTGGCCGTGGTCACCGGTGCCTCCTCGGGCCTCGGTGACGGGTTCGCCCGCACCCTGGTAAAGGCCGGCGCGACGGTGGTGGCCGCCGCCCGCCGGGTCGACCGACTCGAGAAGCTCGCGGCCGACCTGCCCAACGTCGTTCCCGTGGCCTGCGACATCACCGACGCGGCGGACCGCGAACGCCTGATCGGGACCGCGTGTGAGATCAACGGCGGCATCGACGTGCTGGTCAACAACGCCGGCAAGCCCGGGCCCCCGGACGCGCTGTCGGAGACCGCGGCGCAGTTCGACTCGGTCCTCGAGGTCAACCTCACCTCCGGCTTCCACCTCTCGGCCGCCGCGGTGAAGGCGCTCCCCGACGACCGCGGCGCGTCGATCATCAACGTGTCGTCCGTGGTCGGTCTCGTCTCGACCGCCCCCATCGGCGGCGCCGGGTACGCCGCGTCGAAGGCGGCCGTCATCGGGATCACCCGCGAGCTGGCCGGCCAATGGGGCCGCCGGGGCGTCCGGGTCAACGCGGTGGTGCCGGGCTGGTTCGACACCGAGATGACCGACGGACTGTTCACCAACGAGCGGTCGGCCACCTGGGTCCGACGCAACACGATGCTCAACCGCGGCGGACGCGAGGGCGAGGTCGACGGCGCCATGCTCTTCCTGGCCTCCGACGCGTCGAGCTATGTCACCGGCCATGTGCTGACCGTGGACGGAGGATGGACCGCCCGATGAGCGAACTGCCTGAGACGATGCCCGCCGTACGCCTCCACGACTGGGGCGAGCCGCCCCGGCTCGAGGAGGTCCCGGTGCCCCGCCCTACCGGGCAGCAGGTGCTGCTGCGGGTCGAGGCCACGGGCCTGTGCCACTCCGACCTGCACATCATGGACGCCGCGCCGGGAATGCTCCCGTACCAGCCGCCCTTCACGCTCGGCCACGAGGTGGTCGGCACCGTCGTGGCGACCGGCGACGAGGTGGCGGATGATCTGCCGGGCGGGCGGTACGCGGTGCACGGCATCTGGTCGTGCGGCCACTGCCGCCAGTGCCTGCGTGGCCGGGAGAACTACTGCGCTGCCCTGACCGGGCCGATCGGGGGCGGCATCGGATACGACGGCGGGCTCGCCGAGTACCTTCTGGTTCCCGCCGCCCGCCACCTCGTGCCGGCACAAAGTGTCGACCCCGTGGCGCTGGCGCCGCTCACGGATGCGGGCCTGACGGCGTACCACGCCCTGCGGCCCCACACCGACCTCGTGCCCGGCGGTGTGGTGGTCGTGGTCGGGATCGGCGGCCTCGGCCATCTCGCACTGCAACTGGTGGTGCGGCTCCAGCCGTGCGCGGTCGTGGCCGTCGACACCCGAGAGGAAGCGCGTGTGCTGGCCAAGCGACTGGGGGCGGCGGCCGTCGCGGCCTCGGTCGGCGAAGCGGCCGGGGCGGTGGCCGAGATGGGCGGCGGCCCGGGCGCCGACCTCGTCCTCGACTTCGTCGGCTCGGCGGAGACCCTCCGGCGCGGCGTGTCGCTCCTCGCCCCCGGCGGCCGGCTGGCACTCGTGGGGTCTGCAGGCGGGCGGCTGAGCGTGGCCAAAGGCGCGGACCTGCCGCGCGGCTGGGGGATCACCGCACCGTTCTGGGGCCCCCGAGGTGACCTCGAGCAGGTGGCCGCCCTCGCGTCGCAGGGCAACCTGCACGCCGAGACGCAGACGTACCGGCTCGACCAGGCGCTCGAGGCCTACCGGCGTTTGCGCGCCGGCGAGGTGGACGGCCGTGCGGTCGTCGTCCCCGGCCGCTGAGCACACTTCACGCGAGACATCAGGAGGAGCAGGATGCAGCAGCTGGCGCAGGAGCTGAGAGAGCGCGCCGACCGCTCGCCCCACGACATCGCGGTGGTCGACGCCGACGGCGAACACACCGTGGGTGAAGTCGTAGGCGAGGCGGACCGCCTCGCCCGCCTGCTGCAGAACACGCTCGACGGCCCGCCGACGGTCCTCGTCCAGGCCGACAACTCCTGGCGAACCCTGGCCGCGGCGGCAGCGGTCGGCATGCGGGGCGGGCTGGTGGCCGTGATCAGCGGCCACGCCACCCGCTCCGAGTACGAGTTCGCTCTTGAGGACATCCGCCCCGACGCCGTCGTCGCAGCGCCCGGGACGGTGGCCACGTGGCGGGTCTCCACCGACGAACTGCCGTCGGCGGGAACCGCGTTGGACGGCTGGAGCGTGCACGCGTCGCGCTCGGGCTCGAGCCTCGGGGTGGCCAGGTGGCGTGGTGGCGTGGTCATCGCCATGACGTCGGGCTCGACCGGGCGGCCGAAGTGCGTCGTGCAGTCCGAGGCGGCTCTCCGGTACGCCGGGCAGGCCACGATCGACGCCGTGGGGCTACGACCCGGTGACCCCGTGGGCGCGCTCGTGCCGCTGTCGTCGGTGGCGGCGTTCTGCTTCGGCATGTACCTGTCGGCGATGCTCGGTGCTCCCATGGTCTGCCTGGCGAAGTGGAACCCGCAGGACGCCGTTGCCCTGCTCCGCGAGCGACGGGTGGCCTGGACGATGCTGGTCCCGACCATGGCTCTCCAGCTCTCACTGGTGTCGGCATCGGAGGGCGCGCTCACCTCGCTCAAGGCGATGACGGTGGGAGGTGGCCCGATGAATGCCCAGGCCCTCGAGCGTGCCGAGACCCACCTCGGCACCCGGTTCCTCCGTGTGTTCGGCATGTCGGAGTGCCTCGGCCACACCACGCCGCTGCCCTCCGACTCCGCCGAGGTGCGGCTCGGACGCGACGGACGCCCGTTCCCCGGCACGGAGGTACGCGTGGTCGGGGACGACGGGTCCCCCCTCTCGGATGGCGAGGTGGGCCATGCCCAGGTTCGCGGTCCGTCGCGCTTCGTCGGGTACGCGCGCAACGGCGCGGCGCAGCCTGCCGAACTGACTGCGGACGGCTTCCTTCCCACGGGCGATCGGGCGTGCATCAACGACGACGGCAGCATCAGCATCCTCGGCCGCGAGAAGCAGGTGATCATCCGTGGCGGCCGCAACATCGACATCCACGAGGTCGAGGCCGCCCTGGCGGCCATCCCGGGAGTGGCCCAGGTCTGCGTCGTTCCCGTGCCGGACCCGCTGCTGGGAGAGCGGGCCGCGGCCCTGCTGGTCGTCTCCGGGGCCGAGCTCAAACTGGAGGACGTGCGCCGCCACCTCGAGGCGGCCGACTTCCCGAAGTTCAAGTGGCCCGAGTTCGTGCACGCCGTGCCGAGCCTGCCGCAGAACCGGGTCGGCAAGCTCGATCGCAAGGAGGCGATCTCCCTCGCGAGCGAGCTGAGCGGTGCCACCGGGGAGAGGTCCGCTGACCACGGCCCGCTGGGTACCCTGACCTGAATTCGTCTCGGCGAGAAAGGTCCGCTCCGTGACCGCAGACACCGGCACCCGCGCCGACGGGCCCCGCTCCAAGCGTCGGAAGGTCCTCGACGCCGCCATCGACAACTTCGGCAAGGTGGGTTTCGAGCACACCAAGTGGGCCACGATCGCGGACGAGGTCGGCATCGGCCAGACCGCGCTCTACCACTACTTCGAGTCCAAGGTGCACTGCCTCCTCACGATCATGAGCACGGAGCTCGAACGCTCCCTGACGCGGGCGCGAACCGCTGTCGCGGAGCTGGTCGACCACGAGGAGATCCTGCGCGCCGCCGTGGCGTCGGCCTTCCAGGTGACGCCACGGGAAGCGCTTCAGGCCAGGATCCTGCTGAGTCACCAGGACCTGCTCGTCTCTCGACGGAGCTCACTGCAGGAGGAGGCCGAACGTCTTCGGGCGCGTGAACTCGTCCGGGAGATCGAGCGCGAGTGGGCCGCCTATCTCCGCCGCGGCATGGATGCCGGCGCCTTCCCCGACCGCGACGAGACGGCGCTCGTACGACTCGTGCTGGGTCTGCTGAACAGCGTGTGGCGCTGGTACCGACCGAACGGGCCACTGGCCCTCACGCAGGTCTCCGAGACCGTCGTGGAGGCGTGCGTCCGGCTCGTGAAGTAGCCAAAAATGAATTCAACTCTCAGGAGATTCCCGTGTACAACCTGGTGATCCTCGCTTCCAAGCCCGGCGACTGGACCCACGACCAGTTCATCGAGTGGTGGCGCGGCGAGCATGCCGACATGACGTATGGACTGCCTGGTCTGTGCCGTTGGCACCACACCGAGATCCTCCAGGCGATGGACGACAAGCACTCGGCGGGCTGGGACGGTCTGTCGGTGTTGAGCTTCAAGTCCAAGGAGGACCTGGAGACGGCGCTCGCCAGCGAGGAGTGGAAGAAGGCGGTCGAGCACGTCGGCGCGATGCGCGGACGGCGCATCGCGGTCATGGGTGACGAGCGAGTCATGGTCCCCGAGCAGTGAGCGCACAGCAGCTGGACTGGACCGCTCCCGGTTGCCACCCCGTGGTGGACGGGGTGCACCGCATCCCGTTGCCGATGCCCCAGGACGGCCTGCGGGCGATCAACGTCTACGTGCTCGAGGGTCCCGACGGACTCTCCCTCGTGGACGCCGGCTGGCGGGTGCCCGGCAACCTCGAGCTGCTCGACGATGCGCTGCATCGCATCGGGCGGTCCGTCGCCGACGTGCGGGAGGTCTACGTCACCCACATCCACCGCGACCACTACACCCTCGGCCCCGAACTGCGCCGGGTCACGGGAGCGCGTCTCCACCTCGGCGAGGGCGAGCGGCAGGGCGTCCGGCTCATCCAGGAGCTGGGCAGCAACCAGCCCTCGGCGTCGTTGCGGGAGTTGCGGCGGGCTGGTGCGCCCGGACTGGGGGAGGCGATCGCCGCACTGGTCGCCGACGAACCCTGGGATCCGCGTGACTGGGAGGCGCCCGACGACTGGCTGCGGCCGGGGCCGGTGAAGATCGCCGGTCGCCCGGTCGAGGCCGTCGCGGTGCCCGGCCACACCAAGGGGCATCTGGTCTTCCACGACGTCGAGCGAGGGCACATGTTCACCGGTGATCACGTGCTGCCCAGGATCTCCCCGTCGATCGGCTTCGAGCTGGGGGACTGGGAGTTGCCGCTCGGCCGTTACCTGGACTCGCTCAGGCTGCTGCTCGCCGGAGCCGATGCGGCCATGCTGCCCGCCCACGGCAGTCCCGGCGGCAGTGTGCACGCGCGGGTGCGCGAACTGCTCGCCCATCACGACACTCGGCTCGACGCCACGAGGCGCCAACTCCTCGAAGGTCCGCGAACCGGCCTGGACGTCGCGCGCGGACTGACCTGGACCAGACGTGAGCGGGCCTTCGCTGCCCTCGACACGTTCAACCAGATGATCGCCGTGTGCGAGACCATGGCCCACCTCGACGTGCTGGCCGACCGCGGAGACATCGTCGTGGCCTACGCGGACGGTGTCGCGCGCTTCCGCATGCCCTGAGCAGACCATGAACCGGCGAGCGGTCCGGTGACGGCTCGCGCAGAGCTCGCCCCCGCTCACCCTGGGGGTCCTCGCATCCGACGTGCGCTGCGTCAGCTCGCACTCCCCAGAGCCTTGAACTGATATCAGTTTGATGCTTACGGTGACGCCGTCGAGCCACCTCCTGGTTTGACGGCCGTCCCCTGAGAGCGCAAAGGAGCGCCGATGTCGACACACCCTCAGGCCGATCGCGAGCGGGTCGCCCGCCGTGCGGGCGTGGCAGCCGCCGCCGGAACGGCGATCGAGTACTACGACTTCGCCATCTACGGCTATCTCGCGGTCGTCCTCGCTCCCCTGTTCTTCCCTGGTCACAACAGCTTTGTCCAACTGCTCGGGACGCTGGGTGTCGTCGCCACCGGGTTCCTGGCACGGCCGGTCGGGGGCCTTGTTTTCGGCAGGCTCGGTGACCGCCATGGCCGTCGCGCCGTTCTGATGGCCACCGTCGCTGTGATGGGGACCGCGACCACACTCACCGGGCTGCTGCCGACCCACGCCTCGATCGGGGTCGCCGCCCCCGCCCTGCTGACGGCACTTCGCCTCCTGCAGGGCTTCGCGGCAGGCGGCGAGATCGGAGGAGCCACCTCGCTGTCCACGGAGTCCGCACCCTCGCGCCGTCGCGGCCTGTTCGGATCCGCGACCGCGATCGGAATCTCCCTCGGACTCGCGGCCGCGGCGGCCACGATCGCGACGCTCAGCGCCCTCACTTCCCCCGAGCAGATGAACAGCTTCGGTTGGCGCGTCCCGTTCCTGATCGCGGCCCCGCTGCTGGTGGCCGCCGTGCTGTATCGGATGCGAGTCGAGGATTCCCCCGTGTTCACGGAAATGGTGCAGCGGGCCGCTCCACCGAAGGCACCGGTGTCGGAGGTCCTGCGGGCGCACAAGGCCTCGGTCCTCCGGGTCGTCGGCATCGCCTACTCGACGATGACCACCGGCGGCATCGCCTCGGTGTACCTGCTCGTGCACCTCTCGGCCGTGCTGAAGTACCCGCTGACCTGGTCGCTGTGGCTGATCGTGCTGATCGTGGTCACGCCGCTCGCGGTCACTCCGTGGGCGGGTGCACTCAGCGACCGGTTCGGCAGGCGTCGCGTCCTCGCGGCCGGCATGGCGGGTTTCGTGGTGCTGGCGGTGCCGTGCTTCTGGGCGATGCAGCAGGGTTCCCTGACGCTCGCCGTCGTCGCAGCGCTCGTGCTGAACGTGCCGTTCAGCATCCAGCAGGGCGTCGTCTACACCCAGTACTCCGAACTCTTCCCCACCCGAGTGCGCTACACGGGCATCTCCCTCGGGTTCAACGTCGGCGGCGTCATCGGCACCGGCCTGGTGTCCCTGATCGCGACGTGGCTGGTCAGCGCCACCGGGCTCACCATCGCCCCGGCCTTCTACATCATGCTCGCCGCCATCGTGGGACTGCTCGTCATCGGGACGATGCCCGAGACCTCGCGCCAGGACCTGGCAGGGGAGCAGGAGACGACGACGCCCATCCACGACGCGACGCCGAAGCAGACCGAGGCCGTCCGATGACACTCGTGCCCACCCACCGTCGCGGCCCGAGGAGGGATCGATGAGAAGGCTTGACGACAAACGCGTGATCCTCACCGGCGCGACCGGGGGCATCGGCACGGTGATCGCCGAGCGGCTCGTTGCCGAGGGCGCCTCGGTGGCGCTCACCGACGTCGACGGCGACGCCTGCGCGAAACTCGCGGCACGACTGGACGGCGACACACTTCCCGTCCGGCTCGACGTGGCCGACGAGGACGCCTGGCATGCCGTAGTGCTGGCCGTGCGGGAGCGATGGGGCGCGGCGCACGTGCTGGTCAACAACGCCGGCATCGGGAGTCTCGGGACCGTCGAGTCCGAGACCCGCGAGCGCTGGGACCAGGTGGTCGCCATCGACCAGCTGGGCACCTGGCTGGGGATGAAGCATGTCGGCGCCGAGATCGAACGCAGCGGCGGCGGCGCGATCGTCAACATCGCGTCGATCCTCGGCGCCACCGGTGGCCTCGCGAACAGCTTCTCGTACGCCGCGGCCAAGGGTGCGGTGCGGTCGATGACGATGAACGCCGCCTTGCACTGGGCCACCCGCGGGGTGCGCGTGAACGCGGTCGTACCCGCTTTCATCGGTACCGCGCCACTGCTGGAGCGCTACGGCGGGACCCAACGGCACACCGCGATGCTCGCGAACACGCCCATGGGGCGGCTCGGGCGCCCCGAGGAGGTCGCCGCGGCCGTCGCCTTCCTGGCGAGCGACGACTCCGGGTACACGACCGGATCGGAGATCTATGTCGACGGCGGCTGGTCGGCCCGCTGATACGCGGCGCTGCCCTGTCGTGCTCCTTCCAATCATCGACGGCGCTGCCGACCGCGAACCCAGTCGGACAGAGGTGAGGCGTCATGCGCAGTGCACAGATGCAAGTCGTCGAATACCCCGAGGGACCTGTGCGGCCGGAACACTTCGAACTCGTCGAGGTGGACGTCCCCGACCCCGGGCACGGCCAGGTGCTGGTGCGCAACACCTGGACATCGGTGGATCCGGGGCTGCGCCTCAGACTCAGGTCGGCGGCTCCCGACGGGTACTTCTCGTCGTTCCGGCCGGGTGCCGCGATGGACGGCATTCTCACGGTCGGCGAGGTGCTCGAGTCCCGGGCTCCGGGCTTCGAGCCCGGCGACACGGTGTGGCACTCCTACGGATGGCGCGAGCACGCCGTGGTCGACGCCTCGGGGCAGACGATGAACGGCATGGGCGACCTGCGCGTCCTCGACGTCGGCAACGCGGAGCCGAGCTGGTACCTGGGGCCGCTCGGGGCCATGGGGCTGACGGCGTACAGCGGGCTGTTGGTGGCCGGGGCTCTCGACCGTGGCGAGACGGTGTGGGTTTCTGCGGCGGCGGGGGCCGTGGGCGCGCTCGCGGCGCAGATCGCGACCCGGCTGGGGCACCGCGTGATCGCCAGCGCCGGATCCGCGGAGAAGGTCGCCTGGCTCGTCGACGAGCTCGGCGTGGCCGACGCGTTCGACCACCGGGAAGAGCCGCCGGCGGTCGCACTGCCCCGGCTGGCGCCCGAAGGCCTCGACGTCTACTTCGACAACGTCGGTGGGGACCATCTGGCGGCGGCCCTGGACAACATGCGCATGTTCGGCCGGATCGCGCTCTGCGGTTCGGTGTCCGACTACGAGTCGGAGCCGCGGGGCCCAAGGAACCTCTTCCTTGCCACGGCGAAACATCTCACGCTCACAGGTTTCCGAGGCAGTCTCCACCTCGACCTGCTTCCGGACATGCAGCGCCGCGTCGGCGGCTGGCTGCGTGACGGCAGCATCACCTACCGCGAGACCGTGTACGAGGGCTTGGCCCAAGCGCCCCGGGCTCTCGCGGACATGCTCGCGGGGCGCACGTTCGGCAAGACGCTGGTGCGGCTGTGAGAGCCGGAACCTCTCAGGCCGGCACCGCGGAGGGCTACCAATCTGAATTCACTTCAAATACAGTTCACTGCGGTGACGTGACCCGAACCCGACCAGAGAGCTGAGGAGTTCTTGATGGGGATGAACAGCACGAGCGCCGGAGGGGCCGAGAAGATCCTCGTCCTCGACGGAGCGCGCACCCCGATCGGCAGCTTCGGTGGGATGTTCAAGGACGTGCCGGCGCACGAGCTCGGCGCGACCGCGCTCCGAGCGGCGCTCTCGCGCTCGGGCGTCAATGCCGACGACGTTCACGAGGTGGTGATGGGCTGCATCGGCCAGGTCGGTTCGGACGCCTACAACGCCCGCCGCGTCGCCCTGACCGCCGGCCTTCCGGACCGGGTGCCGGCGTACACCGTGAACCGTCTGTGCGGCTCGGGCCTGCAGGCGGTGTGGTCCGCGGCCATGCAGATGCGATGGGGAGGGGTGGACGTCGCCGTCGCGGGCGGCGACGAGTCGATGACGCGGATGCCGTTCTACGACTTCGGCGCCCGCAGCGGCTACCGGCTGGGCAACCGCGAGCTGGTCGACGGCACCGTGATGATGCTGACCGACCCGTTCCACGGCGTCCACATGGGACTGACGGCCGAGAAGGTCGCGACGAAGTACGGCGTCTCCCGCCAGGAGCAGGACGAGTTTGCAGCGGAGTCGCAGCGGCGGGCAGCGAGCGCCGAGGCGCTGGCGGCGTTCGCGGAAGAGATCGTGCCCGTGGAGGTCGGCGGCCGGAAACCGTTCACGGCGGAGAAGGACGAGCACCCGAAGCCGCAGACCACGGTCGAGACGCTGGCGGGGCTCCGCCCGGCGTTCGCCAAGGACGGCACCGTCACCGCCGGCAACGCCTCGGGCATCAATGACGGTGCCGCGGCCCTGGTGCTCGCACGCGAGTCGATCGCCACCGAGCGCGGACTGACCGCGCTGGTCTCGCTGGAGGCCGTCGCCACCGCGGCCATGGAGCCGGAGCTGATGGGATACGCGCCGGTCCTCGCCCTCCGGAAGCTGTTCGAGCAGACCGGCACGTCACCGTCCGACATCGGCATCATCGAGCTCAACGAGGCCTTCGCCGCCCAGGCGGTCGCCTGTGTCCGGGACGCCAAGCTCGACCCCGGGCGGGTCAACCCCTACGGCGGTGCGATCGCGCTCGGCCATCCCGTCGGCGCCACGGGGGCCAACCTGACCCTGCGGGTAGCCAAAGACCTGGTGCGCCGCGATCTAGAGCTGGGCGTCGTCACCATGTGCATCGGCGGCGGGCAGGCCCTGGCCGCCCTGTTCCGGCGGGTCTGAGGCCATGGGCGCCGCAGTGGAGTACGACGTCGCGGGCGGCGTCGGCAGGATCGTGTTGAACCGGCCGTCGGTCTCCAACGCAGTCGACCTGCCGACCGCCATCGCCTTCGGCGCGGCCGTCGACGCGGCGGCCGCGGACGAGTCCGTCCGGGTGCTACTGGTCTCCGGAGCGGGCTCCCGGTTCTGCGCCGGTGGTGATGTCGCCTCGATGCTGGCCGACGACGACCGGGCGGCGTATCTGGAGCGCCTCGTCGGCGAGCTGGACGCCGCACTGCACAGGTTGCTCACCCTGGAGCAGCCGGTGGTCGCCGCCGTCCATGGTGCCGTCGCCGGCGCCGGGCTGGCGGTGATGCTCAGCTGCGACCTCGTGGTCGCCGACGAGGGGACCCGGTTCCTCAGTGCCTACGCCGATGTCGGGCTCACCCCGGACTGCGGGCTGTCCTGGCTCCTGCCACGGTCGGTCGGCCAGACGCGCGCCCTCGAGCTGCTGCTCACGCCGCGTGTCCTGGCCGCCGACGAAGCGCGGGACTGGGGACTGGTGACCCGGCTCGCTCCCGCGGGCACGGCTCTGGCCGAGGCCGAGCGACTGGCGACGGTACTGGCGGCCGGTCCGCCGTACGCCCTCGGCCAGGCGCGCCGCCTGGCGCGCAGTGCCTGGGACCAGGACCGCGTCGCCCTCGGACGGGACGAGGCGCGGACGATCGCGCGTGCGGTGGAGACCGCCGAGGCGCGCGAGCGGCTCGAGAGATTCGCCGGCCGCTGAGGCCGGCCGGAGGTGCCGACGATCGGCTCGACGGATGTCGGAAGGTCCGTGCGACAGATGGGCCGTTTCGAGGGCCGCGTCGTGGTGATCACGGGCGCTGCCCGAGGGATCGGGTTCGGGTGCGCGACCCGCTTCACCGAGGAACGTGCCCGGGTTGCGGGGATCACCACGCAGAACCGTGAAGCAGCCGGGCAGGCGTGGCGGTGTTCCTCACCGGGCATCGACCCGACTTCGCGCGACCGGGGCGGCGCCGCCCGGATCCTGAATTCGTAGCCGACCTGAACTTGGGTCTACCCTCGGACAACCGGACGGTGATCAGTACCGCCTTGGATGGTGAGGGAGACGGACGATGGCAAGGGCGCGGATCGTGGATCCGGAGGAGGGGCCCAGGTCGAAGCGCAGCGCGATTCTCGTGGCTGCCGTGGAACGGTTCGGGGAGGACGGCTACGAGAACACCAAGTGGTCGGAGGTGGCCGACCGAGTGGGTATCGGGCAGACCGCCCTTTACCACTACTTCGAGTCCAAGGCCCACTGCCTGCTCACCATCATGCGCCAGGAACTGCAGCGCTCCCACGACCAGTTCGTGGAGGCCACGGCCGACGAGGCGGACCCGGTGGAGGAACTGCGGGCAGCGGTCCGGTCTGCTTTCGCGGTCACCGAGCAGGAGATCCGCCAGATGCGCATCCTCCAGGCCAACATGTCCCTGCTCGCCGTCCCGCGGAAGTCCAAGCGCGAGGAGGCCGAACGCGTCGCGGCCCGCCAGCTGGTCCAGATGGTCGAGCGGGACTGGACGAGTCTGCTGATGCGCGGCATGTCCAAAGGCGGCTTCCCGGTCCGTGACGCGCACACCCTCGGCCTCGCCGTCCTCGGCATGATCGTCAGTGTCTGGCGGTGGTACCGCCCGACCGGCGCGATCCCCCTGCCGGAGATCAGCGAGATGATCGAAGGATGCGTGGTGAGGATGGTCGCGGACTAGGCGTATCGACCACGAGCGTTGTGCACGCTCGTTGGGCTCGATCATGGCGAAGACCTCCGGTGTGCGGTGCTGTCCAGGACGGCACCGCACACCGGAGGTCTTCGTGTTTCCCCGCGATGCCCGGCTGACCGTTCCGCGGTGGCCGTACGCCGGGCCGCGGGCCGACCGCGCCGGGTGACGTCCGGCCCCTTGTCGGCGGCGCGGCTGCTGCCGTACAGTCGAATTGAACTGAACTCAAGTTAATTGGTGGCGTTGAGGAGAGCGATCGGCAATGGTGCTTCGCGAATACATGGCCCGCATGGACGGCCAGGACCCGAAAAGGGCACTCGAACTGCTGGAACCCGGCTTCCGGTTCCTCATCTCCCTTCCCGGCGGCCAACGCACCGGTGCGTCCCGTGAGGAGTTCGCTGCCTACATCGCAGGGCGCAACGCGGTGGACCGCCGGCACGAGATCATTCGGTACGCCGTCGATGGCGATGTCGAGACGGCGTACGGCTTCGTCGTCGACGAGGGAGCGACCACGGGAGCCTTCCTGTCCGCCGTGCGGGTCTCGTCCGCCGGGCTGATGGCCGGCTACCAGTCCTTCTTCACCCCCGACTTCGACCTGGTGGACCGGCCGTGAGCGCGCCGTCCACGTCCTCCGCACCGTTCCTGACCACCTGGTTCGGCATCCTCGACAGTGACGACGCCGACCGGATCCTGGACCTGATCAGCGACGACTTCTCCTTCTCGATCCTGTTCTCCACCGGCGGCGACGCCGGCACCGACTTCCACGGCGGGCGGGAGGAGATGGAGGGCTACCTCGCCCAGCGTGAGGTCGGCGTCCGCACCCACCACCCGCTCACGTCGTCCACCGTCGGCAGGGACGAGCTCTACCTCGGCGAGGTGCGCAGGTCGGGCGTACCGGAGGCGACGTTCGTGGCCTCGGCCCGACTGGACGACGAGGGCCGGGTACGGCGGCTGCTGATCGGGCGCTCGCCCGCGGTCCTGTTCACGTGATCACCCCGGCAGGCGCGATGTTCGAGGAGGGCACGATGTACAACCTCGTCCTGCTGGCCGCCCGGCCGCCCGAGTGGACCCATGAACGGTTCATCGACTGGTGGCGCGGCGAGCACGCCGAACTCACCCGGCACCTGCCCGGCCTCAGATCCTGGCGCCACACCGACATCGACGCGGCCCTCGAACCGCGCTCCGAGGGCTGGGACGGCGTCTCGGTCCTGAGCTTCGACTCCGCCGAGGATCTGCGCAAGGCGCTCCGGAGCCCCCAGTGGGCGGCGGCCGTCACCCAGGTCGGCGACATGCGCGGACGCCGGATCGCCGTCATGGGCGGCGAGATGGAGATGTACGGCGGCTGAGAGGCGAGGAAGCGGATGCGAGAGACAGTGCGGGAGTTCTGCGACCACTGTGAACAGGCCGACTTCACAGCCGTCGTCGACGATCACGGACGACACAGTGGCCGCGACCTCCTGCGGCGTGCGACCGGGCTGGCCGGGGCGATGACCCCGGACGGCGTACCCGGCAAAACCGTGCTTCTCCAGGCCGACAACTCGTGGCGCACCGTCGCGGCGACCCTCGCCGTGGGGCTGACCGGCGGTGTCCTGGCTCTGGTCAACCGGCACACGACCCGGGCCGAGTTCGCCGCCGCCATGGAGGACATCCGCCCGGACGTCCTGATCGCCGAGCCCTCGGCGGTCGAGGAGTGGGGCGGCGGCTCCGCTCTGCCGGACGTGCTGACGTCCGAGGCCCTGGACGGCTGGACGGTGCGAGCCGGCCGCGGCCCGAGCGATGTCTCCCGCTGGTCCGGCGGGACTCTCATCGGTCTCACCTCCGGCTCCACCGGGCGCCCCAAGGGCGTCGTCCAGTCCGAGAACGCCCTGCGGTACGCGTGCTCCTGCACGATCGACGTCAACGGCCTGCGCGAGGGCGACGCGGTGGCCGCTGTCGTCCCGCTCTCCTCGACCGCCGCCTACTGCTTCGGGGTCTGTCTCTCGCTCATGCTGGGTGGGCCGCTGGTGCTGTCCGTACGCTGGGACCGCGAGGAGGCGCTCGCGCGGATGGCCGCCCACGACGTCCGCTGGACGATGTGCGTGCCCACGATGGCCCTCCAGATGGGCTCGGCCGCCGCGGGCTCGAAGGTCCTCGACGGGGTGCGCTCGATCACCGTCGGTGGCGGCCCGATGGACCGCGGAGCCCTCGCCCGCGTCGAACGCTCCCTGGGGACGACGATCCTGCGCGTGTTCGGCATGTCCGAGTGCCTCGGACACACCTCGCCCCGGCCCGACGACCCCGAGGAGATCCGCCTCGGCCGCGACGGACGGCCCTTCCCCGGTACGGAGTTGAGGGCCGTCGCGGCCGACGGCACCGTCCTCGGGCCCGGCGTGACCGGCCGCGCCCAGGTCCGCGGCCCGTCCCTCTTCCTCGGCTACGCACGCGACGGCAAGGTCGAGCCGCCGGGTCTCACCCCGGACGGCTTCTTCCCCACCGGCGACCTGCTGGTGACCGGCGAGGACGGCACGGTCACCGTCATGGGCCGGGAGAAGGACGTCATCATCCGCGGCGGACGCAATCTCGACATCGCCGAGATCGAGCGTGCCGTCGCCGCCCATCCGGCGGTGGCCCACGCCTGTGTGACGCCCGTACCGGACCGGCTCCTCGGGGAGCGCGCCGCCGTGCTCGTCGTGGTCGAGGACGGCGGCGGTGGACTCGGCCTCGACGAGATCACCGCACACCTTGCCAGGAGCGGCCTGTCCAAGGCCAAGTGGCCCGAATTCTCCTTCATCGTGGGCGAGTTGCCGCAGGCGACGGTCGGCAAGCTCGACCGGTCGGGCGCCCGCAGACTCGCCCACGACCTGCACGCACGGCTGGCAGCACAGCCCGATCAGCATGGGGCCCACCCCGATCAGCACCGGCAAGGAGACGCATGACCACCCCCACGACCCGTAACCCCCGTTTCGATCGCGGCCGTTGGGCGCAGGCCGGACCCGAGACCGTGCATCCCGGAGTCCACCGCGTTCCGCTCCCGCTCCCGGACGACGGACTGCGGGCCGTCAACGTCTACGTGCTGGAGGGGCTGACCGAAGGGCTGGTCCTGATCGACGGGGGGTGGTCGATCCCCGAGTCCCGCAAGGCGCTCGAGGACGCGCTGAGCGAACTCGGCCACGACCTCGGCGAGATCAGCCACGTCCTGGTGACCCATATCCACCGCGACCACTACACCCAGGCCGTCGAACTGCGCAGACTGCTCGGCTCCCACGTCTACCTCGGCGCGGGTGAGCGGCCCGGCCTGCAGCTGCTGGGAGAGCTGCGCACGGACGAGCCGGTCGGCTCGCTGGAGACACTGCGCCGGGCCGGCGCCCACGACCTCGCCGAGCGTGTCGCCGCGAAGTACGACGGCGACTTCGACCCCACCGTCTGGGAGGCGCCGGACCGCTGGCTGGAGGCGGAGGAACTGCGCTTCGGGGACACGCGGTTGACGGTCGTTCCGACGCCCGGCCACACCCAGGGGCACGTGGTCTACCTCGACCGGGCGCGAGGCCTGCTGTTCTCCGGGGACCACGTCCTGCCGCACATCACCCCGTCCATCGGGTTCGAACTCGGTGGCCCCGCACTGCCGTTGGGTGACTACCTCGACTCGCTGCAGCTGATGACGACGCTCGGCGACGCCCGCCTGCTGCCCGCGCACGGCCCGGTCGGAGACAGTGTGCACGCGCGTGTCGGGGAGCTTCTGGCCCACCACGACGACCGGCTGGCCGCGACGCTCGCCGCCCTCCGTGACCGTACGCGCACCGCGTACCAGGTCGCGGGGGAGCTGGGGTGGACCCGGCGCAAGGTGCCCTTCGCCGACCTCGGTGCCTTCGACCAGATGCTCGCCGTCAACGAGACCGTGGCGCATCTGGACGTGCTGGTGGTCCGCGGAAGAGCTCGGCGCATCTCGGCCGACGGCGTCAACCGGTATGCGTCAAAGGCCGGTTAGCGATCGTCTACGGCGGCCGCCACCTTCTCCGTCGTGCCGAGCCGACCGAGTGGGGTCCCCTCGACCATCGCGGTCAACCGGGGAGTACCACGTCACAGTTCACGCGGACACCGCGCTCGGCCCAGCAGTGCAAGAACTGGGCGCCGAAGCCGCCGACCGTATCGAAGATCGACGCGACACCCACAGCTGCGGTCGCGGTGGCCTCGCGCCACGCCGACTCGTCCGGCATGTCCAGAGCCGGCTGCCCGGAGCGTTGCCCCGGCCTTCTGAGCGAGCTTGTCGGCGTGGTCCCTCGGAGGGTCCGTCAGTCCCGTGCGCCGAGCCAGGCGAGCGCGCCGCCGTCGATCACGTACGACGACCCGGTGATGAACGCGGCGTCGTCGGAGGCCAGGAAGCACGCCAGCCTGGCGACCTCCTCCGGCCGTCCCAGCCGCTTCACCAACTGGGGCGCGGTCAGTGCGTGTTCCACGGCCTCACGGTCCTCGGCGGCGGCGAAGTAGTCCTGGGCGAGGGGCGTGTCGATGACACCGGGGCAGAAGCAGTTGCAGCGCACGGGGGCCAGGTCGACGGCGGTGACCTTGGTCAGATGGATGACGCCGGCCTTGGTGACGCCGTAGGCGGGGGCGTTGGGGAAGCCCGTGAGGCCGGAGACGGAGGCGGTGTTGACGATGGCCGGCCCGCGCGAGGAGCGGCGCAGATACGGTGCCGCGAACTTGGTGGTCAGCCACACCGCCTTGAGGTTGACCTCGTAGACCGCGTCCCAGACCTCCTCGGCGAGCGAGTCGACACCGCGGTCCGCCGCGTCCGTGAATGTGGTCTCGATCACCCCGGCGTTGTTGACCAGGACATCGAGTCCACCGAAGTGCTCCACGGTGCGCGTCACCATCTCGGCGATGCTGTCGCGCACGCGCAGATCGCAGACGATGGCCTCGGCCCGCGCCCCGGCTGCGCGCACCAGCTCCGCGGTCTCGGCGGCGCTCTCCTTGTTCCGGTCGGCGACGGCCACCGCGGAGGCGCCCTGCCGGGCGGTCTCCACTGAGATCGCCCGCCCGATGCCCTGCCCCGCACCGGTGACAAGCACGGACTTGCCGTCCAAGGAACCCATCATGAGTCCGCTCCCGAGTGTGTGCCGCGGATGACGCCGATGAACCTGAACTGAAGTTGCTTCACTTTCTGTGAGTCTAGGTGGAGAGCGCAGCACGCGACAAGACAGGGAGCGCTGCCGGCGTGGGTGGGGCGCTGAGGCACGCTCCCCGCTGCCGTGAAGTGCGCATCGACGGCGTCCAGTTGAACCATCCGTCGGCCTTCTACTCCGGATGTGACGAACTACCGGTGGTTGACGATGTCCCGCGGTTGCCCGCCCGCCAAGAAATCGGCGACGTTCTGCACGGCGGCCAAGGCGATGCGGATCAGCGTTTCGCGGGTCACTCCGCCGACGTGCGGCGAGAGCACCACGTTCGGCGACTTGAGCAGGCGCAGGGCCGGGGTGGGCGGTTCGGGGTCGAAGACGTCGATGCCCGCCCCGGCCAGGGCACCTTTCTCCAGCGCGTCCGCGAGGGCGTCCTGGTCGATGAGGGCGCCCCGCGCCGTATTGATCACGAATGCCGTCGGCTTGAGGAGGG
>DATFHM010000131.1:0-2737 GCA_035248385.1 Nocardioides sp. | reverse complement strand
CCCGTGCGCGGAGGCCGGACGGCTGGCCACCGCCAACGGGACGACCCTGTCGGCCTGCGGGGTCGAGGGCGTCGACGTCCGCGTGCGCGTCACCGCCGCCGGCCCGCACTGGCTCGGCCAGACCGCCGACCTGGGCGCCGAGTCCCGGGCCGGCCCGGCGCCGTGACGCCTCAGGCGTCCAGGAGCGCATCGAGGAGCAGCACAGCTCCCCGCTTGTCGAGCGGGTCGTTGCCGTTCCCGCACTTCGGCGACTGGATGCACGACGGGCAGCCCGCGTCGCACTCGCACGCGGCGATCGCCTCGCGGGTGGCGGTCAGCCAGGCGCGGGCGGTGCGGTAGCCGCGCGCGGCGAAGCCGGCCCCGCCCGGGTGGCCGTCGTGCACGAAGACGGTCAGCTGCCCGGTGTCGGGGTGCAGCGCTGTGGAGACCCCGCCGATGTCCCACCGGTCGCAGGTCGCGAACAGGGGAAGGAGTCCGATCGAGCAGTGCTCGGCGGCGTGCGCCGCTCCGGGGAGGTCCGCGGGATCGATCCCGGTGGCCTCCACGACGGCCGGCGGCACGGTCCACCACACGGCGGTGGTCCGCAGCGTGCGCTCGGGCAGGTCGAGCGGTGTCTCGTCGATGACCTCCCCCGAGACGGCGCGCCGCCGGAGGTAGGACGTCACCCGGCTCGAGACGTCGACGGTCCCGGTGGCGAGCCGGCACTCGCCCCACGACTCGGCCTCGGTCTCGCCCACGATCGCGATGTCGGTGACCTCGCGAGCCGTGGTGCTGTAGTCGACGGAGCTGCGCTCCATCACGGCGACGTGGTCCTCGAGGTCGAGCGACTCGACCAGCCACGTCTCGCCCCGGTGCAGGTACACCGCGCCCGCGTGCGCGACCGAGTGCGCACGGCCGCCGTCGACGGTGCCGACCACCCGGCCGCTCCCGCCCTCGATGAGCTGGATCGCCGCCCCACCCGTGGAGCGGATGTCGGCGAGGTCGGCGGCGCGCCGGCTGTCCGTCCAGTACCAGCCCGTCGCCCGCCGGCGCAGCAGGCCGACCTCCACCAGGCCACCGAGGACCTCGCGGGTCCGCGGTCCGAAGATCGCGAGCTCGTCCGCACGCAGCGGCAGCTCCTGCGCGGCAGCGCACAGGTGCGGCCCGAGCACGTAGGGGTTGTCGGTGTCGAACACGGTGCCCTCGACGGGCGCGCCCAGCAGCGCCTCCGGGTGGTGCACGAGGTAGGTGTCCAGCGGGTCGTCGCGGGCGACCAGCATCCCCAGAGCCGCTCCACCGCTGCGCCCGGCGCGCCCGACCTGCTGCCAGAAGGCGCCGCGGGTGCCGGGGTAGCCCGCGACGACCACCGCGTCCAGGCCGTGCACGTCGATGCCGAGCTCGAGCGCGTTGGTGGCCGCCATCCCCAGCAGGCGCCCGGCCCGCAGGTCGGCCTCGAGCGCGCGCCGCTCCTCGGGCAGGTAGCCGCCGCGGTACGCCGCCACGCGGTCCCGCAGTGCCGGGTCCACCTCCGCGAGCCACTCCGAGGCCCGCAGCGCCACGGTCTCGACGCCGCGCCGCGACCGCACGAACGCCAGGGTCCGGATCTGGTCGATGACCAGGTCGGTGAGCAGGTCGGCGGTCTCGGAGGTGGCGGGGCGACGTACCGGCGCACCTTGCTCCCCGGTGTGCTCGGTCAGCGGCGGCTCCCACAGCGCGATCGCGGTCTCGCCGCGTGGGGAGCAGTCCTCGGTCACTGCCGTGACCGACAGGCCGGTCAGCCGGGCCGCCGCCACCTCGGGCTCGGCGACCGTCGCGGAGGCCAGCACGAAGACGGGCTCGGCGCCGTACGACGCGCAAACCCGGCGCAGCCGGCGCACGATCTGCGCGACGTGGGCCCCGAAGACACCGCGGTAGTGGTGGCACTCGTCGATGACCACGAGCTGCAGCGACCCGAAGAAGCGCGCCCACCGCGCGTGGGCGGGGAGCAGCGATCGGTGCAGCATGTCGGGGTTGGACAGCACGTACTCACCGTGGTCGCGCGTCCACTCGCGCTGCTCGGGCGTCGAGTCGCCGTCGTGGGTCGCGACGCGGACGTCCAGCCCCAGGCCCTCGATCGCCGACCGCTGGTCCTGGGCCAGCGCCTTGGTCGGCGCGAGGTAGAGGACGCTCGCGCCCCGCTGGCCGCGCGGACCCCGCGCCTCGCGGATCGCGGTCAGGGCGGGGAGCAGGTAGGCGAGCGACTTGCCCGAGGCGGTGCCGGTCGCCAGCACCACGTGCTCGCCGCGCCGCGCCGCCTCGGCCGCCACGACCTGGTGCCGCCAGGGCTGCTCCACGCCGCGGCGGCGGTAGCCGGCCACGACTTCGGCATCGGCCCAGGCCGGCCAGGCCTCGGTGACCGCCGCGCGCGCCGGCAGGAGCTCCAGGTGCGTGAGCCGGTCGGCGCGGCCGGGCGCGGCCGTGAGCCGTTCGAGCACGGCGACGGCATCGATCCCGCCCGCGGGCTCGGGGACCGGTAGTGCGCTCACCGGACGATCGTGACACGGCCCGCCGACGACGGCACCTCCCGCGGCCCGAGTGCGGTCCGAGTGCGGTCCGAGTGACGGCCCTGACAGTCTGCTCGTTGTCGTGCGCAAGTTTCCCGGCCGTGGTTTGATAGCAGCGCTGAGAAGTCGGGAAATCTCTGGAGTAGTCGTGGACTTGACGCTGTCGACGCGTGTGGTGGGGAGCCGCACGATCGTCGCCGTGGGCGGCGAGATCG
>DATFHM010000130.1:0-6784 GCA_035248385.1 Nocardioides sp. | reverse complement strand
CCCCCACCACGAACGCGGCGGCGAGGCCGGTGAAGGCACCGGCCGCGAGTAGCGGCCGGCCCACGAGGCGGCGCCGGCGCGCGCGTCGTACGTCGGCAGCGGCGGTGTCGTCGGCCGCCTGCTGCTGGAGCGCGGCGCGGTGGGCCGCGCGCAGGATCGCGTCGGTGGGCGCGGGGCCGACGGGGAGGTCGTCCCAGAGGTTCTCGAGATCGGTCATGGCTACGCCTTGAAGGAGAGGAGGTGGTCGTCGGCGGCGAGCTGGGTCAGCGCGCGCGAGAGCCGGCTCTTGACGGTGCCGGCGGGGATGCCCAGCGCCTGGGCGGTCTGGGCCTCGGAGAGCTCGACGAAGTAGCGCAGCACCACCACGTCGCGCGCCGGCTTGGTCAGCCCGGCCAGCGCCCGGTGGATCGCGTCGGCGGTGGCCACGGCCTCGCTCCGGTCGGGGGTGGGGGTGTCGAGCTGGGCGACGTCGCGCCGGTCCTTCCACCACCGGCTGCGGCGCTGGTCGCGCAGGCAGTTGAGCAGCATCCGGTAGACGTAGGCGTCCCGGTTGCCGGCGGCGCTCACCCGGTCCCAGGCCCCGTAGCAGCGCACGAGGGTCTGCTGGGCGAGCTCCTCGGCCTCGTGCACGCCGGCGCCGAGGAAGACCGCCGCGCGCACCAGCGTCGGCCACGCCTTCTCGACGTACGCCGTGTACGCCGCCTCGTCCTCGATCTCCATGTGTCGCCGGTGCTCCTGTTCGCCGTGCCTTCCACCCCTACGACGGAGGGAGCAGGGACCGTGGTTCCGTCGTCACCGCAGAAGTGCCACGATTCTTCCCATGGCTGC
The DNA here is from genome assembly GCA_035248385.1 of Nocardioides sp. Taxonomy (GTDB): domain Bacteria; phylum Actinomycetota; class Actinomycetes; order Propionibacteriales; family Nocardioidaceae; genus Nocardioides. Next base: position 5,956 of record DATFHM010000130.1, on the reverse strand, counting down.
TGCCGCTGACCGCGCTTCCCGGTCCTACGACGTCGTCCTGTTCGGAGCCACCGGGTTCACCGGCGGCCTCACCGCCGACTACCTCGCGGCCCACGCTCCCGAGGGCGTGCGCTGGGCGCTGGCGGGCCGGTCGCTGACGAAGCTCGAGACGGTGCGGGACCGGCTCACGGGCATCGACCCGTCGCTCGCCGACCTGCCGCTGCTCGTCGTGGACGCCTCCGACGAGGCCGGCCTCGCCGAGGTCGCCGCGCAGACCAAGGTCATCGCCACGACCGTCGGTCCCTACCTGCAGCATGGCGGCCCGCTGGTCGCGGCCTGCGCGGCCGCCGGCACCGACTACGTCGACCTCACCGGTGAGCCCGAGTTCGTCGACAAGATGTACGTCGCCCACCACGCGACCGCTGAGAAGACCGGTGCCCGCATCGTCCACGCCTGCGGCTTCGACTCCATCCCGCACGACCTCGGCGCCTACTTCACGATCAGGGCGCTGGAGGACGCGACCGGCGGGCCGATCGTCGACCCCGTGCGGATGCGCGGCGTGGTGCGGGCCGGCGCCGGCTTCTCCGGCGGCACCTTCCACTCCGCCATGACCGCCTTCTCGCGGGCCAAGCAGATGCGTGACGCGATGCAAGCCCGGCGCCGGATCGAGGAGCGTCCCGAGGGCCGGCGCTCGCGGGCGATCGCCGGCAAGCCGGGCCGCGACCGCGAGCTGGGCTACTGGCTGCTGCCGATGCCGACCATCGACCCGTTCGTCATCGCACGTAGCGGGGCCGCGCTGCCGGCGTACGGACCCGACTTCGGCTACTCCCACTTCGCCGGCACCAAGACGCTGCACTACGCCGCCGGCGGTGCGGCCGGCGTGAGCGCCCTGGCCGTCGCGGCGCAGGTGCCGCCGGTGCGCGAGTTCCTCAAGCGCCGGGTGCCGCAGGGGAGCGGGCCGAGCGAGGCCCAGCGGGAGAAGTCCTGGTTCACCGTCGACTTCGTGGCCTCCACCCAGCCCGCGTCGGGCACGCCCGTCACCGTGCGGACCCGCGTCTCGGGCGGCGACCCGGGCTACTCCGAGACGGCGAAGATGATCGCCGAGTCGGCGCTCTGCCTGGCGCTCGACGACCTGCCGCAGACGGCCGGCCAGGTGACGACCGCGACCGCCATGGGCGAGGCGCTGCTGGCCCGGCTCGTCGACGCGGGGATCAGCTTCGAGGTGCGCTGATCGAGGTCCCAGGCATGACCTGGGCGAGGTCCTACCGTTGACCCGACAAGGATTGTCTCCATCTCGGGAAGGCAGAACCTCATGACAACTCCGTCCATCTCACCCCTCTCCATCGACTGGAGCGGCATCTTCAGCGACAACTTGACGAACGTGCTCAACTTCGTCCCGAAGCTGATCGTGTTCCTGGTCGTCCTCTTCATCGGCTGGCTGATCGCCAAGGCCGTCGCCAAGGGGCTCGGCCTGCTGTTGCAGCGGGTCGGCTTCACGAAGCTGCTCACCAAGGCGGGCGCCGACCAGGCCCTCGCCGCGGCGCAGATCAAGCCGATCGACCTCATCACCAAGCTGATCTACTACTTCGTCCTGCTCATCGCGCTGCAGCTCGCGCTCAGCGCGTTCGGGCCGACCAACCCGGTCAGCCGGATCGTCGACGACATCCTCAACTGGCTGCCGAAGGCGCTCGTCGCCATCGTCATCGTCGTCATCGCCGGTGCGGTCGCCAACGCGGTGCGCGACGTCCTCGGCGCGACCCTGGGCGGTGTCTCGTACGGCGGCCTGCTCGCCCGGATCGCCGGCTTCTTCATCATCGCCCTCGGCGTGATCGCCGCGCTCAACCAGGTGGGCATCGGCCTCTCGGTCACCCTGCCCGTGCTGATCGCGGTGCTGGCGACGGTCGGCGGCATCCTCGTGGTCGGCGTCGGCGGCGGGCTCATCGTCCCGATGCGCACCCGCTGGGAGGGCTGGCTCACCCAGCTCGCGGCCGACACGAAGGGCAACGGCACCCGCGCGGCCGACGTACCCCCGGCGCCCCCGGCGCCTCCCGCTCCCTCGGTGTAACCGCCGAAAAGAGCCTCGTGGCCCGTCGAGAGATGTCTCTCGGCGGGCCACAGCGTTCTTTTCGGCGGGCCAGAAGGCTTCTTTCGCGCTCAGACGGGGGTGATGGGCAGCGAGCGGCGGGGCTGGAAGGCGAAGGCGGCCCCGGTGCTGAAGCGCGTGACGGCGACGGTCGGGTCCTCGTCGAGCGGCTCGTCACGGCGTACGACGTCGACGAACCAGCCCCCGCCCAGCGCGTCCGCGACCGCGGTGACCTCGACGTCGAGGTGGGGGTCGAGGGCGCCAGTGATGGCCCGCAGGGCGTCGGGGTACGACGGCCCGCACAGCGAGATCCAGGCCTCGTCGTCCTCGGCGGGGGAGCGGCCGGGCAGGGCGATGGCGGAGGTCAGCTCGCGCGGTTCGACGTACGCGACGGGGTTGAGCAGCGGGTGGAGGGCGAGCAGCCGGCGGGCGCCGTCCTCGTCGGGGCTGATCGCGAGCGCGCGGGCCAGCCGCTCGGCGGCGATGCCCGCCACCCCGCACAGCTGCTTGCGCCGGATCTCGAGGGTCTGCTCGGGCGACGAGGCTCGGGCGGCGACCGCCATCGCGAAGCCGCGGTCGAGCAGGTGCATCTGCAGGCAGACCTCGTCGGCGATCCGGACGAGGGCGGAGTGCGAGAACGCCGCGAAGTCGACGTCGGACAGCAGCGGGCCGGCGTAGTCGGCGGCGCCGTCGTCGGCCGGGTCGATCGGCGCGAGCTCGAGGGTGGCCGCGGCCGAGCGCTCGTTGACCGCGAGCGCGGGGATCCCCGACACCGGCGGGTGGGAGTCGTCGATGACCACCGTCCACGCACAGTGCGCGCCGGTCGCGCCGGGGGCGCGCGGCGGCCGGTGGATCGGCCGCACCTGCGCGCGCGGGTTGCTCGCGACGGCGGTCGCGTCGAAGGTCGGGTCCTCGATGTCGTGGCACATCGAGCGCACGTAGTCCTCGCCCATCGGCTCGACGTCCATCAGGGCACCGCAGTGGTCGAGCCGGAACTCGCCGTGGTGGGCGTCGTGCACGACGTACCGGAAGTCCATGAACTGCGGCGGCGCGCCGATGTCGAGCTGCAGCCCCTTGAAGATCGTGACGACGTCGCCCCGGCCCGGGACCTCGGGCGCGTAGCCGAGCGCGTCCTGCATCCGGCGGGTGTAGATCGGGGAGGACGCGGCCCACTCCTCGATCGCGATCTGCGCCATCTCCTCGCGCCCGAACGCGGAGATGCACCAGGCCATCCCGGAGCGGTCGATGAGCTGCCCGATCAGCAGCAGCTCCGGTACGACGACGGCCAGCTCCTCGCGGCTGAGCCGGGCGTAGCTGCTGGGGGTGTGACGCGGATCTTCGGCGGACATGCTTGCCAGATTACTAGAACTCGTTCTAAGTTGGACAGGTGTCCAGTTCAGTTCTTCGCATGCGCGGCCTCGACCTCGGGCCGCGCCAGGCCGAGACCGTGCGCAGGCTGCTCGAGGCCGGCGGTGCCCACCTCGCCGAGGTCGGCCACGAGGCGCTCACGGTGCGCCAGGTGGCCGAGCGTGCGGGCGTGTCGCCGGCGACGGCGTACACCTACATCGCCTCCAAGCAGCACCTGATCGCCCAGCTCTTCCTCGCCCACCTTGTCGATCAGCCGGAGGTCGACACGTCCGCGGCCGACGCGGTGAGCCGGGTGCAGGCGCTCACCCGCCAGCTCGTCGACTCGCTCGCGACGCAGCCGCGGCTCTCCGCCGGTGCGACCAGCGCCCTGCTCGGCAGCGACGACGGGGTCGCCGAGCTGCGGCTCGAGATCGGCTCCGAGTTCTTCCGGCGCTTCGAGGCCGCGACCGGGCCGGGGGTGGACCCCGTCGTGCTCGACGCGCTGATCCTCGCCTTCACCGGCGCCCTGCTGCAGGTGGGCATGGGCCTGCTGACCTACCCGGCGATGCGCGAGCGGATGGACGCCGTCGTCGCCACGATCCTGAGGGGCAACGCATGACCACCTCCACGCTGGCTCCGCTGGTCTTCGACCCGTACGACTACGCGCTCCAGGACGACCCGTACCCGACCTACCGACGGCTCCGGCTCGAGCAGCCGCTGCACCACAACACCGAGCACGACTTCTGGGTGTTGAGCCGGTACGCCGACATCCACGCCGGAGTCCGCGACGACGACACGTTCAGCAACGCCATGGGCGTGACCCTGGACGCGAGCGCCTGGTCGCCGGACGCGCACAAGGTGATGTCGTTCCTCGCGATGGACCCGCCGGAGACGACCCGGCTGCGCCGGCTGGTCTCGAAGGGTTTCACCCCGCGCCGCGTGCGCGAGCTGGGTCCGGACATCCAGCGGATCACCGATCTCTACCTCGCCGCGTGCCTGGAGAAGGCCCGCAGTGGTGAGGAGTTCTGCTGGATCAAGGACTTCGCCGGGAAGGTGCCGATGGACGTCATCTCCGAGATGCTCGGCGTGCCGGACTCGGACCGTGACGAGGTACGGCGTCTCGCCGACCTGCTCGTCCACCGCGAGCACGGCGTGCGTGACGTGCCGCCGGCCGGGGTCGAGGCGGCCGGCCAGCTGTTCGGCTACTACAACGACCTGCTCGCGGAGAAGCGGCGCCACCCCGGCGAGGACCTCACCAGCGCACTGCTGCACGTCGAGGACGATGGCAAGCGGATGACGCGGGACGAGATCATCGCGTTCCTGTTCCTCACCGTGGTCGCGGGCAACGAGACGACCACCAAGCTGCTGGGCAACGCGCTCGGCAACCTGAGCCGTGTCCCGTCGTACGTCGAGCGGGTCTTCGGCGGCGCCGGCGACGCGAGCCTCGTCGGGCCGTGGGTCGAGGAGACCCTGCGGTACGACGCCTCGACCCAGATCCTCGCGCGGCAGCTGCGCACCGACCTGACCCGGGGCGACGTGACCGCTCCGGCCGGTGCCAAGATCCTGCTGCTCATCGGTGCGGCCAACCACGACGAGTCGGTCTTCTGCGACCCGGACACCTTCGACCTGGACCGTCCGGCCGAGGAGCTCGACCGCCTCGTCAGCTTCGGCGGCGGGCGGCACTTCTGCCTCGGGGCGAACCTGGCCCGGCTCGAGGCGAAGGTCGCCCTGGCGAGCCTGGTGGCGGCGGTCGACGACGTGGAGGTCGACCACGACCGGTCGGTGCGGTTCTACTCGGCCAACGTGCGCGGCTTCGCGGAGATGCCGGTGCGGGTGAGCGTCCGATGACCAAGCCCGTCCACCCCGACCGCCGTCCCGCCGTCGTGGCGGGCGCGTCCTCGGGCATCGGCGCCGAGACCGCGCGAGCGCTGGCGGAGGCCGGCTTCCCGGTCGCGCTCGGTGCTCGCCGGGTCGACCGCCTCGAGGAGCTCGCGACCGAGATCCGGGCCACGGGCGGCGAGGTCGTCGTGCACGAGCTCGACGTGGCCTCGACCGACTCGGTCGAGAAGTTCGCGGCCGCGGTGACCGCCCAGCTCGGTGACGTCGAGGTCGTGGTCTGCAACGCGGGCCTGCTCGCGCCCGGCGCGATCGTCGAGGCCACGACCGAGCAGCTCGCGGCCGAGTTCGACGTGAACGTGCTCGGTGCGCACCGGCTGATCAAGGCGTTCGGGCCGGCGATGATCGAGCGCCGGCGCGGCGACCTCGTCTTCGTCTCCTCCGACACCGCGCTGCGGGCCCGGCCGTTCATGCGCGGCTACAGCGCAACGAAGTCCGGCCTCGAGGGGCTCGTGGAGGCGCTGCAGATGGAGCTCGAGGGCAGCGGGGTCCGGGCGTCCGTCGTACGTCCTGGGCCGACGTGGTCCGAGATGGGCTCGGACTGGGACGCCGAGGCCGGCGCGAAGGTCCTCACCGAGTGGGTCAAGTGGGGCCACGCCCGCCACTCCCACTTCCTCAAGGCGCGCGCGATCGCCGACGCCATCACCACCG
>DATFHM010000129.1:0-14054 GCA_035248385.1 Nocardioides sp. | reverse complement strand
GCCTGCTCGGCGCGGCCACGCACCAGGACGACGAGGGCCTGCGCGCTGATGAGCAATGGGTTCACGAGGTGGTCGTTCCCTTCCCGAGAGACGGCAAACCAGTCAGTGGAGCTGGCTGACTGCCGGATAGGCCAAGAATATCAAGAAGGCGACGCACATCAGGAGCTGCGCGATGAGCATCGACTGGCTGCTCTCGCCCGCGTCGCCCTCGACCTCCACGAGCTCCTTGCGGCGCATGCTCTCGGCCCGCGCGTTGAGCGAGCTGCGGATGCGCGCGCCCTCGTCGCCGGCCAGCGCGAGCGAGGACGCGAGGTCGCGGAGCTCGTCGATGCCCAGCTCCTCGCCGAGCCGGCCGATGCCCTCCCACGGGGTGATCCCCAGGATGCGCGAGCTGGAGATCGACTGCCGCAACCGCACCATCGCCCAGTGGTCGCCGAAGGAGGACGCCGCCATCAGCGCCTCGGGCAGGCCGCGGCCGCCGGCGAGGTTCATGGCGACGAGGTCCAGGAAGGCGCCCGTGACGTGGCGGAAGTCGCGCCGGCGCGCCTCGGCCTCGCGGTGCAGGGAGAGGTCGGGGAAGAAGAACGCCACGACGGCCGCGGCGAGCGCCACACCGACGGGTACGCCGCCGGAGCCGAACCCGCTGACCCACACCACGAACGGGAACCACACCATCGCACCCAGCGCGAGCAGCACCTTGGTGCCGAGGTGCTGCTGCAGGGTCCGGTTCATCACCGCGAGGTCGGAGCGGGTGCGGATCAGCTGCCAGCCGCGCCCGGCCGCCGCGGACTCCAGCCACCCCCCGATGCCGTCGCGTACGACGTCCAGCCGGCCCGCGGCGCCGTCGACCGTGACCCTCGGCGTCGCTCGGCGGGAGCCCGCCCGCTCCAGGCGGGCCAGGGTCGCCGCGACGCCGGGCACGGGCCGGCTGAGGGCGACCACGACGAGCAGCACCCCGAGGCCGACGATGCCGCCGGCGAGCAGCGACCAGGTCATGCGCCGCTCCTCTCCGGTCGGGCCTCGGGGCGCGCCGGCTGCGGCGAACGGGCCGCCACGAGGAAGCGCTTGGCCTCCTCGACGCCGGACAGGCGCCGCAGCCAGAGCACGCCGAGGCCGAACAGGGCGATCACCACGGCGAGGACCAGCTGTCCCATGGCGGACTGGTAGGGAGCGACGTACGAGCGGTTGAGGAGGACCAGCAGCCCGGCGACGACGACGATCACACCGATCACGATCTGCACGCTGCGGCGGGTGCTGCGCCGGCTGCCCTCGACCCGGCGGCGGACGTCGAGCTCGTCGCGGGCCGACTGCGCGAGGGCGGTGAGGACGTCACGCAGACCGGGCCCGCGCAGGCGCGCGTTGAGGATCAGCGCCGCGACCACCAGGTCGGCCGACGGGTCGTCGAGGTCGTCGGCGAAGTCGGCCAGTGCGTCGGGCATCGGCTCCCGCACGCGGAGCCGGTCGACGAGCAGGTTGAGGGCGGGTCGCACCGAGGCGGCGGCGTTCGCGGCGGTCGCCGGGATGGCCTGCTCGAGACCGACGGCCCCGGCGATGGTGTCGCGCAGCGACTCGATCCAGGAAGCGAGCCCCTCGGCCCGGGTGATGGCGCGACGCTCCTCGGCGGCGCCGCCGAGGATCCGGTCCCAGAACGCGATCACCACGGCGGCGACCGCGGCGAGGACGATCCACCGGGTCAGCACCAGGATGACGAGGCCCACCACGACCCCGACGGCGATGCGCCGCATCCGGCCCTGGCTCACGGTGAGGGAACGCCGGCCCGGCGTGGCGGCGGAGGGCGGGCGGCGGTGCATGCCGAGCAGCAGCATCGCCGCGCCGACACCCACCGCGGCACCGGCGGTGACGGCGAGCGGGATGCGCCAGGCCTCGATCACGCCCAGCCCCCGTGCGCGAAGGACGCGTAGCCGTGCTCGGCGAGCTCCGCGATGCAGGCGATCGGGGCGTGCGCCACCGCGCGTCCGTCCGGCCCGGGCGCGAACACCTCGCTCGACATCACCTGGCCGTCGTGGCCGACGATCTCGCGGATGCTCTCGACCACGCGGACCTGACCGCCGTTCTCCGGGTGGTCGTTGCGCTTGCGGACGAACACCACGAAGTCCAGGGCTCCGGCGATGAGGAGCGAGGAGGCGTCGAGCGGGAGCCGCTCGCGGGCCTGGATCGCGTAGGTGCCGATCCGGGAGAAGACCTCGAGGGAGGAGTTCGCGTGGATGGTCGAGAGCGAGCCGTCGTTGCCCTGCGTCATCGCGTTGAGCATCGTCACGATCTCGTCGCCCAGCACCTCACCGACGATGACGCGCGAGGGGTTCATCCGCAGCGACCGCCGGACCAGGTCGGCCATCGACACCCCGCCGACGCCCTCGGCGTTCGGCAGCCGCTCCTCCAGCGGCACGACGTTCGGGTGGAGGTCGGCGTACTCCCCCAGGCCGAGCTCCAGGGCACGTTCGACGGTGATCAGCCGCTCGTGCGGCGGGATCTCGTTGGCGAGCGCGCGCAGCATCGTGGTCTTCCCGGCGTTGGTGGCGCCGGCGATCATGATGTTCTTGCGAGCCCGCACCGCCGCCTTGAGGAAGCTGCAGATCTCCTCGTCCATCGTGCCGTTCTCGACGAGCTGGTCGAGGAACACCCGGCCCAGCCGCGCCTTGCGCACCGAGATCGAGGGGCGGGCGCAGACCTGCATGACCGCGGAGAGCCGGGATCCGTCGGGCAGCCGGAGGTCCAGCTCGGGGTTGGCCGCGTCGAAGGGCCGGCTGGACAGGCCCGAGTGCGCGGCGAGCACCTGGATCAGCTCGACGAGCTCCTCGTCGCTCTCGGCCACGGGCGGGTGCCGCTCCTCGCGGCCGTCGCCGTACTGGACGAAGACCTGGTCGAAGCCGTTGATGTCGACGTTCTCGACGTTGGGGTCCTCCAGCAGCGGCTGCAGCCGGCCGACGCCGAACAGCGCGGAGTGGATGGCCGAGGCGATGTCGCGCTCGTCGGCCGGCGTCGGCGGTCGGCGGCCGTCGGAGACCTCGAAGCGGGCGTGGTCCTCCAGCACCTGCACGATGAGCGAGCGGGCGAACTCGCGCTCGTCCTCGGCACTCATCGGCGAGACCCCGGCCGCCGCATCCCGGCGGCGCTGCTCGTTGAGCCGCTCGGCCACCTGGCCGCGCAGGGTCCGGACCAGGTCGTGGTCGATCACGGCGTCACCTCCGGAGCCGGTACGCCGACGGGTTCGGCGGCCACGAAGGCGTGGTCGGTCCGCGCGGCCAGCCGGTCCACGATCGAGCCCGCCGAGCGCACGAGGGCGGTCCGGTCGGGCCGGCCCTGGACCTGGCCGAGGAAGAAGTTCGCGCCGACCGGGTCGTGCGCGAGGTGGTGCACGTCCTCGAACGGGACGCGCGAGCGCTCGAGCGACTCCCGCACCTCACGCACCGCGCGAGCCCGCTTGGTCCCCGCCACGACCACGACGTGGATGGGCGCTGCCATCGCGCCACCGAGGTTCTGGTGCACGCGGGCCGCCCGCTCGCGCAGGTGGATGACGTTGCTCGGGACGGCGTCAGTCACGAGCACGACCAGGCTGCTCGTCGCCAGCATCGCGTTCTGCGGCGTCGAGCCTCCGATCCGGCCGAGGTCAGCGAGGACGTCCGTGCCGGGCGCCGAGGCGAACAGCTGCGCGAGCTCCGGCCAGGCCAGCCCGCCGGCCTGCTCGGGAAGGCTCACCCCGGTGAGGACCCCCAGGCCACCGACGATGTGCTGGGTGTGCTGGTCGATCAGGCCCGGGTGCATGGCCTTGCGGCCCGCCGCCGAGAGCGCGACCAGGCCGGCGTCCGCGGTGAGCGGCTGCCCCTGGTCCGACGGCATCCGCAGCGCGATGTCACCGCCGGCGGCGTCGCACTCGGCGACCACGCAGGGGCGCGGCCAGAGGGCACCGAGCAGCAGCGCCGCGGTGGTCACGCCCGGCGACCCCTTGGCCGAGGCGAGGGTGATCAGCGACATGGCGTCACTGCCCTCCGCAACCGAGGTCTCCGGACCCACCGGTCTGCGAGACCGCGAACTTGTTGCCGATGATCCCCTGGGCCACCGCCGTCAGGCACTGCCGGTTGATGAGCACCTTGATCGGCACCTCGGAGCTCGAGGTGCCGGTGATGCCGCCGTCCTGGCTCTTCCCGATCGCGAGCAGCTCGCCGTCGACGTTGTGCGTCCCGCCGTCGGAGTCCTCGACGTAGATCAGCACCCGGTCGCCCGGGTGCATGCCCTGCGCGGTCATCGGGTCGACGTTCAGCGCGACCTGCGCCTGGTCGGCCGCGATGCCGCCCGTCTTCGACACCATGGCCGGCGTCAGGACCGTGCCGGCGAGCAGGCGGACCGTCGTCGACTGCCCGACCAGGCTGTCCTCCTGGTCGGCGGGGATGCCGCCGTCGTACCCCTGCGGGAGGCTGACGGTCTGCAGGTCCGCCTTGCTGATCTTCTGCCCCTGGGCGATCTCCGTGCGCACCTGGACGAACTCCGCCCGGTGCCCCGCGATCACGGCGAGGTACGCCGAGGCGAGGGCTCCTCCGATGATCAGGACCACCGCGAGCCCGATCAGGGCCGGGCGCGACTCGCGGGTCGACGGGAGCCGGGAGGGCAACGTCGGGCGCGTGCTGGTGGAGGCCATGGATGCACCTTTCATCGGGACGGGCTCGGGGATGCGGGAGCGGCGGTCGTCGTGGGTGCCGGCGTGGACGGCACGGGGTTGTTCCGCAGGCTCACCTTCAGCGCCTGCGCGACGGACAGGCCGGCGAGGATGACCGCGACCACGACCAGCCCGGCGACGATCGCGGGCCAGGCACGGCGGTTCTCGCGCCAGTTGCGGCCGGACCCGTGCAGCAGCGCCGAGCGCAGCTGGCGCCGGCGCATCGCGTCGGCCTCGAGGACGTAGCGCTCCGCGTTCGGCGTCGATCGCAGGGCCATGCCCTTCTGGGCGTCCGGCGGCGGCGGGGTCCAGGGCTCAGGCACGGCCGCCCCCGTCGACCACGGCGGCGGCGATGCGCAGCATCGCCTCACGGGTCTCGGCGCGGACCACGCCGGGCTCGAACGGCGAACCCGCCGCCAGCCACGGGTCGGGAGGTACGACGACCACCTGGGGCCGGCCACGCAGGTCCCTCACCGCCTGCTTGTACGCCGGTTCGCTGGTCGCCACGACCACCGCGACCGCGCCCGACGCGGCCATCGGGTTGACCCGGCGGAGCCGGTCGAACGCCGCCTGCAGCGCGGCCTCCCCCACGACCCCGGCCGTCGAGACCAGGACCACCCGGTCGGCCCGGGCCAGCGCGGTGTGGCTGCCCTCGCCCGCGTCGTTGCCGACGTCGAGCAGGTTGAAGGTGTGGTCGCGACCGAGCCGGTCCAGCACGTCGGACACGTCGATGCGCCGCAGCGCGAGGTCCCAACCCGAGCCGTCGACCACGGACAGCCCGGTCCGGCCGCGCGGCGGGTCGACCGCGTCGTCCTGCGCCAGCAGCTGGATGCACGAGCGCGGACGCTCGGCCCCCAGCAGCGCGCCGAGCGAGGGCCCGCCCTGCTGCACGTCGACGACCGCGGACCGGTCGTCGCGCAGCGCGGTGAGGACCGCGCCGACACCGACCGCGACCGACGTACAGCCCACACCGCCCTTGGTCGACGCGAAGGCGACGACCCGGCGGTTCGTCTGGCGCTGCCGGATGCGGTCGACGAGGGCGCGCTCCCCCTGCATTCCGGCCGCGGACTCGGGCGAGACCACGCCCACTGCGGCTCGCTGCAGGAGGCGAGGCAGGTCGCGGGGCGCCGGTGGCGGAGGTGGGGCCAGCGGGGGCGCGGGGGCCGGGGCGGCGGCCACCGGCGGTGGGGGCGGCGGGACCTGCTCGACCGGGCGTGGCCGGAGGATCGTCGGGTCGTCGGGCAGCGGGTCACGGCGGCGGAACTGCACGACCTCGCCGCCGGACCCGGCGTCCGGGGCCGGCGCCACGGGCGCCGGCTGCGGGGTGGGACCGAGGCCGAGGCTGCGCGGGTCGATGCCCATCCGTGCCAGGTCCGCGGCGGCGCCCTCCGCCTCGCGACGCCGGGCGAGGGCCGGGTCGGGCGCGTTGTCGTCGGTCATCCGAAGATCCCCTTGAAGTCGGCGTAGACGGTCAGCGCGCCGAAGAGCAGGACGAGCAGCACGACCAGGGTCAGGAATTCCAGCGCGTTGAGGGTCCGCTTGACCCGTGCGCGTGGGATCTCCGAGAGGTCCAGCGCGGTCAGGCCGAGGGCGACGGCGAGGGCCCCGCCCAGGACGGCGCCGAGCCACGGCCGCAGCGCGGCCTGGTCCAGCACGAGCCGGCTGACGGACAGCACCGCGAGCCAGGTGCCGGAGAGCCGGAGGGCCAGCATGTGCGGCGTACGGGAGAAGGCGCGGGAGCGCAGCGCGATCGCGAGGGCGAGGCAGCCCGCGAGGCTGCGGTCCCAGGTGTCACCGGCGAGGGCGAGCGCCGTGCCGTACCAGGCCACGACGAGCGCGATGCCGGCCAGCGAGCCGACCAGGATCGCGTTGCTGGTGCGGTAGCGGCGCTGCAGGGCGTCCAGGTCGAGCACCCCGACGTTGCGGACCCGGTAGTCGGCGCTCGCGAGGCCACCCACCGACAGGGAGACGCGTGGGATCGCCCCGACCGCGATCACCGCGAGCACGGGGAGGACCCGCAGGCACACCCGCGCGGCCGCGTGGTCGACCTGCGCGGTCGTGCCCAGAGCCGCCGCGACGAGGACCACGGCAGCGAACGCGAGGTGCCCCGTCGTCACCGGCGTGAGCGCACGGGTCGCGGCGGCGACCAGGGCGGCCAGGGCCGCGCAGCCCGCCACCGTCACCGAAGCCGGTACGTCGCCCTGCCGGCACAGGGCCAGCCCGAGGGCGGCGCCCCACGTCATGGCCGCCGCCGCGGCGACCGCCGTGTCGAGCGGCCGGGCCCGCACCGACGCCCACCACGTCGCACCGACGAGCAGCACCGCCAGCACGGCCGACGTCTGGGTGCTCGCCAGGTCGCGGGCCCAGGACGGGCCGACGGCGGCACCGGCGACGCCGAGCAGCGCGAGCAGGAGCAGCGTGATGCTGCCGGTCAGGACCGCGAAGGAGACCGTGGTCCGCGACGACCAGGTCCCGCCCGCGCTGTCGACGCTGTCCTCGACCGCGTCGCGCACGTCGTCGACCAGGATCGGGCGGACCGTCTGGCCCTCCGGCCCGAGCTCGAGCACGTCGCCGTCCAGCACCGCGGCCTCGGCCAGCGTCTGCGCCATCGGGATGGCCGAGCCGCCCAGCCGCGAGAGGACCCAGGTGGTCGGGTTGCCGGCCGACGCCGCGGGAGCGACGTACCGCAGCAGCTGCGGGAGGACGTCGGCGACCGGCAGCGCGGCCGGGAGGGCGAGGTCGACGGACCGCTCGGCCGTCACCACGGTGATCCGGCTGTAGGCGGTGTGCATCAGCAAATTCCTCACGACGACGCGGGCTCCCGAGCAGACGCTCCGGCGTACGAACGCGGAGCATATCCCCGGTCGTATGGTTGCCCTTCCCACACCATGCCCGCTCCAACCCTCGGGGGTTCGCATGACCACGACGCTGGTCCGCCGTCCGGCACGCACCGCTCCGCCGGCGACGCAGCCGGAGCCGATCGTGATCGCCGCGCCTCCGGGACGAGGCCAGTCGGCACCCGCCGCGGCCGGGGCGAGCATGCTGATGATGCCGCTCATGGGCGGCGCCGGCTCGGTCACCGTCGCGATCACCCAGCGCAACAACCCGATCGTCGCGGTCGCGTCGTTCCTCGCGCTCCTGGGCGCGGTGTCGATCGGCATCGTGATGATGATCAGCCAGCGCAGCGGCCAGAAGAACCAGGAGCGGGAGAGCCGCGAGCGCTACCTCGACTACATCGAGAGCCTGCGCCACCGGGTCCGCGAGCAGATCGCCCAGCAGCGCGCCCACCAGGCCTGGTGCCATCCGCGCGCCGACCAGCTGCTCGACATCGCGCGCACCGACGCCCGGCGCTGGGAGCGGCGGCCGATGCAGCCGGACTTCCTGTCGATCCGGGTCGGCACCGGCGACGTACCGCTGGACGCGGGGCTGACGCTCGACGCCGACACCGGCCCGCTCAACAGCTTCGACCCGGTCTGCCTGCAGTCCGCGCAGGAGCTGCAGCACCGCTACGCGGTGCTGCACGACCAGCCGGTGGTGCTGCCGCTCGCCCGCATCGGCCAGCTGAGCGTCCTCGGTCCCGCAGAGGTACGCCGGGGCCTGGCGACGCACCTGCTGCAGCAGGTCGCCGCGCTGCACAGCCCGCACGACGTCTCGGTCGCGATCATCCGCTCGGACCGCGCGGCCGCCGCGTGGGACTGGGCGAAGTGGCTACCCCACGTGCTCGACGAGACCGCGACCGACGGCGACCTGGTGGCCCGCCGGATCGGCACCGACCTGGCCTCGATCGAGCACCTGCTGGCGCCCGAGCTGGAGGCACGGCTCGACCGCCACCAGCGGGCCCGCGGGACGGCGTACGTGCCACCGAACCGGCTCGTGGTCGTCATCGACGGCGACGGCCTCGCGCCCGGGCAACAGCTGCGCTCCCCCGCCGCCGACGTCAGCCTGGCCGAGCTGGGCGTCCACGTCGTCTCCCTGCTCGACGGCCCCGCCGACGAGCCCGAGCGCGTCGACGCGCGGATCGAGATCGGCCCGACGGGCGCCGCGACGGCGAGCGGACGGTCGCAGCCGTTCACCGTCGACCTCCCCGAGCCCGGCTCCTCCGCCGCGCTCGCCCGCTCGCTGGCACCGCTGCGGCTCACGGCCACCGCGTCCGACGACGGCGAGCTCGCCGAGACCGTCGGCCTGCCCGAGATCCTCGGCGTCGAGGACCCGGCCCGCCTCGACCTCACCCGGAGCTGGCAGCCGAGGCCGCTGCGCGAGCTGCTCCGGGTGCCGATCGGCGTCGGGACCGGAGGCCGGCCGGTCGTCCTCGACCTGAAGGAGGCGGCGCACAGCGGCATGGGGCCGCACGGCCTCGTCGTCGGCGCGACGGGCTCGGGCAAGTCCGAGATGCTGCGCACCCTGGTCAGCTCGCTGCTGATCGGGCACGGGCCGGACCGGCTCGCCCTGATGCTCGTGGACTTCAAGGGCGGCGCGACGTTCGCGGCCATGGAGCACATCCCGCACATCGCCGGGATGATCACGAACTTGCAGGACGACCTGACCCTGGTCGACCGGATGCGGGACGCGCTCTACGGCGAGATGCAGCGCCGCCAGGAGGTGCTCAAGGCCTCCGGGAACCTGCCCAATGTCACCGTCTACCAGGACCGGATCGACGCCGGCGAGGACCTGCCGCCGCTCCCCCACCTGCTCGTCATCGTCGACGAGTTCTCCGAGCTGCTCACCGCCAAGCCCGACTTCGCTGAGCTGTTCGTCGCCATCGGTCGGATCGGCCGCTCCATCGGCGTGCACCTGCTGCTGGCCTCGCAGAAGCTGGAGGTCGGCAAGATCCGCGGGCTCGAGTCCCACCTGTCCTACCGGATCAGCCTGCGCACGTTCTCCGAGGGCGAGAGCCGCGACGCCATCGGCGTACCGGACGCGTACCACCTGCCGCCCGAGCCCGGCTCCGGCTTCCTCAAGGTCGACACCACCGTCTTCGAGCGGTTCAAGGCGGCGCTGGTGTCGTCGCCGTACGTGCCGCCGTCGGGGCAGGTGAAGACCACCGTCCCGGTCGTCCCGTACGTCGCCGTGAACGGCCTGGGCGCGTGGATCTCGCAGCAGGCGGCGGACCAGGCCGCCACCGACGGAGCCAGCCCCGACGGCACCGACACCGTCCTCGACGTGCTGTGCCGGCAGATGGCCGCCTCGGGCTGGGCACCCGTACGACCGGTCTGGCTGGAGCCGCTGCCCCGCCGGCTGTCCCTGGGCAGCCTGGTCGACATCGCCGGGCGCGCCGAGACCGGCACCTGCGCCGCCGTCGTGGGCCTCGTCGACGACCCCACGCACCAGGACCAGAGGCCGTTCACCTTCGACTTCGCCGGTGGCGACGCCAACCTCGTCATCACCGGCTCGCCGCAGAGCGGGAAGTCGACGCTGCTGCGCACCACCATCGCGTCGCTGGCCTCCCAGCACGCGCCCGGTGACGTCGCCTTCTACTGCATCGACTACGGCGGCGGGTCGCTCACGTCGCTGGCCGGGCTGCCGCACGTCGCCACCGTCGCAAGCCGGGTCGACCCCGAGCGGATCACCCGCACGGTCAACGACGTGCGCGGCCTCCTCGACAAGCGCGAGGTCCTGTTCCGCGAGCGCGGGTTCGAGTCGGCGGCGGCGTTCCGCCGCGCGCGAGCGGCCGGCGACCTGCCGCCCGACACGCTCGGGGACGTCTTCCTCGTCGTCGACGGCTGGGGCACGTTCCGCGAGGAGTGGGACGACCTCGACTACGCGATCGCCGACATCGCCGCGCGCGGAACCAGCTTCGGCGTGCACGTCGTCGTGACGGTGACGCAGGCGATGCAGGTCCGGATGCGGATGCAGGCGTCGATGACCGGCCGCGTCGAGCTGCGCCTCAGCGACCCGTTCGACTCCGACTTCGGCCGCCAGGCGATGGAGCAGATCCCGAAGGACGCTCCCGGCCGCGGCCTCACCGGCTCACGGCAGAGCGCGTTGGTGTTCCAGTCCGCGCTCCCGACGTACGACGACGGCGACTCGCCCGAGGACGCGCAGAAGCGGCTGCTCGACGCGATCGTGGCGAAGTGGGGCGAGCAGCGGGTCGCCCGGGTGGAGGTGCTCCCGCAGCTCGTCACCGTGGCCGACCTGCCACCCACGGAGCGTGGCGACAGGGGTCTGCTCGTCGGCCTGTCCGAGCTCAACCTCGGCCCGGCCGAGATCGACCTCAGCGGCGCCGACCCCCACCTGCAGGTGTACGGCGATGGCGAGACCGGCAAGTCCAACCTGCTCAAGCTGCTCATCGCCGACCTCGTCGCCAGCCGGCCGCCCGAGGAGATCGGGATCGCCGTGGTCGACTACCGGCGCTCGCTGCTCGACGTCGTGCCGCCCGACTACCTGCTGACCTACTCCACCGGCGCCGAGCAGGCCACCCAGGCCGCGCAGGAGATCGCCGGCGCCATCCGCGCCCGCGTCCCCGGGCCCGACGTGACGTCCGAGCAGCTGCGCAACCGGTCGTGGTGGAGGGGCCTGGACGTCTACGTCATCGTCGACGACCACGACCTCGTGGCGACCTCGCAGGGCGACCCGCTCGCCCCGCTCATCGACCTGCTGCCGCAGGGCCGCGACCTGGGTCTGCACGTGATCCTCGCCCGGCGGACCGGCGGTATGTCGCGCGCGGTCTACGAGCCGATGATCCAGCGGCTGATCGACCTGAGCACGCCGGGGTTCATGTTCAGCGGCGACCGGCTCGAGGGGCGCCTCATCGGCGGCCACCCGTCGCGGCGGCTGCCGCGCGGACGCGCCATGTACGTCAACCGCGACGGGGCGGCGTCCCTGGTGCAGACCGCCCGCGTCGACGACTGAGCGCGGAGTTTTCGGCGCGTCGAGGTTTTGCGGCCGCCCGGACCGGATAGGTGCTGGGGGCACGCACCACACCAACTACTCGGGAGTCCAGCATGGCTGCTGACCGCGTTTCTCTCACCGAGGGCTACCAGGGTGCCCTCCACACCAACCGCAACATCGGCGACCAGGCCGAGCAGGTCCACAACCTGGCCAAGAAGCAGCACGGCCACACCGCCGACCTGCTGGCCCAGAACAAGGGCGCTCTCGCCAACCAGACCGGCAACGGCTCGACCGCGACCGCAAACGGCCTGTCCGCCGCGGGCACGATGCACGCCGCCAACGCCGCGGGTGGTGCGGAGTACGTCCGTCGTACCGCCCAGCACGAGGACTCCGCGGCCGACACCCAGAGCGGTGAGGCCCGCCAGATGGAGACCTCCGCGACCGACCTCGCCCACAAGATCAACCCGCCGGCCTGACCGCCGCGTACCCACGACCCAGGAGACCCAGATGAGTGACCAGCTCCGCGTCGACCGCGGCTCGATCCAGAACCACGTCGACGACACGCGCAACAACATGACCGGCTTCCGTGGCGCCCACGACGAGGCCAGCCGTCAGCAGGCCAGCTTCGGCCGCCAGACCGAGGGTGGTGTCGGGTCCGAGGACATCGACCGCACCCGCGCGTCGGCCGACCGGCACAGCACCGAGATCGACACCAACGTCGGCAAGCTGATGAACCGCACCAGCGAGAACACCGACGAGTTCATCTCGAACGTCCGCAAGGCGGCGACCCGGTCCCTCAACACGACCGACTGAGCCCGCCTGCACAGGACACCCGAACGGCCCGCCGACACCAGCCCGGCGGGCCGTTCGGCGTTTCATAGCGTGTAGACGGCGCCCGTCTCGGCGCGCAGCGCCTCGGGGTACGCCGCCACCGACTCCGCGAAGATCGCGTCACCGTCGTGCCACGGCGGGATGTGGGTGACCACCAGGCGCTTGGCACCGGCCTGCGCGGCGTACGTCCCGGCCTCGGTGCCAGTCAGGTGCAGGCTCGGCGGGTTGTCGTCGCCCTCGCGGAAGGACGCCTCGCACAGGAACAGGTCGGCGTCGGCGGCGATCTCGAGCAGCGCCGGGATCGGCCCGGTGTCGCCGCTGTAGGCGAGCACCTTGCCGTGCGCCGTCACGCGCATGCCGTACGCCGGGACCGGGTGGTCGACCTCGTACGGCTCGATGGCGAACGGGCCGATCGAGAACGGCTGGTCGTAGACGCGGAAGATGAACTCCTCGCGCATGCCCGGCTTGCGCGGCAGGTCGTAGGCCTTCGCGAGCCGCTTCGCGGTGCCCTTGGGGCCGTAGACCGGGATCCGCGGCTGGGTGCCGCTCGGGTGGTACTTGCGCAACACGTAGTAGCTGGTCATGTCGACGCAGTGGTCGGCGTGCAGGTGGCTGATCAGGACGGCGTCGACCTTGAGCGGGTCGACGTACCGCTGCAGCAGGCCGAGCGCACCGTTGCCCATGTCGAGCACGACGCTCCAGACGCGGTCCGGGTCCTCGGAGGTGCGGGTCTGCACGAGGTAGCAGCTGGCCGGCGACTCGGGGCCTGGGTAGGAGCCCGCGCACCCGACGACCGTGACCCGGACGCCGTCGAGGGGGATGTCGTCGATCGGTGTCATGCCAACCCTCCCGCGAACTGTCCGGCGGCGGCCAGCTCGGCGCCGAGGAAGCGGCGCCCGATGGTCGCGAACTCGTCGGGCGATCCCGTGGTCGAGAAGGTGTAGGTCGCCTCCCCCTCGCCGCGCATCAGCCCCTGGTCGGCGAGGGTGCGGTAGAGCGCCTTCGCGGACTCCTCGGCGCTGCTGACGAGGGTGACCCCGTCGCCCATGACGTAGGAGATGACACCGGTCAGCAGCGGGTAGTGGGTGCAGCCGAGGATCAGGGTGTCGATGCCGAGCTCGGTCAACGGGTCGAGGTACTCGTGGGCGACCGCCAGCAGCTCGTCGCCACCGGTGATGCCGGCCTCGACGTAGTCGACGAAGCGCGGGCAGGCGCGGGCCGTGACCTCCAGGTGCGGAGCGGCGGCGAACGCGTCGTCGTAGGCGAGGGACTCGGCGGTGGCGCGGGTGCAGATGACGCCGACCTTGCCGTTGCGGGTCGCGGAGACCGCACGGCGGGCAGCCGGGAGGATCACCTCGACGACGGGGACGTCGTAGCGCTCGCGCGCGTCGCGGAGCATCGCCGCGCTGGCGGAGTTGCACGCGATGACCAGCGCCTTCACCCCCTGGTCGACCAGGTGGTCGAGGCACTCCAGCGCGTACTCGCGCACCTCGGCGATGGACTTGGGGCCGTACGGCTGGCGCGCCGTGTCGCCCAGGTAGGTGATCGACTCGTGCGGCAGCTGGTCGATGACCGAACGTGCGACGGTCAGGCCACCGAATCCGGAGTCGAAGATGCCGATCGGCGCGTCGACGTCGACGATTCCTTGGCCCAGCACGGTGACAGCCTAGAGCCCCGGCACGCCGAGGCGGCGCAACTAGCGACCGAACTCACGCCGCACGGA
>DATFHM010000128.1:0-11139 GCA_035248385.1 Nocardioides sp. | reverse complement strand
CTTGTCGGTGGCGGCGATGTCGGCCGGGTCGCCGGACAGCGCGGCCCAGCGGAAGGGGCCCTTGCCCTCGCAGAACAGCGGACGGATGTACGCCGGCACGAAGCCCGGGAACTCGAACGCGCGGTCGTAGCCGCCCTTGCGGGCCTCGTCGCGGATCGAGTTGCCGTAGTCGAACACCTCGGCGCCGGCGTCCTGGAACTCCACCATCGCGCGGACGTGCGTGGCCATCGAGGCCTGGGCGTCCTTGGTGAAGCCGGCGGGGTCGCGCTCGGCGGCCTCGTGCCACTCCTCGAAGGGCACGCCGACCGGGAGGTAGGACAGCGGGTCGTGCGCCGAGGTCTGGTCGGTGACGATGTCGATCGGCGCCTTCATCTCCAGCAGCTTCGGGAAGATCTCGGCGGCGTTGCCGAGCAGGCCGATGCTGAGGCCCTTGCGCTCGTCGCGTGCCTTCACGGCCAGCTCCAGGGCGTGCTCCAGGGAGTCCGCCTGGACGTCGAGGTAGCGGTGCTCGATGCGGCGGGTGATCCGGCTCTGGTCGACGTCGACGCAGATCGCGACACCGTCGTTCATGGTGACCGCGAGCGGCTGGGCGCCACCCATGCCGCCGAGGCCGGCGGTGAGCGTGATGGTGCCGGCGAGGGTGCCGTTGAAGCGCTTGTCGGCGACGGCCGCGAAGGTCTCGAAGGTGCCCTGCAGGATGCCCTGGGTGCCGATGTAGATCCAGGAGCCGGCCGTCATCTGGCCGTACATGGTCAGGCCGAGCTCCTCGAGCCGGCGGAACTCCTCCCAGTTGGCCCAGTCGCCGACCAGGTTGGAGTTGGCGATGAGGACGCGGGGCGCCCACTTGTTGGTCTTCCACACGCCGACCGGCTTGCCGCTCTGGACGAGCATGGTCTCGTCGTCCTCGAGGTCGCGCAGGGTGCGGACGAGGGCGTCGTACGCCTCCCAACTGCGGGCGGCCTTGCCCGTGCCGCCGTACACGACCAGGTCCTCGGGACGCTCGGCGTTCTCGGGGTCGAGGTTGTTCATCAGCATCCGCAGCGGCGCCTCGGTCTGCCACGACTTCGCGGTCAGCTCGGTGCCGGTGGCGGCGTGGATGGGCAGGCGGGGGTTGTCGGTGGTCATGCGAGTTCTCCGATCACGTTCGCGACGGCCGCGGTGACGCGGCGGCCGGCGACGAGCTGGTAGGCGGTGTCGATCTCCGGGGCGAGGAAGCGGTCGGTGCCGGGGGCGCCGACGCCGGCCTCGCGCAGCAGCGCCACGACGGCGCCGGTGGCGGGGCTCGGGGTCAGGGGTGCGCGCAGGTCGAGCGCGCGGGCCGCGGTCATCACCTCGATGGCGAGGACGCGGGTCAGGCCGTCGACGGCGCGGCGCAGCTTGCGTGCGGACGACCAGCCCATCGAGACGTGGTCCTCCTGCATCGCGCTGCTCGGGATCGAGTCGACGCTGGCCGGGTTGGCGAGGCGCTTGAGCTCGGACACGATCGCGGCCTGGGTGTACTGCGCGATCATCAGGCCCGAGTCGACGCCCGGGTCGTCGGCGAGGAACGGCGGCAGGCCGTGGTTGCGGGCCTTGTCCAGGAAGCGGTCCGTACGACGCTCCGCGATCGACGCCAGGTCGGCCGTCACGATCGCGAGGAAGTCGAGCACGTAGGCCACGGGCGCGCCGTGGAAGTTGCCGTTGGACTCGACGCGACCCTGGTCGGCGAGCACGACCGGGTTGTCGACGGCGGAGGCGAGCTCACGCGAGGCGACCGTGGCCGCGTGGGCGACGGTGTCGCGCACGCCGCCGTGGACCTGCGGCGAGCAGCGCAGGGAGTAGGCGTCCTGGACCCGGTTGCAGTCGGGGCCGCGGTGCGAGGCGACGACGCCGGAGTCCTTGAGGATCGCGGTGAGGTTGGCCGCGGAGGCCGCCTGCCCGGGGTGGGGGCGGATGGCCTGGAGCTCGGGGGCGAAGACTCGGTCGGTGCCGAGCTGGCCCTCGACCGACATGGCCGCCGAGATGTCGGCGACCTGGAGCAGGTCGGTCAGGTCGTGGATCGCGAGGACGAGCATGCCGAGCATGCCGTCGGTGCCGTTGATGAGGGCCAGGCCCTCCTTCTCCTGCAGCTGGACCGGCGTGAGACCGGCCGCCGCGAGGGCGGTGGCGGCGTCGGTCAGCTCGCCGTCCTCGGTCCGGACCGGGCCCTCGCCCATCAGCGCCAGCGCGCAGTGGGCGAGCGGGGCGAGGTCGCCGGAGCAGCCGAGCGAGCCGTACTCGTGCACGACCGGCGTGATGCCGTGGGTGAGCAGCGCGGCCATCAGCTCCGCCGTCTCCCGGCGTACGCCGGTGTGGCCGGTGGCCAGGGTCGAGAGCCGCAGCAGCATGAGGGCGCGCACGACCTCGCGCTCGACCTCCGGGCCGGAGCCGGCCGCGTGCGAGCGGACCAGGGAGCGCTGCAGCTGGGCGCGCATCTCGGTGGGGATGTGCCGGGTGGCGAGAGCGCCGAACCCCGTGGAGACGCCGTACGCCGGCGTGGGGGACACCGCCAGGTCGTCGACGACCGCGCGTGCCTTGTCGATCGCGACGAGGGCCTCGTCGCTGAGGGTGACCGCGGCGCCGTGGCGGGCGACCGCGACGACGTCCTCCATCGAGACGGCTCCGGTGCCGACGACTACGTGTTCTGCCATGTGTCCATTGGAGCCCTCCGAGGGGGTCTCGCGCCACCGTCGTCAAGACCCTTGTGTCTCGGATCTGAGACTGTCGAGGGTCTCGGATACGAGACGACGGGGTTGCGGATGTGTCACGCTCGACCCCATGAGCCACGTGCCCGCCGCCACCCGCGCCCTGCGGGTCCTGCGGTTCCTCTCCTCGCAGGCCGACCCGGTCCCGCTGGAGGCGATCATGCGTGCCTGCGAGCTGCCGCGGAGCACGACGTACCACCTGGTCAACGCGATGATCGACGAGGGATTCGTCGTCCACCTCGCCGACGAGCGCCGGTACGGGCTCGGGGTCAGCGCGTTCGAGGTCGGCAGCGGCTATGCGCGCCAGGCGCCGCTGCAGCGGATCGCCCGCCGCCCGCTCGCGCAGCTCGTCGACCGGATCGGCCAGAGCGCGCACCTGGCGGTCCTGCACGGCCGCGACGTCCTGTACGTCGTCGAGGAGCGCGCCCCCGGCCGGCCGCCGCTCGTGACCGACGTCGGTGTCCGCCTGCCCGCGCACCTCACCGCCAGCGGCCGGGCCATCCTGGCCGGCCTGTCCGCCAGCCAGGTCCGCGCGCTGTACCCCGACAAGGACGCCTTCGTCGACCGCAACGGCAGCGGCCCGCAGTCGCCCACCGCCCTGCGTGCGATCCTCGCCGACACCCGCCGGCGCGGCTACGCCCTCGAGGACGGCGAGGTCACCTCCGGCCTGCGCAGCATCGCGGTCCCGGTCCTGGACCACAACGACCACCCGGTCGCCGGCATCGCCGTCACCTATCCCGCGGACGTCGCCGACCCGCCCGCCGCGATGATCACCCAGGTCGCCCGCCAGCTCTCCCAGCGGCTCGGGGCGCGGGCCTAGGTTCGCGGTCGTGGCGGATCTGTTCGGGCAGGCGTCTTACGCCGTGCGGTTCGGCTGGGGTCCGGCCGACGCCGTGGCCGTCGGGGCCGAGGTCGCCGTCGTGGTCGACGTGCTGAGCTTCTCCACCTGCGTGACCGTCGCCGTCGAGCGCGGCACCGAGGTGATGCCCTACCGGTGGCGCGACGGCAGTGCCCGGGCGTACGCCGACGACCACGACGCCGTCCTCGCTGTCGGTCGCTCCCACTCGCGGCCGTCGCTGTCACCTGCCGCGCTGCTGCGGTGCGAGCCGGTGCCGCGGCTCGTGCTGCCGTCGCCGAACGGCTCGACGATCTGCGCGGTGCTCGCCGAGCGCGGCGCGGTGGTCGCCATCGGCGGGCTCCGCAACGCGCGGGCTGCTGGGGAGTGGCTCGCCCGGGAGGCCGGCGCCGGACGGGCGGTCGTGGTCATCGCGGCTGGCGAGCGCTGGGAGACCGACGACTCGCTGCGGCCCGCGCTCGAGGACCAGCTCGGTGCGGGAGCGGTGCTGTCGTCACTGCTCGCCGTCGCTCCAGGTGCGGACCTGAGCCCCGAGGCGAGGGCCGCGGTGGCGCTCTTCGACGCGCTGCGCCCGGACCTGCCCAGCGTGCTCCGCGACTGCGTCAGCGGCCGGGAGCTCACCGACCGCGGCTTCGCCGACGACGTCGACGTGGCCGCCGACCTGGATGCGACCGGGGTGGTTCCGGTCCTCCGCAACGGGCGCTTCGGGGCTGGTCATCGGGCGGCCGCAGCTTAGCCCGTCGTCACCCGCCGTCAAGGACGCCTTCGGCGCCGCTGCGCGGTCGCTTCGCGATCCTTGACACCGGGTCCCGGACGACGGGCAGGACGGCGCGGAGTCGGCACGGGCTTCGCCCGCGCCGCCGCTTCGCGGCCGCCACAAAACCCGCTCTGACCTGCGAAAACTCCTGTGGAAAAACTCGATAATCTGTTCGATTCTTGGTATCATCGAGGTAGTTGATCAGCTCTATCTCGGGAGTGTCGATGACCGCGGAACAGGTGCCCTGCCACCCGGTTCTCGCGTGTGCGCGGACTCTCGAACGGGAGCTTCACGCCGTCGCAGAGATGCCGGCCGATTACCTCCGCACCCGCGACAAGGAAGAAGCCCTCCTGACTCTCGCCCGCGCCGAAGCCGAGTTGACCGAGCTCCGCCTCCGGGTTCTCGCCGCCGCATCCGATGTGGCCGAGGAGCATGCCGCCCGGGATGCCGGCACTTGGCTGGCCCACGCAACCCACGTGACCGGCCAGGCCGCTCGTGCCGACCTCCACCTCGCGGCAGATCTCGAGGCCCACCCGCTCACTGCGGCCGCGATGCGGGTCGGTGACGTCAACACCGCCCAAGCGCGGGTGATCGTGCGGTCGGTCGACAAGCTGTCCGACGAGGTCGACGACCTCACGCGCGCTCGGGCGGAGAAGCACCTCATCGAGCTCGCCGCCACGCACGACCCGAAGGATCTGCAGGTCCTCGGCACGAAGATCCTCGAGGTCGTCGCCCCCGATGTCGCCGAGGCCGAGCTCGGCAAGGCCCTCGAACGCGAAGAGCAGGCCGCACGCGACAAGTGCTCGCTGAAGATGCAGCGCCGCGGGGACGGCACCACCAAGATCACCGCCCTGGTCCCCGATTCGATCGCCGAACGCTTGACGACCTACCTGGACGCCGAGGACTCACCCCGGGTCACCAGGTCCCGGTCACGGGGTGAGGCGTTCTGCCGGCTCCTGGAGGTCCTCGACCCCAACCGGCTCCCGGACCACGGTGGGGATGCGACCACGGTCTTCGTGACGATCCCGCTCGAGACCCTCGTCAACGAGCTCGGGTCCGCGATGCTCGGCTCTACGGTGATCTCCGCGCCCGAGGCCCGGCGGCTGGCGTGCGCGGCGAAGATCATCCCGGTCGTTCTGGGTGCCGAGTCCGAAGTCCTCGATCTCGGCCGGGCACAGCGGTTCTACCTGGCGGCCCAGCGCAAGGCCATGCGCCTACGGGACAGGCGCTGCCGGGCCGAAGGATGCTCGATTCCGGCGGCCTGGTGCGAAGCACATCACCTGAAGCCCTGGTCGGAAGGCGGCAAGACCGACCTCTCCGACGGCGTGCTTCTCTGCAGCCATCATCACCATCGAGCCCACGACACCAGGTACTCGATGACCAAGCTCGCCTCGGGTGACTGGCGGTTCCACCGCAGGACCTGAGAGTCGGCGGTAGACCCCATGGGTCGGGTGACCCATGGGGTCTAGCGGAGCGACCACCATCCCGTGCCGGGCGGCTACGGTGCGGCCGCCCGACACCGACCCCGAGAGACGGCTCAAGCTGCGGCGAGCCGATCGCTGCGCAGCACCGCCCGACCCAGCACCACGAACCAGATGACGTTGATGGCGCCCATGCTCGCGACCGAGCCCCAGCCGTTGGATGCGTAGAAGCTCGCGGCGTGCATCCCGAAGAAGAGCGACGGGACCATGGCGAGGTTGAGTGCGGCGAGGGCGATGCTGCCTCTGCGTACCCGCGAGGAGAACAACCGTGCCGCAGCGGGCGCGGTGGCGAGCCCGGTGAGGAACGCGGCGACGAGCACCCGGGCGACGGGTCCGTGCAGCAGCACCATCCCGGCAGCGAGCGGGCCGTCGACGGTGGGGTCGAGCGAGCCGTCGGGGTGCTGGAGCGACGTGCCGACCTCCAGCGAGGCGGCCACCAGCGTGACGACGACATAGGTGCGGAGCGCGGCCGTGGCGAGCTCCCCGGTCAACCCGGCATCACCAGCCTCCGAGCGCAGCAGGCGGCCGAGGCCGACGGCGAAGACGAGGAAGGCGGTGAAGGTGGCCAGCGTGATCAGGTTGCGGCTGAGCACGTTCGCCTCGGGTGGCGGTCCGGAGTAGACGAAGTAGAGGGCGACCATCGCGAGCGAGAGGGCTCCGCCGGCGACGGCGGACCACCCGGTGACGAGCCGGTCGGTGCGGTTCATGGTGTTCTCCTTGCGGTGTGGTGAGGGGCGGTCAGCGGTCGGTCGGCTGCGAGGTCCACCAGCGGTGCCAATGGGCGATCGCGGTGAGGATGGCGACGAGGGTGGCCGCCGGGACCGTGGTCCAGAGGAACCAGGGGGAGTCGAGGGACCCGGAGAACACACCGATCAGGAGCCACACGACGACCTGGACGAGGGTGAGGAGCAGGCCGGCGTACGCGACGACCGAACGGGCGGTCAGGACGCGGTGACGCAGGCTGCCGCGGGGAGCGCGGACCGGGCCGAGGAGCTCGGCGCCGAGGTCGTGGAGCCGGGACGGGAAGGGGTGGGGGCTGGATGCGTTCATGTCCTCCAGCCTCAGCAGCGGAGGCGTGCGACGCGTCCGGCGAACCGGTGGACCGGGACGACGTCCGGTGGACAGAGGGTCCGACGAAAGGTGGACGCGTCGGCCCGAGGGCGCGGCCTAGAGTCGGGCGCGTGGATCTCGTGGCACCCACCCCGGCTCAGGCGCGGTGGCAGCAGGCAGTGCGGTCGGCGGCCCTCGTCCTCGCCGCCTTCGCCGGTGGGCTCGGCCTCCTGTACGGCGTCCTGCAGGCCGGCCCGCAGGGCGGCTGGCGCTCGGCGGACATCGTCGGCGGAGCCCTCGCCTGCAGCGCCCTGCTGCTGAGCCGCCGAGCACCCGTCGTGGTGGCGCTCCTGCTCGCGGCGGCAGCGAGCCTGATCGCCTCGGCGGGCGTCGCGAACATGGTCGCCCTGTACTTCGTCGCCCGGCACCGCTCCCTCGCCACGGCGATCGCCGTCGCGGCTGCCGACGTCGTCGCCGGCTGGGTCTTCTGGCTCGCCTATCCCGGGAACCAGGGGCTGCCGCTCACGCTCACCGTCAACCTCGCGATCACCGCCGCGGTCACCGCGTGGGGCGCCCTCATCCAGTCCCAGCGCGCGCTCGTCGAGGTGTACCGCGAGCGCGCCGAGCGGGCGGAGGAGGAGAAGGCGCTGCGCGAGGACCACATCCGTGCCACGGAGCGCACCCGGATCGCCCGTGAGATGCACGACGTGGTCGCCCACCGGATCTCGCTGGTCGCCCTGCATGCGGGCGGCCTGGAGGTCGTGCCCCACCAGGACGAGGACGAGGTGCGGAAGGCGGCGGCGCTGATCCGGTCCTCCGCCGTGGACGCTCTCGACGAGCTGCGGGTCGCGATCGGCATCCTCCGTGAGGACGAGCCGCTCTCCCTCGAGCAGCCCGGCCTCGACCGCCTCGAGGACCTGGTCCGCGACGCGCGCTCCGCCGGCCAGGACGTCGTCCTGGACCTCGCCCCGCAAGCCGGTGCGGCGCCACCGGGCATCGGCCGCGACGTCTACCGGATCGTCCAGGAAGGTCTCACCAACGCCCGCAAGCACGCGCCGGACGAGCGGGTGCACGTCACCGTCGGGCGCGACGCGGACGCGGTGCGGGTCGTCGTCCTGAACCGGTACGGCGGGGACGGCCTCGGCGTACCCGGCAGCGGCAGCGGGCTGATCGGGCTGGTCGAGCGCGCCCACCTGGCCGGCGGCGGTCTGCGGCACGGACCCGACGGCTCCGGTGCCTACCGGCTCGAGGCGTGGCTGCCGTGGCGGTGAGGGTCCTGGTCGTCGACGACGACGCACTGGTGCGGACCGGCCTGCGGATGGTGCTCTCCAGCGATCCCGGCCTGGAGCTGGTGGGGGAGGCGGCCGACGGGGCCGAGGCGCTGACCGCGGCGCGCGAGCTCCGCCCCGACGTGGTGCTGATGGACCTGCAGATGCCCGTCCTCGACGGCGTCGAGGCGACGCGACGGCTGCAGCGCCTCGACCAGCCGCCGATGGTCCTGGTCCTCACCACCTTCCACCTCGACTCCTACGTGCTCGACGCACTCGAGGCAGGGGCCCGTGGCTACCTGCTCAAGGACACCGCACCGCGCGAGCTGACCCGCGCTGTCCACGTCGTCGCCGGTGGCGAGTCGGTCTTCTCCGCCTCCGTCACCGAGAAGCTGGTCCGCCGGCTCGCCGACGGCGCCCCGGACGGACGCGTCGAGGACGCGCGGCACCGCCTCGCCGCCCTCACCGAGCGCGAGCGTGCCGTGGCCGAGGCGGTCGCCGACGGACTCTCCAACGCGAGCATCGGGGAGACGCTGTTCCTGGGGGAGGCGACGGTGAAGACGCACGTGTCGCGGATCCTGGCGAAGACCGGCGCGCAGAACCGCGTGCAGATCGCCCTGCTCGTCTACCAGGCGAGAGGCGCCGCCTGAGCCCTCACGCGCCGAGCCAGTGCCGCGCCGCGCTGACCAGGGCCCGCACCCCGGTCGACAGGGTCGGTTCGATGACGGGGGCGAAGAGCGGGGAGTGGTTGGAGGGGATGGCGTCGATGTCGCCGCTCGCCAGGGCGGGCAGGACGAGCTCCGGGTCACCGCCGCCGAGCAGCCAGTAGCAGCACGGGGCGCCGAGACCGTCCGCGAGCCGGCCGACGTCCTCGCTGCCGGTGACCGCGCCGAAGTCGATCACCGCCGACTCGCCGAGCATCGCGGCGAGCGCGGCGCGGGTGGCCTCGGTGGTGTCGGGGTCGTTGACCAGGACGGGCAGCGTCTCGACGTACTCGATCGACGGCTCCCGGGTCATCCCGGCGGCGACCGCCTCGGCCCGGATGATGCGCTCGATCGCGACGAGCACGCGCTCGCGGACCCGCGGCTCGGCGGTGCGGACGGACAGCTTCAGGACCGCGGTGTCCGGGATGATGTTGTGCTTCGTGCCGGCCTGGACGGCGCCGACGGTGACCACGACCCGGTCGGCCGCGGCGACCTCGCGGGCCACCACCGTCTGCAGGCGCATCACCACGGATGCCGCGGCCACGACCGGGTCCACGGTCGCCTCGGGCCGCGAGCCGTGCCCGCCCGCGCCGTACAGGGTGACGGTGACGCTGTCGGCGCCCGCCATCGCCGGGCCGGCGTGCAGCGAGACCATGCCGGCGGGCAGCGGGGCCACGTGCTGGCCCAGCAGCACCGACGGGCGGGGGAAGCGGTCCGCCACGCCGTCGGCCACCATCGCGGCCGCGCCCGCGCCGTTCTCCTCGGAGGGCTGGAAGTACCCGACGACCGTGCCCGACCACGTGTCGCGGGACCCGGCGAGCTCCTCGAACGCGCCCAGCAGGCAGGTCACGTGGACGTCGTGACCGCACGCGTGCATGACGGGCACCTCGACGCCCTCCGCGTCGATCGCCCGCACGGTGCTCGCGTAGGGGAGCCCGGTCTTCTCCTCGACGGGCAGCGCGTCCATGTCGGCTCGCAGCCCGACGATCGGACCCTCGCCGTTGCGCAGCACCCCGACCACGCCGGTCCGCCCGACCCCCGTCGTCACCTCGACGCCCAGCTCCTCGAGCCGCGACGCGACGATCCCCGCGGTCCGCGTCTCGGCGAACGAGAGCTCGGGGTGGGCGTGCAGGTCCTGGTACAGCTCGCTGAGGTTCACGCGACGACTATCCACCCTCGGCGATGCGCTCCACGAGGGCACGGGTACGCCGGGGCATCCGCTGCGAGAGCGAGATGGCGGTGCTCGAGCGGGTGATGCCGGGGATGTCCAGGATCTCGTTGGTCACCCGGTAGAGGTCGTCGGCGTCCCGCGCGGCGATCATCACCAGCAGGTCGGCGTCCCCGGTCGTGGCGTGCACCTCGACGACCTCCGGGATCTCCTCGAGACCCGCGGTCGCGCGGTCACCGTGGTCCTGCGCGATCTCCAGCGACATGAACGCCAGCAGCGGGTGGCCGAGGACCGACAGCGACAGCCGTTGGCTGAAGCCGAGGAACAGTCCGGCGGCCTCCATCCGCTTCAGCCGGGCGTTCACGGTGTTCCGGGAGACACCGAGCCGGTGGGCCACCGTCAGCAGCGCGGTGTCCGGGTCGTCGTCGAGGGCGAGGACGATCTTGGCGTCCAGGGCATCAAGGTCGATCGCGCTTGTCATGATGCCTTCGATTCACCCACATCAGGGACAGAAATGACAAGCGATTCCGCGATTGGTTGCAACCGATGCACAGTCGCGCAACGGTGGAGACGTGACCGCGACCACCGATCTCCACGCACCCGTCGCCCGCGCGGCGGTCCGCGCGCTGCCGGCGTACGTCGCCGGGCGCCGCGCCCTCGGCCCCCAGGTCGCCCCGCTGGCCTCCAACGAGAACCCGTTCGACCCGATCCCCAGCGTGCGCGCCGCCGTCGCGGTGGCCGCCCTGCGGCTCAACCGCTACCCCGACCCGTCCGCCCTCGCCCTGCGCGAGCGGATCGCCGCCCACGCCGGCGTCACGACCGACGAGGTTGCCGTCGGCCCGGGCAGCAGCGCGGTCCTGCAGCAGGTCCTCACCGCGTTCTGCGACCCGGGTGACGAGGTCGTCCACGCCTGGCGCTCCTTCGAGGCCTACCCGCTGCTGAGCAGGCTGGCCGGGGCGGTGCCCGTCGGCGTACCCCTCGACGAGGGGCAGGCCCACGACCTCGACGCCATGGCGGCCGCCGTCACCGACCGCACCCGCGTGGTCCTGCTCTGCACGCCCAACAACCCCACCGGCGTGGCGCTGCGCAACGACGACGTCGAGCGCTTCCTCGCGAAGGTCCCCGCGCACGT
>DATFHM010000127.1:0-5601 GCA_035248385.1 Nocardioides sp. | reverse complement strand
TTCTCCTGAGCCCGTTCGCCTACTCCACCTATCGAGGGAGCTGACCATGTCCATCCGCCTCGGACCCAACCAGTACGGCAAGGCCGAGAACCGTGTCGTCCGCATCTACCGCGACACGCCTCGCCACCAGATCCGCGACCTCAACGTCTCCACGTCGTTGCGGGGTCGCTTCGAGGACGCGCACACGACCGGCGACCAGGCCGACGTGCTGCCGACCGACACCCAGAAGAACACCGTATTCGCCTACGCCAAGAAGATCGGCGTGAGCTCCATCGAGGAGTTCGCCCTGGCGCTCGCCGACCGCTACCTGGAGGCGGCGCCCGCCGCCGACGGTGCGCGGGTCGAGGTGGAGGAGTACGCCTGGGACCGGATCGAGGTCGACGGCGCCGGCCACGACCACTCCTTCGTGCGCTCCGGTGGCGGCGTCCGCACCACGGTCGTCAACGTCGACGGCCGCGGCGAGGACCGGGTCGCCCACGTCGTCTCCGGCATCAAGGACCTGGTCGTGCTCAAGTCGACCGGCTCGGAGTTCCACGGCTTCCTCAAGGACGAGTACACGACCCTGCAGGAGACCCACGACCGCATCCTCGCGACCTCGCTGGTCGCCCGGTGGCGCTACCAGGGCACCGACGTCGACTGGGACAAGTCCTACGACTCCATCCGCGCCCTGCTGCTGCAGCGCTTCGCCGAGATCCACAGCCTCGCCCTGCAGCAGACGCTGCACGGCATGGGCACCGCGGTGCTCGAGCAGCACCCCGACGTCGCCGAGATCAAGTTCTCCGCGCCCAACAAGCACCACTTCCTGTCCGACCTCTCGCCGTTCGGGCTCGACAACCCCGGCGAGGTCTTCTTCGCGGCCGACCGGCCGTACGGCCTGATCGAGGCCTCCGTCGTACGCGACGACGCCGTGGATCCGGGCAACGCCTGGCACGCGACGCCGGGATTCTGCTGAGAGGGGGCGCCGTGCGTCTTCCACGCCGACAGCGCCGACAGCACGCCGGCGGCCACGTGGCCGCCGGCCCCCGCCCCGAGGACGAGAGGCTGCCCTTCCCGCAGCTCGCCGTCTACGGCACCCAGCACATCCTCACGATGTACGGCGGGCTCATCGCCCCGCCGCTCATCGTCGGCTCGGCCGCCGGCCTCTCGCCGGTCGACATGGGCCTCCTGGTCACGGCCGGCATCTTCATCAGCGGCCTCGCGACGCTGCTGCAGTCGCTCGGGCTCGGCCCGTTCGGCGCCCGGCTGCCGATCGTGCAGGGCATCTCCTTCGCGAGCGTCTCCACGATGGTGACCATCGCGAGCCACGACGGGATCCGGTCGGTGTTCGGCGCGATCCTCGTCGCCGGGGTGATCGGGGTCCTGCTCTCGTCCTTCTTCGCCCAGCTGGTGCGCATCTTCCCGCCGGTCGTCACCGGCTCGATCATCACGATCATCGGGCTGTCTCTCCTGCCGGTCGCCTTCGACTGGTCACTCGGCGGAGTCGGTGCGTCGAGCTACGGCCGTCCGAGCAACATCGCCCTGGCGGGCATCACGCTCGGGGTCATCCTGCTGATCAGCAGGCTCTTCCAGGGCTTCGTGTCCCGGCTCTCCATCCTGATCGGCATGGTCGTCGGCACCCTCGTCGCGGTGCCGTGGGGCAAGGCCGACTTCTCGTCGGTCGGTCACGGGACGAAGGTGTCGTTCCCGCCGATCTTCTCGCTGGGCTCACCGACGTTCCACGTCGGCGCGATCGTCGCGATGACCATCGTGATGCTGGTGATCATGACCGAGACGATGGCGGACCTGATCGCCATCGGCGAGGTCGTCGGCACCGACGTCGACAGCGCCCGCGTCGCCCGCGGCCTGCGCGCCGACATGCTCTCGAGCACCGTCGCGCCGGTCTTCGGGGCCTTCCCGGCCAGTGCCTTCGCCCAGAACGTCGGCCTGGTGGCGATCACCGGCATCAAGTCGCGCTTCACCGTGGCGGTCGGCGGCGGCGTACTGGTCCTGCTCGGGCTGGTGCCGGTCTTCGGCCGGGTCGTCGCGGCGATCCCCGCGCCGGTGCTGGGCGGTGCCGGGATGGTCCTGTTCGGTTCCGTGGCGGCGAGCGGCATCCGCACGCTCTCGCGGGTGGAGTACGCCGACAACCTCAACCTGGTCATCGTCGCGGTCACCCTCGGCATGGGCCTGATGCCGATCGCCCGGCCGATGTTCTGGGACCAGTTCCCGGCCGGCGTGCAGGTGGTGCTGGACTCCGGGATCAGCGCGGCCGCGATGACGGCCGTCGTGCTGAACCTCTTCTTCAACCACTGGAAGGCGTTCCAGCGCGAGAAGCCGTCGGTGTTCGCCGCGGCTCCCGACGAGCGCGGCTCGGCCCTGCGCGTCACCGGCTGACCCACCCCCCCTCCCGCGAATCGTTAGTTGTGGTCCGCCGAGACTGGCGTTTCGCCCGACCACAACTAACGATTCGCGCGACAAGAACTAACGATTCGCGGGTGCGGGGTCAGCGGGGTCAGCGGGCGAGCTCGAGGTCGTCCGACCCCGTCTCGATCCGCCGGCCGTCGACCCAGACCCCGGCGACGTCGGCGGGCGTGCCGAGGGCGAACGCCCGGGCCAGGGCCTGCTCGCCGTCGACCGCGTGCTCGAGGCCCGCGGCGAGCGGGGTACCGGCTGCCGGTCGCAGCCAGACCGCGTCGAAGCGGCGCCCCACCGCGAAGTCGCCCACGTCGTCGAGACCGAGAGCGGCCGCGCCGGCCGAGGTCGCCAGGTGCAGCAGGTGGGCGGGGCTGAGCGGGTGCCCCTCGGGTCCGAGCAGCTGCTGCGCGAAGTAGGCCTGCAGGCCCTCCTTGAGCAGCGAGAAGCCGGTGCCGGCGCCGACGTCCGACCCCAGCGCCACCGGTACGCCGTGGGCGAGGTGCCGGGCCAGCGGGAACAGCCCGCTGCCGAGGGCGGCGTTGCTGGTCGGGCAGTGCGCGACGGAGGTACGCCGAGCCGCGAGCAGCTCCAGCTCGGGGTCGGTCGGGTGCACGTCGTGGGCAAGCACGCTGTGCGGTCCGCACAGCCCGTGCCGGTCGTAGGACCCGACGTAGTGGGTGCCGCAGAGCCGGCCGACCTCGGCGATCTCGCGCGGGTTCTCGTTGACGTGCGAGGTGAACAGCGCGCCCGGCACCTCGGCCAGCACCGCGCCGCACGCGGCGAGGAGCTCGTCGGTGCAGGACAACGCGAAGCGCGGGGTGACGGCGTACCGGTTGTGCCCGACGCCGTGCCAGCGGTCGGCCAGCGTCAGCGACTCCGCGTGGGCGCGGGCGGGCGTGGTCAGCAGGTCCTCGCGCAGCCCGCGGTCGCTCACGACCAGTCCGCTGGTGATCCGCAGGCCGGAGCGCGAGGCCTCCTGGAACAGCAGGTCGACCGCCGAGGCGTAGTGGGCGCCGAAGACCAGCGCGCTGGTGGTGCCGGCCGACGCGAGCCCGCGGACGAACTCGGCGGCCACCGCACCGGCGTACGCCGCTTCGTGCATGCGCGCCTCCTCGGGAAGGGCGCAGCGGTCGAGCCAGTCCAGCAACGGCATGCCGAGGCCGCCGATGATCCGCACCTGCGGGAAGTGCACGTGCGTGTCGACGAAGCCCGGCAGCACCAGGCCCTCGCCGAGGTCGACGGCCTCCTCGTCGGGGTGGCTGCGCCGCAGCGCGGCGTACGAGCCACGCTCGGTGATGACGCCGTCGCGGACGAGCAGGCCGGCGTCGGGCGCGACGCGCAGCGTGCCGCCGCGGAACGGGTCGGAGGGCGTGTCGAGGAACGTGCCTCGGTAGAGCGTCATGCGGTGACCTCGGGTCGGGGGGCGGTCGTTCGTTCGGCGGCGAACAGCTGGAGCAGCCGGGCCGCGACGCCGACGGCGATCGTGGCGGGCTCCTTGCCGGTGAGCTCGGGAAGCCCGATGGGCGTGGTGATCCGGGCGATGGTCGCGGGGGAGTGCCCCTGCTCGGCCAGCTGCTTGCGGAACCGCGTCCACTTCGCGGAGGACCCGATCAGGCCGATGCTCGCGGCCCGCCCGTCGCGCAGCGCGGCGTCGCACAGCGCGATGTCCTCGGCGTGGTCGTGGGTCATCACCAGCAGGTGGCTGCCGGCGGGGAGCTCGCCGATGACGAGCTCGGGCAGCACCGGCACTTGGTGCACGTGCACGGTCGCCACGGCGTCGTTGAGACCGGCGAGGGTCTCCGGGGTGAGCTGCTCGGCGCGGGAGTCGACGAGGTGCAGCTCGAGGTCGTGCCGGGCGAGGATCCGGGCCAGCTCGAGCCCGACGTGGCCGGCGCCGAAGATCGCGACGGCCGGTACGACGGGCAGCGGCTCGAGCAGCAGGGTGACCTCGCCGCCGCAGCACTGCACGCCGTGCTGGTACGGCGCCTTGTCGGACAGCGCCATCTCGAAGGTCACCGGCTCGGTGGCGCCGTCGGCCAGCATCTGCCGCATCCGCTCGACCGCCACCGCCTCGAGGTTGCCTCCGCCGACCGTCCCCCAGGCGCGTTCGGCGGAGACCACCATCTTCGCCCCCGCCTCGCGCGGGGCGTGGCCGCGGACGGCGGTCACGGTGCACAGCACGCCGGCCGTGCGCTGCTCGCGCAGCCGGCGGACGGCGTCCAGCCAGGTGGTCACGACCGGACCTCCTCGGGCGCGCGTGCCGGCTCGGCGGCGGGTACGGCGGAGCGGGCCGCCTCGAGCGCCCAGTAGACCGCCTCCGGGGTGGCCGGCGAGGCGAGGTCGACGCTGGTGCCGGGAGGACCGAACGCCGCGGCGGCCTCGCGCAGCGCCTCGCGCACGGAGAACGCCAGCATCAGCGGCGGCTCGCCCACGGCCTTCGAGCCGTAGACGGCGCCGTCCTCGTGCGCCTTCTCGAGCAGGGTGACGTTGAAGACGGCGGGCATCTCCGAGAGGCTCGGCAGCTTGTAGGTGCTCGCCGACTGGGTCGCCAGCCGGCCGCGACGCGGACCGTCGCCCTCTTCCCAGCGCAGGTCCTCCAGCGTGAGCCAGCCCGCGCCCTGGACGAAGCCGCCCTCGATCTGGCCGATGTCGATGAGCGGGCTCAGGCTGTCGCCGACGTCGTGGACGATGTCGACCCGGCGTACCTCGTAGGCGCCGGTGAAGCCGTCCACCTCGACCTCGGTCGCGGCGACGCCGTACGCGAAGTACTTGAACGGCTCGCCGTGCATCGCGGCGGCGTCCCAGTGCAGGCCCTCGGTCTTGTAGAAGCCGGCCGCCCACAGCTGGATCCGCTGGAAGTACGCCGCGTTGACCAGCTCGTCCCAGCCCATGCCCTCCCCGCCCTCGACCTCGGCGAGGCGGGCGGTGATCTGCTCGCAGGCGTTCTTGATCGCCGCGCCGTTGAGGTCGGCGCCGGAGCTCGCGGCGGTGGCGGAGGTGTTGGGCACCTTGTCGGTGCGGGTGGGCGCCAGCCGCACCCGCTCGATCGGTACGCCGAGGGCGGTGGCGGCCACCTGCAGCATCTTGGTGTGCAGGCCCTGGCCCATCTCGGTGCCGCCGTGGTTGATGAGCACCGAGCCGTCCTTGTAGACGTGCACGAGCGCACCCGCCTGGTTGAAGGCGGTCAGGTTGAACGAGATGCCGAAC
>DATFHM010000126.1:0-5883 GCA_035248385.1 Nocardioides sp. | reverse complement strand
CCGGCCCGCGGCACCCGCAGCGAGATCGCCGTGCCCGGGTGGGCCAGCGGCGCCAGCACGGCGTGGCAGCGGGTGCCGTCGGGCAGCCGCACGTCGGCGTACGGCGCCGCGTCGTCCAACCTCCTCCCGCCGCTCGCGACCAGTCGTTGCGCCAGCCGCCGGCACTCCTCCTCGGAGCCGATCCGGACGTCGGTGAGCTCCGGACCGGCGCCGCGGTCGATGCGCACCAACCCGGGGCCGTTGACGAGGACGTCGGTGACGCCGGGTGTGCGGAGCAGGGGCTCGAGCGGTCCGGCGCCCACCACGTCGCGCCGCAGCGCCTCGTAGACCGCCAGCACCGTCGCGTCGCCCACCGGTCGGCCGGTGGCGCGCAACGCCTCCGCGACGCGGTGCGGGGTGAGCGCTCCCGGCGTGTGGGCGAGGTGGGAGCGCGCGGCCTCCAGCAGCGGGGCGAGCACGGCGTCCATCACGACCGCCCCTCGACCGCGGCGAGGACGTCCGCGCAGGCCCGCGCCAGCGGACCCCGCGCCGAGCGCAGCGGCCCCAGCCCCAGGTCGATGCTCTCGGCCACGCCGCGCTGGTCGCGCATCTGCGTCACCACCGGCATCCGGACCGCCCGCTCGACCTCGGCCGCGCTCAGCGACTCCCCGCGCAGCACCAGGCCCACGTGCGGGTGCTCGCCGAACCGCGTCCGCATCCGCGCAGCGCCGGCCACGCCCGCCACCCCGACGACGGTCATCACGAGGAGCTGGTCGCAACGCGAGGCGACCTCGTCGACGAGCCGGTCGGGGGTCCGGGGCAGGTCCAGGACGACCGTGCGGTGGCCGCGACGGGCCGCCGACAGCGCCTCGCGCACGGCGAAGGCCTGGAGCGTCTGCGGCGCGGCGTCGACGTACCACGACAGCACACCGAGCCGCCCGCGACACGGCAGCGCCTCGCGCAGGGCACGGGCCGACAGCCGGCCGGTCGTCGTGCAGAGCGCGTCCCACCGGAAGCCCTCGGTCGTCTCCATACCGAGGACCCGGTCCAGCCCCGGGCCCTGCGGGTCGCAGTCGATCACCGCGGTCTCCCCGCTGCGCTGGGCCCACTGCCCCAGCGCGCAGGCGAAGGTCGTCGCGCCGGCACCGCCGGTGCCGCCGATCACGCCGATGACGCGGCCCCGCTCGGGCCGGTCCTCGGTGATGTCGGCGAGCAGCTCGACGACCCAGCCGGCCGAGACGGTCACGTCGATGACCTGGCGGGCGCCGAGGGCGAGCGCCAGCGGATAGGCGCGGTCGGGCGCCGGGCCGCGGCTCACCAGGTAGGTGTGGTCGCGCGACTCGGGGGCGACCTCGGCCAGGGACTCGGCGAGGTCGGCGCCGACGAGCACGACGGGGGCGCGCGCCCAACGGCGCACGGCCTCGAACGGGTCACGCGCGACGTCGGGCGCGACGTCCGCGGCGGCGGTGAGCTGCATGAGCTCGTTGAGCAGGTCGTCATCGGTGGTCACCAGGAGGGGTGCGGGTGTTGTGGTCATGACCATCTCCTCGCCGACCACCGACATCGCCACGCAGCCGGCCACCGGGCCTGTGGACGGCGCCGACGATCCACAGCCGAACGGCCGATAAGTGCGCCGATCTGTGACGCAAGTGTCACGATGTGCGCATGGCGGGCCGACCAGCGGCGTTCTTCGACCTCGACAAGACGATCATCGCCAAGTCGAGCGTGTTGGCGTTCAGCAAGCCGTTCCAGGCCGGGGGACTGATCTCCCGGCGCTCGGTGCTGCGCTCGGCGTACGCCCAGTTCCTCTTCATGGTGGGCGGCGCCGACCATGACCAGGTCGAGAAGATGCGCCAGTTCATGTCGCACCTCGTCGCCGGCTGGGACGTCGCCACCGTGCGCGAGATCGTCGCCGACACGCTGCACAACGTCGTCGACCCGATCGTGTACGACGAGGCGGTGCGGCTCATCGAGGAGCACCACGCCGCCGGCAGGGACGTCGTCATCGTGTCCACCTCCGGCAGCGAGGTGGTCGAGCCGATCGGGGCGATGCTCGGTGCCGACCGCGTCGTCGCGACCCGGCTCGCGGAGGTCGACGGCCGCTACACCGGCGAGATCGACTACTACGCCTACGGCGAGGAGAAGGCGAACGCGATCCGCGAGCTCGCGGCCGTCCGCGGCTACGACCTCGAGCGCAGCTACGGCTACAGCGACTCGATCACCGACGTCCCGCTGCTGGAGGCCGTCGGCTTCCCGCACGCGGTCAACCCGGACAAGGAGCTGCGCAGGATCGCGGCCGAGCGGGGCTGGCCGGTGCTGGTCTTCGTGAAGCCCGTCGCGCTGCAGTCCCGGCTCCCCCTGCCGCCACCCAAGCCGACCCTGGCCGCGCTGGCGGTCGGCGGCGTGGTCGCGGTCGGGGCCGCGGTCTGGATCGGCGCACGCCGCGCCCGCGACACCGCCTGATCCACCGCGAGCTGTCCCGGACGATCGGGACGCCCGGCCCCTGACGGCGGGACATCCCGCCCACCACCGTGGGGCGCATGTTCCCCCGTGCCCTCATCGCCACAGCCCTCGCGGCCGCAGCCCTCCCACTCGCCTCCCCACCCGCGACCGCCGCCACCCGGCTCCCGAACACGGCAGCCGCCGACGTCACCCTCAGCCGCGCCACCGTCGCCGAGGGCGGCACGCTCGTCGTCCGGCACCGCGTCCTCAACAGCGGTACGACGACGGCGGCCGCCACGACGACCCGCTTCTACCTGAGCGCGAACCCCACGGCGAGCAGGGCCGCGCGCGCCGCCTCGACCAGCAACCCCCGCACCGCACCGACCGACCTCCTGCTCGTCGGCGCCCGTGCGGTCCCGCAGGTCGCCGCCGGCCACCGCACCGGCCTGCTCTCGACGACCGTCGGCGTCCCGCTCGGCACCGCCCCCGGGCGCTACCGGGTCCTGGCCTGCAGCGACGACCGGGGCGTGGTCCGCGAGAGGTCCGAGACGGACAACTGCGCGCCGTCGGCCACCTCGCTCACCGTCACGGCCCTGCCCGGCACTGCCACCATGCAGCTCCCCCAGTACGCCGACACCGAGCCGTGGATGCCCGCGCAGTACTCGGTGATGTACCTGAAGATGATGTGCCAGCGGACCGTGCCGGCACAGCGCCTCACCCCGGCGACGGCGATCAGCAACCTGAAGAGGATGCTCACCACCGCGGGCGGCGCCGACATCCTGACCCGGGTCGCGCGCTCCGGCCGGGCCGACGACGCGGCCGAGGCGGAGTCCTTCGCGGCCGAGGGCATGCTCCGCAGCTCCCCCGGGCTCGCGCTGGCCGCCCTGCTGCGCGCCCACGACCTCGAGCCGGGGATCGGCACCCACCTGGTCAACGCGGCCGCGGTCGCGATCGGCCTGAACCGCCCGAACGAGGCCCTCGGCCTGCTCGACGCGGCCGCGCCTCTCGACTACCGCCGGGGCGCGATGGGCATCAACCCGCAGTACGTCGCCCAGGTTGTCCGCGGCGAGGCGCTGGTCATGACCGGGCGCCCCACCCAGGCAGCGCCGCTGTTCTCGGCGGTCCGGGCCGCCGAGCCGCGGCTGACCGAGGCCGACGCCGGCCTGGCCGCGGTCGAGGCGTGCGCGGGTCACGACGCGCTCGCGGCGCGCTACGTCCGCGCCTCCCGCCAGCGCACCCAGCAGAAGAAGTCGCCGACCGAGGACCCGACCACGCCCGAGCCCACTCGGCCGGCGCCGGACCTCGACCGCACCCACCGGATCGCCACCGAGATGCGCACGCTCACCATCCCGGAGACGCCGTCGGCGGCGATCGACCTGCTGCCGACGTACTCCTCGATCGACGGAGGCTTCCAGGGCGAGGTGCAGGCGCTCGTGACGAAGCGGGACGAGCTGCAGCAGCGCCTGGACGGTACGGCGGAGCTCCTCACCCAGGCCGAGCTCGACCGCCGCGACGCGTTGATGGCACAGGCCGACCTCGAGCTCGACACCCCCGACCTGCACCAGCTGGAGACGACGCTCGACACCAAGATCCGGCTGATGACCGAGCTGCGCGACGGCTTCTTCGGCGGTCCCGGCCACGAGCAGGACGCGACCCTCATGCAGTACTCGAACGAGGCCGCGCTGGCCTGCCAGGGCGCTCCCGACAGCGAGGGCTGCTACCACTCCCAGCTCAACAACCGCTGCCAACCGGAGCTCGCCCGGCTGCACACCCAGTGGCGCGGCCTGCTCGGCGAGGCGCAGACCGTCGCCGCCCAGTACGTCGCCGAGGCCTCGCGCCGCGTCTCCGCGATCGCGAGCAACCTGTCCGACGACGCGGCGGGCGAGATGGTGCTGCTCGACGTCACCGGCCTGGAGCGGATCGAGTACTCCCGCCTCGTGGAGTCGGCGATGACCTGGATGAACCAAGAGGCGGTGTGGAAGGACGACTGCGTCCAGCAGCTCGACTACACCCCGCCGCCGCCGGTGCAGGGCGTGCCGCAGCCGGGCTGGGACGGCGCGTGCCCCGAGCTGCTCCGGACCGTCACGTTCACCCTGGACCTCGGGGTGTCCCAGCTGGCGGTCAGCTGCGACCAGATCACCCAGTCGTTCGCGACCGACACCCCGATCCTGTCGGCCTTCGCGGACCTGACCTGGGACATCCGCTCCGGTCAGTTCACCGTCTTCGCCGGGGCCAAGGGCCAGGTCAAGCTCGGTGGGGTCGTCGACATCAACCTGAAGTCGGGCGGCTACCTGACCAGCGACGGCAAGGGCGGGCTCAAGGACGCCGGCTGGCGGGTCGCGTACGCCCGCGACTTCACCCACGGGATCGCGTCGTACTCAGCAGCGAAGGACCAGATCGACTTCTCGTTCCTGGCGCCCTTCAGGACCGGTCCGTAGTCGACGCAGACTCGACCACCGTCCCCCGGATCGGCCGCAAATACAAGCCTTGAACCTCGCCGATCCCCGGCGTAGAAAGGTCAGCAAGAACTAGATAGAGCAGCACGTGACCCCGGTACCCACGCGGCGATCTACCCTTCCGAATTGGGCGCTGACCACCCGGGACACTCCCGAGGCAGTAGTTGATGATGCACGCCTGGTAGCCAACGGATCACGTGTCAGCAGTGGCACCGAGGTCGTTCAGGCCCCGGTGCCACTTGCATCTCCGGGCAGCTGCTCAGCGGGCCCGCAGGAACCGCCCGGTCCGGCGTACCCCCACCACCTCGGTCGGTATGCCCGACGCGACCACCGTCTCGCCACCGACCAGCACGGCGGCGACGGTCGCGTCGTTGCGGTTGACCATGCGGGAGAGGTTGCCGAACGCGGGGACCGGTGCCTCGGCGTACGCGTCCAGGCTGTCGTCGAGCCGCAGAGGATCGATGACGACGAGGTCGGCCCGGTCGCCGACGCGCAGATGGCCGGCGTCGATGCCGTACCAGTCGCCGAGCTCGCCGGTGAGCCGGTGGACGGCGTGCTCGACGCTCATGAACGGCCGCCCGGCCAGCTCGGCGTCGCGCACCCGGCGCAGCAGCCGCAGCCCGAAGTTGTAGAAGGCCATGTTGCGCAGGTGGGCGCCGGCGTCGGAGAAACCGAGCTGCACGCCCGGGTCGGCGGTCAGCATGTCCAGCACGGCAGGCCGGTGGTTGGAGATCGTCGTGCGCCACCGCACCTTCTCGCCGTGCTCGACGACCAGGTCGAGGAAGGCGTCGACCGGGTGCGCGCCGCCGCGGTCGACACCGACCTGCCCGAAGGTCTTCCCGATGACGGAGGTGTCCGGGCACTCGGTGATCTCGGCGTCGAAGAAGTCGCGGTGCCACACCCGCGGCCCGTACTTCTTCTCGTAGTCCTTGCGGAACCAGCGGCGGTACTCCTCGTCGGCCAGCAGCGCGCGCTGCTCGTCGATCCGGTGCGAGAGGTGCAGCGC
>DATFHM010000125.1:0-10755 GCA_035248385.1 Nocardioides sp. | reverse complement strand
GCAGGGCGCGGGCCACGCCGCCGAGGGCTACGCCTCGGCCAGCGGCCGAGTCGGCGTCTGCATGGCGACCTCCGGCCCGGGTGCGACCAACCTGGTCACCCCGATCGCCGACGCCTACATGGACTCGGTCCCGATGGTCGCGATCACCGGCCAGGTGCCCGAGGCGCTCATCGGCACG
The DNA here is from genome assembly GCA_035248385.1 of Nocardioides sp. GTDB lineage: Bacteria > Actinomycetota > Actinomycetes > Propionibacteriales > Nocardioidaceae > Nocardioides. The sequence continues at coordinate 10,577 of DATFHM010000125.1, read as the reverse complement.
GACGCCTTCCAGGAGGCGGACATCCGCGGCATCACCATGCCGATCACCAAGCACAACTTCCTCGTCACCGACGCGACCGAGATCCCGCGGACGATCGCCGAGGCGTTCCACCTCGCCTCGACCGGTCGCCCCGGCCCGGTCCTCGTCGACGTCGCCAAGTCCGCGCTGACCGCGTCGACCACGTTCAGCTGGCCGTCCGAGATCGTGCTCCCCGGCTACCGCCCGGTGACCCGGCCGCACGCCAAGCAGATCCGCGAGGCCGCCCGCCTCATCGCGGCGGCGCGCAAGCCGGTCCTGTACGTCGGCGGCGGCACCATCCGCTCGCGCGCCCACCGCGAGCTGCGCGAGCTCGCCGAGCTCACCGGCATCCCGGTGGTCACCACGCTGATGGCCCGCGGCGCGTTCCCCGACAGCCACCCGCAGCACCTCGGCATGCCCGGCATGCACGGCACGGTCGCGGCGGTGGCCGCGCTGCAGAAGAGCGACCTGATCATCAGCCTGGGTGCGCGCTTCGACGACCGCGTCACCGGCGACCTGTCCAGCTTCGCCCCGGGCGCGCTGGTCATCCACGCCGACATCGACCCGGCCGAGATCGGCAAGAACCGGTTCGCCGACGTCCCGATCGTGGGCGACATCAAGGAGGTCATCACCGACCTGCTGGTGCTGCTGCGGACCGAGGGCACCCAGGGCGACTACGAGGGCTGGGTCGAGTTCTGCGCGGGCATCAAGAAGCGCTACCCGCTCGGCTACGACACCCCGGACACCGGCCTGGCGCCGCAGTACGTGATCGAGCGGCTCGGCGCGATCTCCGGCCCTGAGTCGATCTTCGCCGCGGGCGTGGGCCAGCACCAGATGTGGGCCGCGCAGTTCATCGGCTACGAGAACCCCAACACCTGGCTGAACTCCGGTGGCGCCGGCACCATGGGCTACTCCGTGCCCGCCGCCATGGGTGCGAAGGTCGCCTGCCCCGATTCCACCGTGTGGTCCATCGACGGCGACGGCTGCTTCCAGATGACCAACCAGGAGCTCGCCACCTGCGCGATCAACGACATCCCGATCAAGGTCGCCGTCATCAACAACGACAACCTCGGCATGGTCCGCCAGTGGCAGACGCTGTTCTACAACGAGCGCTACTCGAACACGAACCTGCAGAAGCACGACCGCCCCGCGCGGATCCCGGACTTCCCGAAGCTCGCGGAGGCCTACGGCTGCGTGGGCCTGTCGTGCGAGAGCGCCGAGGACGTCGACGCGACGATTCAGAAGGCCATGGAGATCAACGACGTGCCCGTCGTCGTCGACTTCCGGGTCCACAAGGACGCCATGGTGTGGCCGATGATCGCGGGTGGCGCGAGCAACGACGCCATCCAGTACGCGCGCGACCTCGCACCGAAGTTCGACCAGGACGACCTGTAGGGGATATCGAGATGGCCAAGCACACCCTGTCCGTCCTCGTCGAGGACCAGCCCGGTGTCCTGACCCGGATCGCGGCGCTCTTCAGCCGTCGCGGGTTCAACATCGAGTCGCTCGCGGTCGGTCCGACCGAGAACGAGGGCATCTCGCGGATGACCATCATGGTCAACGTCGAGGGCTCCCCGCTCGAGCAGGTCACCAAGCAGCTCAACAAGCTCGTCGAGGTCATCAAGATCGTCGAGCTCGAGCACTCCGCCTCGGTCACCCGCGAGCTCGTGATGGTCAAGGTCGGCGCGACCGCCGAGACCCGCAGCGAGATCGTCGACATCGTCCAGCTCTTCCGGGCGAAGGTCATCGACGTGGCCTCCGACGCGGTCACCATCCAGATCGTCGGCAACGCCGGCAAGATCGCCGACTTCCTGCGCGTGCTGGAGCCGTTCGGCATCCGTGAGCTCGTCCAGAGCGGCATGGTCGCCATCGGCCGGGGATCGCGGTCGATCTCCGAGCGCAGCAAGCCGGTCGGCGTACCCGTTCCTCCCGCAGCTTCCTGAACCACTCGATCAACGAAAAACAATCAGAAGGAGAAGCCCCAGTGGCTGAGATCTACTACGACGACGACGCCGACCTGAGCCTGATCCAGGGCAAGCACGTCGCGGTCATCGGCTACGGCAGTCAGGGCCACGCCCACGCGCTGAACCTGCGCGACTCCGGTGTCGACGTCCGCGTCGGCCTGCGTCCCGGCTCGAAGAGCATCGCGAAGGCCGAGGAGGAGGGCCTCAAGGTCCTGCCCGTCGCCGAGGCGGTCGAGGAGGCCGACGTCATCGTCATCCTCGCGCCCGACCAGTTCCAGCGCACCATCTACGCCGAGGAGATCGCCCCGCACCTCGCGGCCGGCGACACCCTGGTCTTCGGCCACGGCTTCAACATCCGCTTCGGCTACATCCAGGCGCCCGAGGGCGTCGACGTGATCATGGTCGCCCCGAAGGCCCCCGGCCACACCGTGCGTCGTGAGTACGTCGCCGGCCGCGGCATCCCTGACATCATCGCCGTCGAGCAGGACGCCTCGGGCCAGGCCTGGGACCTCGCCAAGTCCTACGCGAAGGGCATCGGCGGCACGCGCGCCGGCGTCATCAAGACCACCTTCACCGAGGAGACCGAGACCGACCTGTTCGGTGAGCAGGCGGTCCTCTGCGGTGGTGTCTCGCACCTGGTCCAGGCCGGTTTCGAGACCCTGACCGAGGCCGGCTACCAGCCGGAGATCGCCTACTTCGAGGTCCTCCACGAGCTCAAGCTCATCGTCGACCTGATGTGGGAGGGCGGCATCGCCAAGCAGCGCTGGTCGGTCTCCGACACCGCTGAGTACGGCGACTACGTCTCCGGCCCGCGCGTCGTGACCCCCGAGGTCAAGGCGTCGATGAAGGCGATCCTGGACGACATCCAGTCCGGTGCCTTCGCCAAGCGCTTCATCGCCGACCAGGACAACGGTGGCAAGGAGTTCATCGAGCTGCGCGAGAAGGAGGCCGCCCACCCGATCGAGAAGACCGGCCAGGCCCTCCGCGCCCACTTCGCGTGGAAGCAGCAGGACGCCGACTACACCGAGGGTTCGGCCGCTCGCTGATGTGACCCAGTCGCAGGGCCCGCCGGGAATGTCCCGGCGGGCCCTCCGGTTTTTGATGACATGCGTATCGACATCTGGTCCGACGTGGTCTGTCCCTGGTGCTACATCGGCAAGCGGCGCCTGGAGAAGGCGCTCGCGGACTTCCCCCACGCCGACGACGTCGAGATCGTCTGGCACTCCTTCCAGCTCGACCCCGGCGCGCCCACCGTGCCCGTCGAGACCGTGGCCCAGGCCCTCGGTCGCAAGTACGGCGGCGGCGAGGCCGCCGGCCGCGACATGATCGACCGGGTCGAGGCCGTGGCCGCCGAGGAGGGCATGATCTGGCGCCACCACAGCTCGCAGCGCGTCGGCACCGTCGACGCCCACCGGCTGCTGCACCTGGCGCTGTCGCTCGGCGGCCCGAAGCTGCAGGGCGAGCTCAAGGAGCGGCTGCTCGCGGCGTACTTCATCGACGCGGCGAACGTCGCCGACCACGAGGTCCTCGCCAAGATCGCGGCCGACGCGGGCCTCGACGCGGGCCGGGTCGGCGAGGTGCTGGGCAGCACGGAGTTCCTCGACGAGGTGTACGCCGATCAGCAGCAGGCCGCCGCGTACGGCGCCACCGGGGTGCCGTTCTACGTCGTCGCGAACCGGTACGGCGTCTCCGGCGCCCAGCCGGCCGAGGCCTTCACCCAGGTCCTCGAGCGGGCCTGGTCCGACGCCCACCCGGGCCTCGAGATCGTCGGTGGCGCGGACGCGTGCGGGCCTGACGGCTGCGCCATCTGACCGTCACGGGCTATCGCCGCCGGCAGCCAGCCGCGGCACGACCGCGAGCAGCAGCAGGAGCACCCCCGCCACGGCGTCGGGGAGCAGTGCGCCGCGGCTGAGGGGGACCGGCAGCGCGACCACGACAGCGGTCAGCGCGGCCAGGCCGAAGCGGCCCACCAACCCGGCGGCCGCGTGCGCGTCGACCTCGCCGCCCGGAGGGAGGGCGGCGACGACCGCGAGCGCCGCGTGGAAGGCGAGCGCGGCGATGCCCGCCGGCACCGCGCACGCCAGCGAGGTGCCGGTCTCGGGGACGAGGACGGCCCACGCGCCGGCGTACCAGCAGAGCGCGAGGAGGCCGGACGAGGAGTCCGGGACCACCGCCGCCGCGGCGGCGAGGACCGCGAACACCATGGTCGGCCAGACCCGCTGGCCGGGTGCGGCCGCCTGCAGCGCGAGCACCATCACCGCCACCGACCCAAGCAGCACCGCCTCGGTGACCAGGGTGGTCGGGCCGATGACGAGCACGTCGTGGCGGCGTACCCGCACGGCGATGCGGAGGCCGCTCACGGCACGACCAGCCGTGGGGCGCGGGAGCGGTGTGCGAGCTCGAGCAGCACCTGGTCGAGGCTGTGCGGGCCCGCCCAGGCGGTGACGGGGATGCCCAGCGAGCGCAGCCGGTCCAGCTCCACGCCGCGCTCGATGAGGCGGATCCGCAGCGCCAGGGCGGCCGGATCGGTGCCGGCGGTCGGGAGGTCCGTGGGGAGCGTGTCGACGACGACCACGTCGTGCCCGGCGCGGTGCAGCCGGGCGACCTGCTGGGTGGCCACCGGCTCGACGAGCGGGGAGAGCAGCATGACGAGCGCACCCGCCCCGAGCCCGTGCTGCGCCGCGGAGGCGGACGTGCCGCGCGCGGTGCCGGGCTCGACGAGGGCGAGCGCGTCGAGGATGCGGCGCAGCTGGACCTGGCCCGCGCGTGCCGGCACCCGGGTCAGCTGCCAGGCGCCGAAGACCCGCAGGCCGACCCGGTCGCCGCGACGCAGGTAGTGCCCGGCGAGCGTGGCCGCGGCCCGGACCGTGATGTCCATGCTGCTCGGCGTGCCGGTGTCGCCGTGGCTCTCGCCGATGTCGTTGAGCGCGTCGACCATGAGGACCACCCGGGCGTCCGCGTCGGCGTGGGTGGCGGTGACGTGCAGCTGCCCGGACCGCGCCGAGACCCGCCAGTTGACCCGGCGCAGCCGGTCGCCGGGCACGAAGGGACGCACCTTCGCGAGCTCGGAGCCGTCACCGACCCGGCTGGCGCGCTCCATCCCGACGTGGCCCTGCGGGTGCGGTGCGGGCGCGCGGCCGGTCGCCCGCTGCGGCCGCGGCAGCACGACCAGCCGCAGCCCGGGCACCGTCACCGGCTCGGCCCGCCAGGCCAGCCAGCGGTCGTGGGCGGTGACCACCGGGTCGCCGAGGGTACGCCGCCCCCACCGGTGCGCGGTCAGGCCGAGCTCGAGGACGGCCTGCCCGTCGGCGTACGCACCGATCATCCGGCCGTCCGGCGGCTCTACCTCGAGGAAGCGCTGCGGCGGGTGGACGCCCGTCACGAGCGCACCGCTGGGAAGCTGGCCGACGGTCGCGGTCCAGGCCAGGGGCTCGTCCTCGTGGACCGTCGCGGCGCCCGTCGTCGCCTCGACCGCGGGGTCGTGCCGTGGGCGCGCGGATCCCGCGGCGACGGCGACGACGACGAGCGGGGCAGCGATGACCACCAGCTCCGGCCGCCCCGACGCCACCCCGGCGAGCGCGATCGCGGCCCCGGCCACGGTCGCCCGGACCTGCGCGTGCGTCGCCCGCCATGCCATCGGACTAGTGCTCGCGCGGCGGAGGTGTCGGCACCTGCGCGAGGACCGACGTCACGACGGTCTCGCCGGTGACGTCGCTGAGCCACAGCTCCGGCCGGATCGTCAGCCGGTGGGCGAGCGCGGCGGTGGCGACGGCCTTCACGTCCTCGGGCGTGACGAAGTCACGGCCGCCGATCAGCGCGACGGCGCGCGCGGCGAGCAGCAGGGCGAGCGCGCCGCGGGGCGACGCGCCGACCAGGGTGTCCGGGTGCGTGCGGGTCGCGGCCGCCAGGTCGACGCAGTAGCGGCCGACGCTGGGGTCGACGGTGACGTCCTCGACCGCGGCCTGCAGCTCGAGCAGGCCCTCCCGGTCGGTCACGGCCCGCACCTGCTGCGCCTCCGTACGGCGCTCGGTACGCCGCCGCAGCACCTCCCACTCCTCGTCCCGGTCGGGGTAGCCGAAGCGCACCCGGAGCAGGAACCGGTCGAGCTGGGCCTCGGGCAGCGGGAAGGTGCCCTCGTACTCGATCGGGTTCGCGGTGGCGAGGACGTGGAACGGCTCCGGCAGCGGGAACGTGCGGCCCTCGACGCTGACCTGTCGCTCCTGCATCGCCTCCAGCAACGCGGCCTGGGTCTTCGGCGGTGTCCGGTTGATCTCGTCGGCGAGCAGCAGGCCGGTGAACAGCGGCCCCGGCCGGAAGTCGAACTCCGCCTCCCGCTGGTTGTAGATGAACGAGCCGGTGAGGTCGCTGGGCAGCAGGTCGGGCGTGAACTGGGCGCGCGCGAAGTCGAGGCCGAGCGCCTGCGCGAAGGTGCGCGCCGCCAGCGTCTTGCCGAGACCGGGAAAGTCCTCGAGCAGCACGTGGCCGCCGGCGAGGATCCCGGCCCACACCAGCGCGAGCGGCGCGCGCTTGCCGACGACGGCGGTCTCGACCGCGTCCAGGACCTTCGCCGCGGTCGCTGCCGCCTCGGCCGGGCTCACGTGCCCAGCCCGGAGTCGATGCGGTCCAGCACCTTCACCAGCTCGCGCCGGTAGCGCTCCGGGTCCGCGATCGGCGGCTGCTCGAGGAACCGGAGGACCTCGGGGGAGAGCCGGGCGCGGCCGCCGGCCAGCAGCGCGTCGGCCGCCTCGCGCAGCTCCGCGTGGGCCTCGGCGGTCGGGCCGGTCCGCAGCAGCCGGGTGAGCCGGGAGAGGCGCGGGTCGTGCGAGCGGTTGTCGTGGGCGTTCAGCGGCGCCTCGGTCGGCCAGGTGAGCGGGCCGGCCTGGGCGAGCAGCCGGGCGCCGTACCGTGCGAGGGTGCCGGCCGCGACGACGAGGCAGAGCCAGAGCGCGATCACCCCGTCACCGCCGTACGCCGTCGGGTGAGCCGGGCCAGGCAGTCGCGGGCCGCGTCGCGCTGGGCCTCGCCGATCGGGTGCCGGGAGAAGCGGGCCTCGCGGTAGAGGTCGGCGAGCTCGGCCAGGGCGTCCGGGTCGAGCTCGGCGGCGAGGGCGCGCGCGACGAACTCGGCGGGCGTGTCCTCCGGGTGCCGGACGACGCCGGCGCGGGCCGCGTGCTCCTCGAGCCGGACCCAGGCCGCGACGACCGCGTTGCGGACCGACCCGCCCTCGTCGAGCTCGGTCAGGTCCTGCTCGAGGGCCGCGTCGAGCTCCTCCGGCTCGAGGTCGGCCTCGCCGCCGGCCGGCGCCGCGGGGGAGGGGCGGATCGGGTGGCGCTCCCGGCGGCGTACGAGACGGAAGCGGAGGGTGGCGGCCAGGGCGGCGGCGCAGCCCAGCGCGAGCAGCAGCAGGAACAGCCGGCGGAACGCGGTGCCGACCGCGTGGCTCGAGCCCGAGGCGCGGTGGGAGGACGGCGGTGACTGCCGGTCGGTGTGCTCGCGGGCCTGCGGCTGCCGGGTTCTCCCCGCGGTGCTCGACGGCCGGTCGTGGTGCAGCGTCAGGTGGATCCCCGCGAGCGGACGCAGCCCGTCCGACCCACCCGCGAACACCGCCGCGAGGGCCAGGAGGACCACGGTCGCCAGGACCGCGCCGCGCACCGGCGCACCCATGATCGAACGATAGGGCGACCGTCGGCAGCCCGCCACCACGCGAGTTCGGACTCGTGGTCGACCGAAACCGGGGTTTCGGCTGACCACAAGCCCGAACTCGCCTGGCCAGTTGGCCGGATTCGCGCTACTTGACCTCGGAGCGCATCAGCATCCGCAGGCCGAGGGCGAGCGGGACGACCAGCCAGATCACGGCCGCCACCCCGAGCTGCGCCCACTGCTGGCCGGTCACGCCGGCGTCGTACAGCGGGATGGTGGCGGAGCGGAGGTCGAACCACGCGGCGTGGTCGCGCCACCAGGGCTGGGCCGACGCCAGCGCCTCGGAGACGCCGGGCAGGACCAGGGCGTAGACGAAGTAGCCGACGACGGCACCGGGGGAGTTGCGGAACAGGACGCCGAGCATGAAGCCCATCAGCATGCCGATCTGGTCGGCGAGGACGATCTGCGCGAGCACGCTGCTCTGGATGTCCCAGGTCGGGGTGACGCCCGCGATGCCGGCGTTGAGCAGGTTGCCCAGGGCGCCCGCGGCGAGCGCGACGACGACGGAGACGATGCCGACCGCGACGACGACGAGCAGCTTCGACGCGATGATCCGGGCCCGGCTCGGCACGAGCGTGAACGTGGTGAGCGCGGTGCGCTGGCCCCACTCGCTCGAGACCGACAGGGCGCCGAGCACCGGCAGGATGACGGTCGTCGGGATGCCGACGGCCTGCGCGAAGTCGCCGTAGCTGAGCGTCGCGCGGTTGCCGAACAGCATCGTCGCGCCGGTAGCGATCAGGGAGAGGATGCCGACGCCGGCCAGCAGCCAGAAGCCCGAGCGGGTGTCGAACATCTTGCGCCACTCGACCTCGAGCAGCCGGTTGAACGGGATGGGGGCGGGCACCGCCCGCTCCTTGCGTACGACGGCGGGGGCCGCCGCCTCGGGGGTCATCGTGGTGGCGCTCATGCCGCCGCTCCTTCGGTGGGGTTGGTCAGGGTGTCGCGCTGGGTCTCGGCCGTGAGCGACAGGAACATCTCCTCCAGGCCGGCGCCGTCGGCCGCCCGGAGCTCGGTCAGGGCGATGCCCGCGGCGAACGCGGCACGGCCCACGACCGCCAGCTCGCCCTCGGCGAGCACGACGCCGGCGGCGCCGGGCCGTGCCTTGAGGCCGGCGGTCTGCAGCGCGGCCACGAGCGCGGCCTGGTCGGCGGCGCGCACCAGGGTGCCGCCCGCGGCGAGCAGCTCGTCCTTCGTGCCCTCCGCGACGATCCGGCCGTTGCCGATCACCACGATGTCGTCGGCGATGACCTCGATCTCGTGCAGCAGGTGGCTGGAGAGGAGCACGGTCCCGCCCTGGTCGGCGAAGCCGCGCAGCAGGTCGCGCATCCAGCGGATGCCGGCGGGGTCGAGCCCGTTCGCGGGCTCGTCGAGGATGAGCACCTCCGGGTCACCGAGCAGCGCCGCGGCGATGCCGAGCCGCTGCCGCATGCCGAGGGAGTAATTGCGCACCCGCCGGCTCGCCTCGTGGTCGGAGAGGCTGACCCGCTCGAGCATCTCGTCGACGCGGCCCTTGGGCAGCCCCATGGTGCGGGCCGCGATGGTGAGGATCTCCCGGCCGGTCCGGCCGGCGTGCTGCGCGGACGCGTCCAGCAGGACGCCGACCTCGCGGCCCGGGTTGGGCAGGTCGGTGAAGCTGCGGCCGAGGATGGTGGCGGTGCCCGAGGTCGGCGGAGTGAGGCCGACCATGACCCGCATGGACGTGGACTTCCCGGCGCCGTTCGGGCCCAGGAAGCCGGTGACCCGGCCGGGGCGGGCCGTGAAGGTCACGTCGTCGACGGCGGTGAAGTCGCGGTAGCGCTTCGTCAGTGACTGGATCTCGATCATGGCGCCGAGTCTGCTGATCGGCGGACCGGCGTACCTCCGGCGTGACCCTGGGATCGACCCTGAGATCACCCCGGGGGACCCCGGTTGGATCGGATAGGCTTGCCTAAGTTAGTGTTGCCTTGCCAAACCACGACATCAACCGGGAAGCGAGGGGGTCGACGTGCTGCCCACCTTCGTCATCGGCCTCCGCGAAGGGCTCGAGGCGGCGCTGATCGTCTCGATCATCGCCACCTTCCTGCGTCGCAACGGCGGCTCGCTGCGCGGCATGTGGGTCGGCGTCCTCGCCGGCGTGCTGCTCAGCATCGGCGTCGGCATCGGCCTCGACCTGCTCGAGAAGAGCCTGCCGCAGGCCGAGCAGGAGGCGCTGGAGACCGTCATCGGCCTTGTCGCGGTCGTCATGGTCACCGGGATGATCGTGTGGATGCGCCACCACGCGCGCCACCTCAAGTCCGAGCTCGAGACGGCCGCCGCGGACGCGCTGGCCTCCGGCACGACCACGGCCCTCGCGGTGATGGCGTTCCTCGCCGTGCTGCGCGAGGGCTTCGAGACCGCCGTCTTCCTGCTGGCCACCTTCCAGAACGCCTCGAGCGCCCCGGCCGCCGTCCTCGGCGCGGTGCTCGGCGTCGTCGTGGCCGTCGTCCTCGGCTACCTGATCTTCGCCGGCGGCGTCCGGCTCAACCTGCAGAAGTTCTTCTCGTACACCGGGATCTTCCTGGTCTTCGTGGCCGCCGGGCTGGTCATCTTCGCCGCCCGCACCGCCCACGAGGCCGGCTGGCTCAACGTCGGCCAGGGCCGCACCGTGGACCTGTCCTGGCTCGCGCCGAACGGCTCGATCCGCGCCGCGCTGTTCACCGGCGTGCTCGGCATCCAGCCCGACCCGCGCGTGGTCGAGGTGCTCGCCTGGGCCTGCTACCTGATCCCGATGCTGGTGCTGATGTACCTGCCCGCGCGCTGGCGCCCCCAGGGTGCGCGCGCACAGCGGCTGCGGTACGCCGGCGCCGCCCTCCTGACTGTCGTCGCGGCCGGGTTCACGGTGCTGATCCCGGCCGCGGCGACGCCGCGCGCGGAGCT
>DATFHM010000124.1:0-13801 GCA_035248385.1 Nocardioides sp. | reverse complement strand
CTCTACATCTACCTGGTGTCCAACGGCACGATCTCCGACCTGAGGTTCTTCTGATATGACGACCGACCGGCACCCGATGACCGGCAACGAGATGTCCGGCGACGCCGAGGGCGGCATGGAGCGCCACCAGTACGACGTCGTGGTGATCGGCGCCGGAGGCTCCGGCCTGCGTGCGGCGATCGCGGCCCACGAGGCCGGCGCGAAGGTCGCCGTGCTGTGCAAGTCGCTGCTCGGCAAGGCGCACACCGTGATGGCGGAGGGCGGCGCCGCGGCGGCGATGGGCAACGTCTACCCCGAGGACAACTGGCAGGTCCATTTCCGCGACACCATGCGCGGCGGGAAGATGCTCAACAACTGGCGGATGGCCCAGATCCACGCGCAGGAGGCCCCCGACCGGGTCATGGAGCTCGAGGACTGGGGCGCCCTGTTCGACCGCACCAAGGACGGCCTGATCTCGCAGCGCGACTTCGGCGGCCACCGCTACGCGCGGCTCGCGCACATCGGCGACCGCACCGGCCTGGAGATGATCCGCACCCTCCAGCAGCGGCTGGTGTCGCTGGGCATCGACGTCTACATGGAGTTCACGGTCACCGACCTGCTCAAGGTCGACGGGGCCATCGCCGGCGCCTTCGGCTACTGGCGCGAGTCGGGCCGCTTCGTCACCTTCGACGCCCCGGCCGTCATCCTCGCGACCGGCGGCTTCGGCAAGGGCTGGAAGGTCACCTCCAACTCCTGGGAGTACACCGGCGACGGCCACGCGCTGGCGCTGCGGGCCGGCGCCACGCTGATCAACATGGAGTGCGTCCAGTTCCACCCCACGGGCATGGTCTGGCCGCCCTCGGTCAAGGGCCTGCTGGTCACCGAGTCGGTGCGCGGCGACGGCGGCATCCTGAAGAACTCCGAGGGCCGCCGCTTCATGTTCGACCACATCCCCGAGTACTTCCGGGCCGAGACCGCCGACACCGAGGAGGAGGCGGACCGGTGGTACGACGACAAGAAGAACAACCGGCGCCCTCCCGAGCTGCTGCCGCGTGACGAGGTCGCGCGCGCCATCAACGCCGAGGTCAAGGCGGGTCGCGGCACGCCTCACGGCGGGGTCTACCTCGACATCGCGTCGCGGCGGAGCCCGGAGTTCATCAAGAAGCGGCTGCCCTCGATGTACCACCAGTTCAAGGAGCTGGCCGACGTCGACATCACCGCCGAGCCGATGGAGATCGGCCCCACCTGCCACTACGCGATGGGCGGCGTCGAGGTCGACGCCGACTCCGAGCAGTCGCTGGTGCCGGGTCTGTACGCCGTGGGTGAGTGCTCCGGCGGCATGCACGGCTCGAACCGGCTGGGCGGCAACTCGCTCTCCGACCTGATCGTCTTCGGCAAGCGGGCCGGCGACTCGGCCGCCGCGTACGCCGCGGGCCACAGCGGTCGCGCGGTCGCCTCCGACGAGGCGATCGCGACCGCGAAGCGCCAGGCGCTCGCGCCGTTCGAGTACGAGGGCGGGGAGAACCCCTACTCGGTGCAGAGCGAGCTGCAGCAGACGATGCAGGACCTGGTCGGCATCATCCGCGACGCCCCCGAGCTCGAGCAGGCGATCACCGAGATCGAGGCGCTCAAGGCGAGGGCGAAGCACGTGTCGGTCGAGGGGCACCGCCAGTACAATCCCGGGTGGCACCTCGCCATCGACCTGCGCAACCTGCTGCTCGTGGCCGAGTCCGTCGCGAAGGCGGCGCTGGCGCGCAAGGAGTCCCGCGGCGGGCACACCCGCAACGACTTCCCCGGTCCGGACCCGGAGTGGGGGAGCAAGAACCTCGTCGTACGACTCAACGCCGACGGCACCGGCGTGGACCTGACCGAGCAGCCCCTGCCCGTCATGCCTGACGAGCTCATGCAGTTCTTCGAGGAGTGACCATGGCCTATCAGCTCAAGCTCCGGATCTGGCGGGGCGACCAGGAGGGCGGTCAGATCAACGACTACCCGGTCGAGGTCTCCGAGGGTGAGGTCGTGCTCGACGCCATCCACCGGGTGCAGGCCACCCAGGCCGGCGACCTCGCGGTGCGGTGGAACTGCAAGGCCGGCAAGTGCGGCTCGTGCAGCGCCGAGGTCAACGGCAAGCCGCGGCTGATGTGCATGTGCCGGCTGTCGGACTTCGAGCCCGACGAGACCATCACCGTCACGCCGATGCGCACCTTCCCGGTGATCCGCGACCTCGTCACCGACGTGTCGTTCAACTACCGCAAGGCCGCGGAGCTGCCGTCGGTCTCGCTGCCGCCGCGCGACGCGGACGGCAAGCGGCGGATGGCGCAGGTCGACGTCGAGCGCGGTCAGGAGTTCCGCAAGTGCATCGAGTGCTTCCTCTGCCAGAACACCTGCCACGTCGTCCGTGACCACGAGGACAACAAGGAGGCGTTCGCCGGGCCCCGCTTCTTCCTGCGGTACGCCGAGCTCGACATGCACCCCCTCGACACCCACGACCGGCGCGAGCTGGCGCAGGGCGCCGCGGGCATCGGGCTGTGCAACATCACCAAGTGCTGCACGGAGGTGTGCCCGGAGGGCATCAAGATCACCGACAACGCGATCATCCCGATGAAGGAGAGGGTCGTGGACAAGAAGTACGACCCGCTCGTCTGGCTCGGCAACAAGATCGGCCTGCGGAACAAGGACTACGAGGGCCGCACCGAGGTCTGAACCCGGGCCTTGCCCGGGCGGATCAGGCGGCGAGCGGTGCGGGCGCCGGGTAGTGCGCGGTGACCAGCTCGTCGACGGCGTCCGCCCAGGTGCGCCGGCCGACGATGGCCCGGGCGTGCGTGCCGAGCAGGGTGCGGTGCGGGTCCGCCACCACGGCCTGCGCCGCGCGCAGCAGCGAGCGCCGGTCCTCGGGGTCGTAGAGCAGGCCGGTCTCGAGGTGCCGGACGACGTCGGGTGCGCCGCCGGCCCGCGGCGCGATTGCCGGTACGCCGGCGGCGGCGGCCTCCCGCAGCACGTGGCAGTCGGTCTCGAACTCGCCGGGGTGGACCAGCACGTCCAGGGTCGGCAGCGCGACGGTCAGGTCGCTGGTCTGCAGGGCGCCGGTGAAGCGGGCGGCCGGCAGCCGCCTGGCCAGCCAGTCGCGCTCGGGGCCGTCGCCGATGATCACCACGCGGGCGTCGCGCAGGTGCGCGAGGTCGGCCAGCCGGCGTACGCCGTGACGCTTGTGGAGGCTGCCGACGTACCCGACCACGGTCTGGGGCGAGCGCGCCGACTTCGCGCGCGACCAGGACGTGTGCAGCCACTGGTCGCGCAGCGCGGGGGTGAACGCCGCCGGGTCGACGCCCGGGGTCCACAGCTCGGCCTCGACACCGAGCTCGGCGGCGCGGTCGACCATCCACCGCGACGTCACGAGCACCTGGTCGGCGCGGCCGCCGACCTTCGCGCGCCAGTAGTCCGCGGCCAGGTCGAAGACCGGCGACTGCTCGACGGCGATCGAGGCGATGCCCATCCGCTGGGCGTGCTTGAGGGCCTTGCGGCCCACGCCGCGCGGGGAGTGGGTCTGCACGAGGTCGGGACCGAACGCCTCCAGCGCCGCCTTGACCTGCGGACCGGTCGGCTCGAGCGGCTTCACCCGCACGACCTCCGCGTTGCGGTAGGTGGCGAGCCCGGGGCCGGGCGCGATGATCCGTACGGTGTGGCCCAGGTCGACCAGGCGGTCGGCCGTCGCCTTGAGCGTCGTGGTCGTGGAGTCGACGGCGGGGTAGAACGTCTCGGTCACCAGCGCGATCCTCATGGGCCCACGGTGGCGGGCCGAGGTTGCCCGAGGTTGTCGTGCTGAGGTGCCTCGAGGTGTACGCCGGGTGAACTCAGCCGACAGGTTCGGCCGGTTCCACCGGCTCCACGGGGGACTCGCCCCGGCGGATCGCGTCGGCGACCTCGTGGATCCGCAGACCGCTGGCCTGCCAGTCGCCGGCCGGGGCGTCCCACACGATCGCGAAGCCGCGCCGGGCCTCGACCGTCCACTTCCGCCCGAGGACGACGCGGGCCAGGACCGCCACGGGGAGCAGGAGCAGCAGGAGCAGGAACTCCGCCGCGACGACCAGCCCGAGCAGGAGGAAGGGCAAGGCCAGGACCAGCAGCACGATCGCGATGATCGCGCTGATCGGGTCGTCACCGAGCCCGTTCAGGTCGGGTGCGTCCCAGCCGCCTCCCAGGTCCACGTCCCTCATGCGGCGCCGCCACGGCACCCATCGCCGCGTCACCCGCCACGTCTGCCCACTCGGGTCCTTGACCTTCACGAGCGAAGAACCTACCCACGGCCGGAGACTTCAGTCCCCGGCCGTGGGCAGGTGTCCGGTCGGCGTCAGTTGGTGAAGGTCCGGCTGGCGCCCGGCCCGGAACCGCCGATGTTGACCGCGGTGACGGTCACCTTCAGCGAGCCCTTGGGCAGCGCGCTGCGGGCGATGGCCAGCCTGGTGGTGCTCACCCTCTTCGAGAGCACCGTCCTGGCGCCCTGCTTCACCACCACGGCGTACGACGGCGGCGTGCCGCCCGGGTTGGCGGGCGCGAGCCAGCTCACGGTCTGCGCGGCGCGGGAGGGAGTCACCTTCAGCGAGCGCACCACTCCGGGCTTGGCGAACAGCGGCTTGAACACGTCGATCCGGATGTCGGTGTACGTGGTGCCGCTGAGGTCGGTGATCGTGCCGTCGACGAGGGCCAGGGCCCCGTTCGGCGACACCGCAGGAGCCAGGACGAGACGGAAGTTCTGCCGGGCGCCGCCCAGCTCGAGGAGCTGGGTACCCGTCGAGCTGTACACGTCGAGCTTCCCGAAGTAGTTGCCGTGCACGTCACCCGTGCCGATGTAGATCCGACCTTGGGCGTCGGCCGTGATGCCGGCGGAGATGAACGACGGCGAACCGACGTCGAGGTTGACCACGTGGGCGGGCCTGACGTTGCCGCTCTGGGATCCCGTGAACACCGAGAACCCGGGTCGCAGACCGCCGGCGGACACCGCCAGACCGTGGTTGGGCAGGGGTGCGATGGTGAGCCCGCCGACCGGGCTGCTGGTGCCGCTGGGCACGAAGCCCGTGCGGTCGCCACCGATGACCTGGACCGGGGCGACGTTGCCGTCCGCACCCGGCGCGAACCGGAGGAACTCCTCGCCGTCCTTGGTGTCGCCGAGCCCGTCGGGCACCTTGGTGTCGACGACCCACAGCGAGCCGTCGGACGCCCAGGCCACACCCGCCGGGCTCTCGATCTCGGTGTTGGCTCCGGTGATGACGCGGGTCGCGACGAAGGCGCCCCCGGCCTGGCTCGGATCCATCACGGTGACGGTCGCTGCGCCGCTGTCGGCCCAGGCCAGACCCGCGCTGGGCAGGTAGCTCTTCTGCCCAGCCACCGACATGCCGGTGAACGTCTTCAGCACGTGCAAGTAGGTGCCGTCGGAGTCCGGTGCGAGGACGGTGATCGGGCCGTACCCGTTGTAGATCGTCCCGTTGTCGGTGATCGCCATCAGGCTCGCGCTGTCCGACTGGATGACGCGTGCCGGTGCGATGGCGAGGATCGGGGCGGCGTGGGCCGGCGCGATGGTGGACGCGACGGCGAGGCCGCCGGCGAGGAGGGTGGCGGCGCTCGTCGTGAGGGCGCGCCGGAACGGCAGGGGTCTGGTCATCTGGGTGCCTTTTCGAGATGGGGGTTGGTCCCGAGATGCAGCGGAATCCGGGACCCGGACCCGGATGGCCGCAGGCGACGCTACGCCGCCGTACGAGCGCTGTCAGGCGTTCTGCGGGAGACGACCGGAAGGCGATGTCCGCCACAGATTGGTCACATACTCGGGAGTAGGAATCGGGCGCCGATAAAGTGGTCACCCGTGACTGATGCACCGCTGACGCTCGCGCAGCCCGAGGACGTGCACTCCCGCGAGGAGTGGGAGGCCGCCACGGCCGCGGTCCTCCGCAAGGCGCGACGCCTCGCCGAGGACGACGCCGACAGCCTGGTCTGGGACAAGCTGGCCCGCACCACGCTCGACGGCGTGGTCATCACACCGCTCGGCACGCCCGCCGACCTGGACGGCCGCCAGACCGCCGGCCGCCCCACGCGCGCGGGCGCCTGGGACATCCGGGCCCGCCTGGCCGGCGCGGGGGAGAAGCTGCTCAACGAGCACGCCCTGGTCGACCTCGACGGCGGCGTGACCTCGCTGTGGATCGGCGCGAGCGCCGACACCGACTTCGCGACGCTCCTGGACAAGGTCCTGCTCGACCTCGCCCCGGTCGTGCTCGACCCGGTGGGTGACCCGGTCGCCGTCGCGTCGGCGTTCCTTGACCACGCGACGTACGCCGAGCTCCACCCGGCCACGAACCTCGGCGTCGACCCGATCGGGGCCGCGCTGCGCGGCCTGGTCGAGCCCGGCACGCAGAAGAACGTCGAGGACATCGTCACCGTCGCCAAGCTGGCGCAGGACCGCGACATCCTCGGGCTCGTCGTCGACGCGACCGCGGTGCACGACCTCGGCGCCAGCGACGTGCAGGAGCTCGCGCAGAGCCTGTACGCCGGGGCGCAGTACCTCCGGGTGCTGAGCGAGGCCGGCGTCGACGTCGCGGACGCAGCGCGGCTCATCGAGTTCCGGTACGCCGCCACCGACGAGCAGTTCCCCACCATCGCCAAGCTGCGGGCCGCCCGCCGGCTGTGGGCCCGGGTGCTCGAGCTCTCCGGAGCGGAGGGCGTGCAGCGGCAGCACGCGGTCACGAGCCGGCCCATGTACAGCAAGTACGACCCCTACGTGAACATGCTCCGCGCCACCGTCGCCGCGTTCGCGGCCGGCGTGGGCGGGGCCGACGCGGTCACCGTGCTGCCGTTCGACGAGCCGCTCGGCCAGCCGGACGCCTTCGGCCGCCGGATCGCCCGCAACGTCTCGCACCTGCTGATGGACGAGTCGCACGTGCACGAGGTGGCCGACCCCGCCGGCGGCTCGTACGCCGTCGAGAAGCTCACCGACGACCTGGCCGTGGCCGCGTGGGAGCTGTTCGGCCGGCTCGACGAGGGCGAGGACATCCAGCCCCTGATCGCCGCGACGGTCGAGGCCCGCGAGGCCGCGATCGCGAAGCGCAAGCAGCCGATCACCGGCGTCTCGGAGTTCCCGAACCTGGCCGAGGAGCTGCCGGTCCGCGAGCCGAGCGTCGACGGCGCGTTCGTCCGTCGCTACGGCGCGTCCTTCGAGGCGCTGCGCGACGACCCCGCCACGAAGCCGGTCTTCCTGGCCACGCTCGGCCCGATCGCCCAGCACACCGCCCGCGCGACCTTCGCCGCGAACCTGTTCGCCGCGGGCGGCATCGCCGTCGAGACCGCCGGTGCGACCGCCGGTGTCGACGACCTGGTGGCCGCGTACGCCGGTCAGGCGGTCGTCTGCCTGGCCGGGTCGGACCCCGCGTACGAGGAGTGGGGTGCCGACGCGGCCGCCGCCCTCCGTGCGGCCGGTGCGCAGCGGGTGATCATCGCCGGCAAGCCGACCGACTACTCCGACGACTCGGCCGCGATGGGCGTGGACGCCCTCGCGTTCCTCAACCGGACCCGGGAGGCCCTGGCATGAGCATTCCGAAGAGCTTCAAGGGCCAGCCGCTGGCCGGTGGCCACGCCTCGACGGGCGAGGTCCACGGCGACCTGCAGTCGTGGCACTCCCCGGAGGGCATCGAGATCAAGCCGTCGTACTCGGCTGCCGACCTCGAGGGCCTCGACGCGCTCGACACCTGGCCGGGCCTGAGCCCGTTCCTGCGCGGCCCGTATCCGACGATGTACACCTCGCAGCCCTGGACGATCCGGCAGTACGCCGGCTTCTCCACCGCCGAGGAGTCCAACGCCTTCTACCGGCGCAACCTGGCGGCCGGCCAGAAGGGTCTCTCGGTCGCCTTCGACCTGGCCACGCACCGCGGCTACGACTCCGACCACCCGCGCGTGCGCGGCGACGTCGGCATGGCCGGTGTCGCGATCGACTCGATCTATGACACCCGCACCCTGTTCGACGGCATCCCGCTGGACCAGATGAGCGTCTCGATGACGATGAACGGCGCCGTGCTGCCGGTCCTCGCGCTCTACATCGCCGCGGCCGAGGAGCAGGGGGTGAAGCCGGAGCAGCTGAGCGGGACCATCCAGAACGACATCCTCAAGGAGTTCATGGTCCGCAACACCTACATCTACCCGCCGGCGCCGTCGATGCGGATCATCTCCGACATCTTCGCGTACACCTCGCAGCGGATGCCGCGGTTCAACTCGATCTCGATCTCCGGCTACCACATGCAGGAGGCCGGGGCGACCGCCGACCTCGAGCTCGCCTACACGCTGGCCGACGGCGTCGAGTACATCCGCGCCGGCCTCGAGAGCGGCCTGACCATCGACCAGTTCGCGCCGCGGCTGTCCTTCTTCTGGGCCATCGGCATGAACTTCTACATGGAGGTCGCCAAGATGCGCGCGGCCCGGGCGCTGTGGTCGCGGCTGGTGCGCCAGTTCGACCCGCAGAACCCGAAGTCGCTGTCGCTGCGCACCCACAGCCAGACCTCCGGCTGGTCGCTGACCGCCCAGGACGTCTTCAACAACGTGGGCCGTACGGCGATCGAGGCGATGGCCGCGACGCAGGGCCACACCCAGTCGCTGCACACCAACGCCCTCGACGAGGCGATCGCGCTCCCGACGGACTTCTCCGCCCGGATCGCCCGCAACACCCAGCTGCTGCTGCAGCAGGAGTCGGGCACGACGTACTCCATCGACCCGTGGGGCGGCTCCTACTACGTCGAGAAGCTGACCCACGACCTCGCGGAGCGCGCCTGGGCGCACATCCAGGAGGCCGAGGCGGCCGGCGGCATGGCCAAGGCCATCGAGCAGGGCATCCCGAAGATGCGCATCGAGGAGGCGGCCGCCCGTACCCAGGCGCGCATCGACTCCGGCGCGCAGAAGGTCATCGGCGTCAACACCTTCCGCCTGCCCGCCGAGGACAAGCTCGACGTGCTCAAGGTCGACAACGACGAGGTCTACCGCCAGCAGGTCGCGAAGCTCGAGCGGCTGCGTGCCGAGCGCAACAGCGACGACGTCGAGGCCGCGCTGCAGGCGCTGACCAACGCCGCCGACCGCGGCGACGGCAACCTGCTCGACCTCGCCGTCGCGGCGGCCCGCAACAAGGCCACCGTCGGCGAGATCTCGGACGCACTCGAGAAGGTCTACGGCCGGCACCAGGCCGTGATCCGTACGATCTCCGGCGTGTACCGCGACGAGGCAGCCCTGAACGAGGCCGGTGGCGACGCGGTCGCCGCTGTCCGCGCGGCGACCGACGAATTCGCCGAGGCCGAGGGCCGGCGTCCGCGCATCCTGGTCGCGAAGATGGGCCAGGATGGCCACGACCGCGGCCAGAAGGTCGTCGTCTCCGCGTTCGCCGACCTGGGCTTCGACGTCGACGTAGGCCCGCTGTTCTCCACGCCCGAGGAGGTCGCGCAGCAGGCGATCGACGCCGACGTCCACATCGTCGGTGTCTCGTCGCTGGCCGCGGGCCACCTCACGCTGCTCCCCGCGCTGAAGAAGGCGCTCGCGGAGCAGGGCCGGGACGACATCATGGTCGTCATCGGCGGCGTGATCCCGCCCGACGACGTCCCCACGCTCAAGGAGATGGGTGCGGCCGCGGTGTTCCTGCCCGGCACGGTCATCGCCGAGTCGGCCCTGGACCTGCTCGGCAAGCTGCGGGACCAGCTGGACCACTGACGGGTGAACGACTCCCTGGTGGACGACCTCGTCGCCGGCATCCGTGAGGGTCGCCGCGCGGCGGTGTCGCGCGCGATCACGATCATGGAGTCGACGGCTCCCAAGCACCGGGCGATGGCGCGCGACCTGCTCGCGCGCCTGCCCAAGGGGGAGTCGGTGCGGGTCGGGATCTCGGGCGTGCCCGGGGTCGGGAAGTCCACCTTCATCGAGTCGCTCGGCACGATGCTGACCGGCGAGGGCCACAAGGTCGGCGTGCTGGCGGTGGACCCCTCCTCCGTCCGCACGGGCGGTTCGGTGCTGGGCGACAAGACCCGGATGGCCCGGCTGTCGACGGACCCGAACGCGTTCATCCGGCCGAGCCCGAGCGCGGGCACGCTGGGTGGTGTCGCCCGCGCGACCGTGCAGGCGATGGCCGTCCTCGAGGCCGCCGGGTACGACGCGATCCTGGTCGAGACCGTCGGCGTCGGCCAGTCCGAGGTGACCGTCGCGGGGATGGTCGACACCTTCCTGTTCCTGACGATCGCGAACACCGGCGACCAGCTCCAGGGCATCAAGAAGGGCATCCTCGAGATCACCGACGTGGTCGCGGTCAACAAGGCCGACCCGGAGGACCCCGCCCGCGCCCAGCAGGCGCGGGCCGCCGCCCGCGAGCTGTCCGGTGCGCTGCGCCTGGTCCGCGGCCACGGCGAGTGGGTGCCGCCGGTGGTGACCGCCTCGGGTCTGACCGGCCACGACGTCGACGGTGTCTGGGCCCAGGTCCTCGGCCACCGCGAGCACCTCGGGGTCGAGGGGCTCGCCCGCAAGCGGGCCGAGCAGCAGCTCGAGTTCACCTGGGCGCTGGTGCGCGACGAGCTCGACCAGCGGCTGCGTCACTCGGCGGGGGTCAAGGCGATCCGCGACGAGGTTCGGGACGCGGTGCTGGCCGGTGAGCTGACCGCTCCCTTGGCGGCGGACCGGCTGCTGGCGGCGTACGACCAGGAGTAGCGGGCGCTGGAGATCCTCCGCTCTCCGGACTCGATCAGGTAACAACTTCGTGTCAAGGGCCTGAACCGGCGCAGAGCACCGCTTAGGGTGCGAAGCATCGCGCCGACCGTCGGCGCAGAACGGAGAGCAGTCTTGCGTACGATCAGCAAGCTCGCGGCGATGAGCGTCATCGCCTCCCTCGCACTCACCGGGTGCGGCAAGAAGCACGAGGACACCACCTCGGGTGCGTCCTCGGACGTCTGCACCGGCCTCACCGACGGTAGCCCGGTCAAGCTCGCCATCGCCTTCGACGTGGGTGGCCGTGGCGACCACTCCTTCAACGACGCGGCGTACGCCGGTGCGGAGAAGGCCGTGAGCGACATCGGCGCCAGCTGCATCGACGCCCAGGCGACCGTCGGCGAGACCGACGCGCAGCGGGCCGACCGGCTCAAGCAGCTCGCGGACCAGGGCGCCACCGCCATCGTCGGCGTCGGCTTCCTGTACTCGAACGCGGTCAACACGGTCGCGCCGCAGTACCCGAAGGTCAACTTCCTCGTGGTCGACGGCTTCGACCCCGACAGCAAGGCCAACCCGAACGTGGCCTACGACGCCTTCCAGCCGCAGGAGTCCTCCTTCCTGGTGGGCGTCGCCGCGGCGCTGAAGACCAAGTCCAAGAAGGTCGGCTTCATCGGTGCCGTCCCCGGCGCGGTCATCGGCCCGTTCGACGCGGGCTTCACCGCCGGCGTGCACGCGGTCGACCCGAGCATCAAGGTCCAGTCGCAGTACATCGTCCAGTCGGGTGACAAGGGCTTCAACGACCCGTCCGACGACAAGACGATCGCGCAGACCATGCTCGACAGCGGCGTGGACGTGATCTTCACGGCCGCGGGCCTGTCCGGCGCCGGCACGTTCGAGGCGGTCACCGCCGCGGGCGACGGCAAGTGGGCGATCGGCGTGGACGGCGACCAGTACGGCTCGGCGACGCCGGACCAGCAGCCGCACATCCTGACGTCGGCGCTCAAGCGCGTCGACACCGGTGTCTTCGACTTCGCCAAGTCCGTCAAGGACGGCAAGCCGCAGACCAGCTACGTGACCTACGACCTCAAGAACGACGGCGTCGGCGTCTCGTACAGCGGTGGCTTCATCGACGACATCAAGCCGCAGATCGACGCCTTCGCGAAGAAGATCGAGGACGGCTCCGTCAAGGTGCCGACCGACCCGACCAAGGTCCAGTGACCCGTCGGTAGCAGCTGTTCCGAGGGACAGGGTCCGGGAGTAGGTTTCTCCCGGACCCTGTCCCGTCCCCACGACTGAGGAGTTCCGTGGTCGTCACGAGCGAGAGCGTTGCCCTTGCGCCGCTGATCGAGCTGCGCGGGATCGGCAAGCGGTTCCCCGGCGTCATCGCCAACCACGACGTGGACGTCACCATCCGTCCGGGCACCGTGCACGCCCTGGTGGGGGAGAACGGCGCGGGCAAGTCCACCCTGATGAAGATCCTGTACGGCGTGCAGCGACCCGACGACGGGACGCTGGTCGTCGACGGCGTGGAGCGGGTGTTCAAGTCACCGAGCGACGCCATCGCCGTCGGGATCGGCATGGTCTTCCAGCACTTCATGCTGGCCGACAACCTGACCGTGCTCGAGAACTGCGTGCTGGGAGCCGAGAAGCTCTACGGCATCGGCGCGAAGGCACGACGTACCTTCGTCGACCTGTGCGCGCGCTTCGGCTTCGACCTCGACCCGGACCTGCTGGTCGAGGACCTCGGCGTCGCCGCCCGCCAGCGCCTCGAGATCGTCAAGGTGCTCTACCGCGGGGCCAAGGTGATCATCCTCGACGAGCCGACCGCGGTGCTCGTGCCGCACGAGGTCGACGCGCTCTTCGCGAACCTGCGGGACCTGCGCGCGAGCGGCCACTCGCTGCTGTTCATCTCCCACAAGCTCGACGAGGTCCTCGCGATCGCCGACGACATCACCGTCATGCGGCGCGGCACGACCGTGGGCGAGGCCAAGCCCGGCTCGGTGACGAAGCGCCAGCTGGCCGAGCTGATGGTCGGCAGCGAGCTGCCGTCGCCGGAGACCTCGGAGTCGACGGTCCAGGAGACGGTCATGCTGCGGCTGGAGGGGATCTCGCTGGTCGAGGGTGAGCGCGCCCTCCTCGACGGCATCGACCTGCGGATCCGCAAGGGCGAGGTCCTCGGCATCGCCGGCGTCGAGGGCAACGGCCAGACCGAGCTGGTCGAGGTGATCATGGGCCTCACCAAGCCGACCACGGGGACGATCACCCTCGGTGACGAGGACATCACCACCGCGAGCACGCGCCACCGGCGCGAGGCCGGCATCGGCTACATCCCCGAGGACCGGCACCGGCACGGCCTGCTGCTCGACGCCCCGCTGTGGGAGAACCGGGTCCTCGGCCACCAGACCCGGTCGCCGAGCTCGCGCGGCCCCTGGATCGACCGCGCCGGCGCCCGGCGCGACACCGAGCGGATCGTGCAGCAGTACGACGTCCGCACCCCTTCGATCAACACCAACTCCCGCGCCCTCTCCGGCGGCAACCAGCAGAAGCTCATCGTCGGCCGCGAGATGTCCGGCGACCCGGTCCTGCTCATCGCGTCGCACCCGACGCGCGGCGTCGACGTCGGCGCCCAGGCCGCGATCTGGGACCACATCCGCGACGCCCGCAAGCTCGGTCTCGCGGTGCTGCTGATCTCGGCCGACCTCGACGAGCTGATCGGCCTCTCGGACACCATCGAGGTGATCCTGCGCGGCCGGCTGGTCGGGACCTTCGACCCCGCCTCGGTGACCCCGGCCGAGCTCGGCACCGCGATGACGGGAGGACACGACTGATGGCCTACCTCAAGAACGCACCCAAGGCGGTCGGGATGGCGCTGCTGGCGCCGGCGATCGCGGTGCTCGTCGCCGTGGTCGCGACGTCGCTGGTCATCATGATCTCGGGCAGCAGCTCGGGCATCGGTGACTTCTGGCGGATCATGCTCTCCGCGCCGAAGGCCAACGTGAAGGTCGACATGATCAACCTGGCCGTGGAGCTCTACATCGCGGCCGTGGCGGCCGCGATCGGCTTCCGGATGGGCCTGTTCAACATCGGCGTCGAGGGCCAGTACGGCCTGGCGGCGTAC